>NZ_JAMYLV010000102.1:0-506 GCF_040318195.1 Mesorhizobium sp. M1273 | reverse complement strand
GGCCTGCGCCTTGCCGGCGCCGACATGATCATCGGCGTCGACCTGAACAACGACAAGAAGGAATGGGGCGAGAAATTCGGCATGACGCATTTCGTCAATCCGAAGGAGATCGACGGCGATGTCGTGGCCCATCTCGTCAACATGACCAAGCGCGGCGCCGACCAGATCGGCGGCGCCGACTACACGTTCGACTGCACCGGCAACACCAAAGTCATGCGGCAGGCGCTGGAAGCCTCGCACCGCGGCTGGGGCAAGTCGGTCATCATCGGCGTTGCCGGCGCCGGCCAGGAGATCTCGACGCGGCCGTTCCAGCTCGTCACCGGCCGCACCTGGATGGGCACCGCCTTCGGCGGCGCGCGCGGCCGCACCGACGTGCCGAAGATCGTCGACTGGTACATGGCCGGCAAGATCGAGATCGATCCGATGATCACCCACACGCTGAAGCTCGAGGACATCAACAAGGGCTTTGACCTGATGCATGAAGGCAAGTCGATCAGGAGCGTGGT
>NZ_JAMYLV010000101.1:0-509 GCF_040318195.1 Mesorhizobium sp. M1273 | reverse complement strand
CGCAGCTTGTTGACGACCAGCGTGGCCAGGGCCTCGCCTTCGACGTCCTCGGAGATGATGACCAGCGGCTTCGAAGTCTGCACGACAGCCTCGAGGATCGGCAGCATGGCTTGCAGGTTGGAGAGCTTCTTCTCGTGGAGCAGGATGTAGGCGTCTTCCAGATCCGCAACCATCTTTTCGGCGTTGGTGACGAAGTAGGGCGAGAGATAGCCGCGGTCGAACTGCATGCCTTCGACGACTTCGAGCTCGGTCTCGGCGGTCTTGGCTTCCTCGACCGTGATGACGCCCTCATTGCCGACCTTCTGCATCGCTTCCGCGATCATCGAGCCGACCGAAACGTCGCCATTGCCGGCGATGGTGCCGACCTGGGCAACCTCTTCCGAGGTCTTGATCTTCTTGGCGTTCTTGATCAGCGTTGCGACGACGTCGGCGACGGCGAGGTCGATGCCGCGCTTGAGGTCCATCGGGTTCATGCCGGCGGCAACCGCCTTGTGGCCTTCCTGGACGAT
>NZ_JAMYLV010000100.1:0-511 GCF_040318195.1 Mesorhizobium sp. M1273 | reverse complement strand
CCCTCAGCGGCGAGGGTCGGATCGGTGGAATTGCTGACCGTTTGACGGGTCGAGCTAGAGTCGGATCGCCCTCGTCTTTCCCTTGAGGCCTGAACGGATACCCGGAGTTCGGCTCCGAACGACAAGCACAGGACAAGTGAAAGATGACCAACGATACCATCGGGATCGACATATCGAAAGACCATCTCGACGCCCACAGGCTGAGCGACGGCGCGAGCCGGCGTTTTGCCAACGACAGCCGCGGCCACAAGGCGTTCATGAGCTGGTTGAGCCCGAGCCGGTTGGACCCGCCCGGCGTACGCATCGTCTATGAGCCGACAGGTCCATATCACCGGGCCTTTGAGCGGAAGCTGGCGGCGGCTGGCCTTGCGCTGGTCAAGGTCAACCCACGCCAAGCCCGGCGCTTCGCCGAGGCCACCGGCAGGATCGCCAAGACCGACCGGCTGGACGCCGCCATGCTGGCGCGCATGGGCGCTCTTCTCGACCTCGAAGCACGACCGGTGCGCAGCCC
>NZ_JAMYLV010000099.1:0-583 GCF_040318195.1 Mesorhizobium sp. M1273 | reverse complement strand
TGATTGTTTGCATTTACGCCCAGGCCCGACGCCCGTTCGGAGCGTCGGGCCTCTCCTCCCTGGCTTGAACTCTTCCGCCCGGACGCATCTTCGTCGCGCCAAAAGCTCACCACAACGTGAGCCAGCCGGCTACGTTCCTCAGCCGGGGCTTCGGTCCAATCCTGGAGTATCTTGCTTGGGACCTAAGTCTGACCAGCTTGGGCGCGCTGAGGCCATGCCGAGCGGGGACGGTCGCCGGCTCGAAGAGAGGGCTCTGATGCTATCGCAGACCCAAAAAGCTCAAAATGGCGATTACGATCACGATCGCGCCGACCAGCCAGATAATGTTGTTCATCATTGCACTCCTTCGCCTCCGGGCGGGGCGCACGCCGGGGCGAAGCCCGCCACGCAAGTAGAATATTAGATACGGCTAAAGGTTCCTCGTGGGGCCTCGCTGTCGAAAGAGCCCACCGCACCAGTCGGCACGGCGGGCGACGCAGCGTTTCACCCCGGTGGGGGCAGAAGACGGCGTTGCGTCCAAGGCTCAGCTGATGCTTCTGGACCAGTTATCAACCTGGCGCTCTGCCTCTTCCTTGGCGATGCC
>NZ_JAMYLV010000098.1:0-608 GCF_040318195.1 Mesorhizobium sp. M1273 | reverse complement strand
GTTGACGCTGGAATGCGGTGATGTGGATGCGTTGACGGCGACCATCGGAGCACTGGGTCATGTTCAGACTGGGCGCTGACCTGAAAGTCTACCTGCACCGCGAGCCAATCGACTTCCGGGCCGGCATCAACAGCCTTGCGGTTCTGGTCCAAGAGACGATGGCGCTCGATCCGTTTGCTCCGGCGGTTTTTGCGTTCTGCAATCGCCGTCGCGACCGGATGAAGCTCCTGTTCTTCGATCGGTCGGGCTTTGTGCTGGTCCTGAAGCGGCTGACCGAGGACAAGTTCCGGTGGCCGCGCCGGGAGGCAGCGGTGGTCACGCTTACGACCGAGCAATTGCACTGGATCCTCGATGGCATCGACATCGATGCGATGGTCCGCCATCCGGTGCGGCAATATCAGGTTGCGGGTTGAGGGCTCTCGAATTGAGCGGTTGACGCGGCGGCATGCTTTCGATTCAAGAATCTGATGAATCGACCCGGCGAACCGACTGTTGAAGCGTTGATGGCGCGTATTGCTGCGCTGCAGGCGCAGAACCGTCAACTCACCGAACGCGTCGTCAAACTCGAGGAAGAGCTGGCGCTTGCACGACTGCATCGTTTTGCGCCG
>NZ_JAMYLV010000097.1:0-616 GCF_040318195.1 Mesorhizobium sp. M1273 | reverse complement strand
TACGCCCAGGCCCGACGCCCGTTCGGAGCGTCGGGCCTCTCCTCCCTGGCTTGAACTCTTCCGCCCGGACGCATCTTCGTCGCGCCAAAGCTCACCACAACGTGAGCCAGCCGGCTACGTTCCTCAGCCGGGGCTTCGGTCCAATCCTGGAGTATCTTGCTTGGGACCTAAGTCTGACCTGCTTGAGTGCAACGGGCAGTGAGGCCACGCCGAGAGGGAGCCGTTGCCGAATCGAAGAGGTCGAGGAGAGGCTAAGGCCTATCGCAGACCCAAAAAGCTCAAAATGGCGATTACGATCACGATCGCGCCGACCAGCCAGATAATGTTGTTCATGATTACGCTCCTTCGCCTACGGGCTGGGCACGCCGAGGCGAAGCCCGCCACGCAAGTAGAACATCAGATATGGCTAAAGCATCCTCGCGGGCCTCGCTGTCGAAAGAGCCCACCGCACCAGTCGGCACGGGCGACGCAGAGTTTCACCCCGGTGGTGGGCAGCAAACGGCATTGCATCCAAAGGCTCAGCTGATGCTTCTGGACCAGTTATCAACCTGGCGCTCTGCCTCTTCCTTGGCGATGCCATATCGCTCCTGGATACGCCCCAAGAGCTGGTCCCGGT
>NZ_JAMYLV010000096.1:0-649 GCF_040318195.1 Mesorhizobium sp. M1273 | reverse complement strand
AACATATCAGTAGAAAATAGCTGTAACCATCTTTCATCTTGCCGCGTATGATCCGATCATCTGCCGTGCAGGTTTGAGGACATGCAATGAACAAGGCCGCTGCTCTCCTGGTGCTTTCCCTGGTTACCATGCTGCCCGCCATGGCAGCCGCGCAGTCCTACGTGCCGGAGCTTGGGCCATCGCCGCCGCAGGATGCTGTGGAGCTGTATCCCGGCGGTGTCGAGAAGGCGCTGGCCGCGCTGCCGGACATCGTCAAGAAAGTCAAGGAAGCATCCGACGTTCCCGGCTTCGCCGTGGCGGTGGTGCATGGCGGCAAAATGATCTTTGACGAGGGCTATGGCCTTCGCAACAACCGGGACGACACTTCTAAGGTCAGCAGCACCACCATTTTCCAGGTCGCCTCGGTGTCGAAGTCGATCTCGGCCACGGTGGCCGCGATCGCCATGACGAAGGACCACAGCTTCGACTGGGATACCCCGGTCGGCAAGGTCTGGGACGGCTTTCGCCTCAATCTCGACTATGTCTCGGGCAACGCCACCATCGGCGATTTCTTCGCCCATCGCTCGGGCCTGCCGATGGCGGCGGGCGACGAACTCGAGGATCTCGGCTTCCAGCGCAAGCAGATCGTCGGGAGCCTGTGGATGGTGCC
>NZ_JAMYLV010000095.1:0-652 GCF_040318195.1 Mesorhizobium sp. M1273 | reverse complement strand
TTGCGAAAGGAGACCAGCATATGACCTGCGAACGAGATGTCGGCACGTTCGAAGAGCCCGTGACCGTTTTGCTGTCCTCGGGCAAAGTCAGTGTTTCGAGCACCCGCGAAGCCGCCGAAATGCTGCTTTACCGCTGGCCCATTGGAGAAACCGCGCGCCGCATCCAGGCTCGTATGGCATGCATGAAGGTTCTCGGCGGCGGCAGCGCACCGGATGTAGCGCGCGTGGCATTTCTCAGCGCCGCCAAGGAAGCGAAAATCCTGAACGCCTGACATCGTCAATGCGTGCCCCACCACTGTCCATCATGCATCACTCTTGCAGCAAACATCCTGCGTCGATCATGCGGAGACGCCGAATGCTTGCGCGAGAAGGCTGGAGCCGCGGATCTGCACTCTACGTGGACGTATCACAGCTCCGGGCAAAGCGGCCTATGGATCAAAAGTTACGTGGAAACCTGCCCCACCAAACTTTGTCTGGCAAACGCATGTCGGCCCTCCCGATTTCGTTGCGAGGGGCGAAGCTGGATCGCGCGCACTCGGTCTTCATCGCGTGTTTTCGAAAGAGTTCGCGAGAAGGCAACGGGTCAAGTAGTTCAGTGTTCGATCTGGAGGAATTGAAGCTGCTCGGCCTCGATCCGACAGGCAATCGATTA
>NZ_JAMYLV010000094.1:0-677 GCF_040318195.1 Mesorhizobium sp. M1273 | reverse complement strand
AACTCGCCATGGCTACCCTGTCGACCGATGCACCAATCTCTCCGCTTCGCCAGCGCATGCAGCACGACATGCTCATGCGTGGCCTGGGCTCCCATACCCAGCAAGACTACGTTCGTCACGTCCGGCGCTTCGCTGTGTTCCTTGGCCGCTCGCCCGACACTGCGAGGGCTGAGGACATCCGTCGATTCCAGCTGCATCAGCATGAGAGCGGCGTCGGCCCTGCGACGATCAATGGCGCGGTCTCGGCACTGCGGTTCCTGTTCCTGGTGACGCTGAAGCGGCGGGATCTGGCACGTGTGCTGGTGATCATGCGCCATCCACGCAAGCTGCCGGACGTGCTGAGCGTGGAGGAAGCGGCGCGGCTGCTCGAAGCAGCACCTGGCATCAAGTACAAGGCCGCGCTCGGTGTCGCCTATGGCGCGGGTCTGCGCGTATCGGAGGTCGCGCACCTCAAGGTCGATGATATCGACAGCACACGCATGCTGATCCGCGTCGAACAGGGCAAAGGACGCAAGGTTCGCAACGCCATGCTCTCGCCGCAACTCTTGGAACTGCTGCGGGTGTGGTGGCGCGAAGGCAGGCGTCGCGGGGTGATGCTTCCGCATGGCTGGCTGTTCCCGGGGCGCAGTTGCACCGATCCGATCTCGTCGCGGCAACTCCATCGCGCGGTTCAGGAA
>NZ_JAMYLV010000093.1:0-681 GCF_040318195.1 Mesorhizobium sp. M1273 | reverse complement strand
GCGGGTTGCGCCAATCGATCCCGTCGAGCATGTAGGCGAGCTGCGCCGGTGATATGGAAACCGTGCCGTCCGCCGGCGACGGCCATAGAAACCGGCCCTTCTCGAGCCGTTTTGCATACAGCGACATGCCGAGCCCATCATGCCAGATAATCTTGATCAGATTGCCGCTGCGGCCGCGGAAGACATAAATATCGCCGGCATGCGGGTCCCGGCCCAGCGTCTCCTGAACCTGCAGAGCGAGGCCTTGCATCCCGCGACGCATATCGGTCCGGCCGACCGCCAACCAGATCCGCACCTGGCTCGGAACCGGGATCATGAAACGCCCAGCGCCTTCACCATCGCTGCCGCCAGTGTTGGCGGCGTGGTCAGCGGAATCCGCAGCCGCACCTTGCCGGCGACCTCCAGCTCGATCACCGCTGGGGATGCCGCCGGCCGCGAAACGGCGACAGGCTCATCGGGAGCCACGACAACTTCGGCAAAGCCCGTCTCGCGGGCTCTCACCGTGCGGCGCCACTTATAGATCAGGCTGGTCGCGACATCGTACTGACGCGCTACCGCCGCCACTGTGGCCCCGGGCGCGAATGCCGCGGCCAGTATCCGGCACTGATCCTCTTCACGCCAACGACGACGACGCTCAGGCCCGGTCAATAACGTCACATGGCTCATGCTGTGCTGCTAACT
>NZ_JAMYLV010000092.1:0-709 GCF_040318195.1 Mesorhizobium sp. M1273 | reverse complement strand
AGATGCGCGACTTCGGCGATGCGCCAGCCACGAAAG
The DNA here is from genome assembly GCF_040318195.1 of Mesorhizobium sp. M1273. Lineage (NCBI taxonomy): Bacteria > Pseudomonadati > Pseudomonadota > Alphaproteobacteria > Hyphomicrobiales > Phyllobacteriaceae > Mesorhizobium > Mesorhizobium sp. M1273. Next base: position 673 of record NZ_JAMYLV010000092.1, on the reverse strand, counting down.
TTGGAGACGCCGAAATAGCGCAGCTTGCCCTGGCGGATCAGGTCGGCGATCGCCCGCACCGGCTCTTACAGCGGCGCATCGAAGACGGCGCGGTGGAAGTAGAACAGGTCGATATAGTCTGTTCCAAGGCGGCGCAGGCTGTTCTCGACGGTCTGGTTCACCCATTTGCGCGAATGGCCGCCGAGATTAGGCCCTTTGTCGTGCGAGTTGACGAATTTGGTCGTCACGACCCAATGATCGCGCCTCGCCTTGATGCCGCGACCGACGACTTCCTCGGACTTGCCGTTGTGGTAGACGTCGGCGGTGTCAACGAAGTTGATGCCTTGCTAACGGCTTTGGCAGCGTCGCTCGACAGGGCTGGGACATCATGACGGAGTCGCGTTAGACATTCCAGCGAGACGAATATCGGTTTGAATCCTCGGGCTGCCGCCCAACAATGCTGAACCATATCGTGTCAAGGCTTGCAACGACCGAAGACGCAACTGGCGCATATTGCACTTGGCTGTCAAGGTCGGGAATAGGGTCAGAACCTGCCCGTGATCTTGCATTCAGGGAACGTCCGAGAAGGGTCGATAGTGTTGAAAAAGTCCGGGTTGCAGCAGTCCTGAAGCACTTCTCTATTCGGCATGTTGAGGTCAAGCGCTTTCGAGCTTGCGGCTTCTCCGGCGTTTGA
>NZ_JAMYLV010000091.1:0-960 GCF_040318195.1 Mesorhizobium sp. M1273 | reverse complement strand
GGGTGCTGAACCGCGAGGACTGGATCGAAAGTCACATCGTCGATGCGGCATCGATCGCGGTGTCGCGCCGCCACCGTCGTGCCAAGATGGATCGGCTTGATGGCGAGGCGCTGATCCGCGCCCTGCTGGCCGTCAAGCGGGGTGAGCCACGCGTCAGGTCGATGGTCCGGGTGCCGACGCCCGAGAATGAGGATCGCCGCCGGACCAACCGCGAGCGCAAGGTGCTGGTCGCCGAACGGGTCGAGCACGTCAACCGCATCAAAGGCCTGCTCTTCAGCCAGGGCATCCGCGACTACGAGCCTTTGGGCCGCGACCGGCGCGATCGCCTGGAAGAACTGCGGACCGGCGATGGCCGCGCCCTTCCGGCCCGCATGAAGGCCCAGATCGGCCGCGAACTTGACCGTCTCGAATTGCTGCTCGGCCAGATCAAGGCGGTGGAGGCCGAGCGCGACGCGCTGCTCGCCGCGACGGCGGTGGACGCCTCGACGCCGGCGGCGATGTTGCTCAAGCTGAAGGGCTTCGGGCCGGAATTCGCGACGATCCTCCACGCCGAAGGGCTGTTCCGGCATTTCAACAACCGCAGCAGGTGGCCGCCTACGCGGGACTGGCACCTTCCCCATCGAAGAGCGGCGCGATCGATCACGGACAAGGCGTGTCGTAATCCGCGGCTGCGAACGACGACGGTCGAGCTTGCCTGGCTGTGGCTGTGCCATCAGCCGGCCTCGGGCCTGGCCCGCTGGTTCAGCGAACGGGTGGCGCGCAACGGCGGCCGCCTCAAGAAGGCGATGATCGTCGCGCTCGCCCGCAAGCTGCTGGTGCCGCTGTGGAAATACGCGACCGCCGGCGTCATCATCGAGGGAGCGCTCATGAAAACCGCATGACCGCTCCACCACCCTTTTCCCCCATTCCGCAAAGGCCTGATCGGCCTTTCGGATCCAGGTGGGCGAACCGAAAATATGC
>NZ_JAMYLV010000090.1:0-1061 GCF_040318195.1 Mesorhizobium sp. M1273 | reverse complement strand
CCCATCAGCGGAATGGCTCGGCTCACGTCCCGGCAGGGACGTCTCAGGCGCTCAGATCCTGAACGCTATTCGCAAGATTTCATGCTGTGGCGCCTGCATTTCGATCAAAGAACTCACCGGTCTTGAGCATCGAATGCATTATCACCGCCAGTTTGCGCGCCACAGCCACGGCAGCTCGTTCGAAGCCAACCCTCTCCCGGAGCTTGAGGCCCCACGTGCGCAGGCTGCTGTCGATCGAGCTGCGTGTCAGGATGACCGCCGCAGCCTCATAGAGAAGTCCCCGCAAATGTCGATCGCCGCGTCGGGATATATGGCCGTCATAATCGACTTCTCCCGATTGGTAGCGGCGAGTTGTCAGGCCGATCCAAGCGGCAACAGAGCGGGACTTCTTGAAGTTGCCCGGATCTTCAATGGCAGTGGCGAAAGAGGTTGCGGTAATGGCGCCGATGCCGGGGAATCGACATGAGTATGCGGCATGCTTGGCTTTGACGTGCATCTGCGACAAGCTGGCGCCCAAGCTCGGCGGCACGGATGCGAATGCTGCGCCAGGCTTCCACCATCGGTAGGACGACAGGAGCAAGCTCGCTCTGATCGATAAGAAGGCTCCGGACATTCTTTTCGAATGTAGTTCCCTTACCGGCGGGAACGAGCAAGCCGAACGTTTTCATGATCCCTCGGATCTGGTTGGAAAGCTCGACGGTGATCCGGACCAGCCGAGTGCATGCTGCCACGAGCGTGCGGGTCAACATACTGTCGAAGCCTTTCACGCGCACCTCGCGAAAGAATCCTGCTTCAGCAAGACGCGCCAAACCATCGGCGTCATTCGCATCCGTCTTGTTCGCCGCCATATCGAGAGCGGCTTTGGCATGGCGCGCATCGATGCAGATGGCTGGCAATCCCTCGGCGCGCAGCGCATGATAGAACCAAACTGACAGCGGGCCGGTTTCGAACACGACGCGCTTTGCGGCCGGCGCCCGCTTGCGGACAAGCTCGGCAATGATCCTGGGATCAGATGCGCACTTCCCGCGCCAGATCCGTTCGCCTTCACGGCGGATCGACAC
>NZ_JAMYLV010000089.1:0-1126 GCF_040318195.1 Mesorhizobium sp. M1273 | reverse complement strand
GGCAGGAAATGGCAGTCGCTCCTTCGCTCAACTGCCTCTCCAAAGAATCCTTTCTCAGCCTAAACTCAACCCCAAAATCGCCATATGCGATTCCCCTGCCCTCAAGGGGGTGTTTGGACCGGAGACATCGCGAACAGGTGTGCGAGGACATCGCGAACAGTTTGGCGCGCTTTGCGCCGGGAGGTTCGGGATGCCATTCGAGGACACGAGCGCGATGAAACAGAAGCTGGAATTTGTCAGGTTGGCGAGCGCGCCGGGGGCGAATGTGAGCGCGTTGTGCCGGCGCTTTGGGATCGGTCGGACCGTGGCTCACAAGTTGATCGCGCGCTATCGGACGGAGGGCGAGGCCGGGCTTTTGGAGCGTTCGCGCCAACCGCTCTCGAGTCCCAGGCGCAGCGCCTGGGAGGTCGAAGCAGCGGCGCTTTCGGTGCGGGCGGCACATCCGGCCTGGGGCGGGCGCAAGATCGCCCGGGTCCTGGCGCGCCAGGGGATTGGCTGTCCGTCGCCCTCGACGGTGACCGGCATCTTGCGTCGCAACGGCGTCGAGCTCGGGGCGCTGGGCGGCGGGGCAAAGCCCTTCATCCGCTTCGAGCACGAAGCGCCCAACGATCTGTGGCAGATGGACTTCAAGGGTCATGTGCCGTTGCGCGCCGGGCGCCTGCATCCGCTGACCGTGCTCGACGACCATTCGCGGTTCTCGATCGTGCTGTCGGCCTGCTCCGACCAGACCACCGAAACCGTGAAAACGCGCCTGATCACGGCCTTCCGCCGCTATGGCCTGCCCTTTCGTATCGCCACCGACAACGGCCCGCCTTGGGGCGATGGCGGCCGCAACGACTTTACCCTGCTCGGCGTCTGGCTGATCGAAATCGGCATCGCCATCGGGCATTCCAGGCCGTATCATCCCCAGACGCTGGGCAAGGAGGAGCGCTTTCACCGCACGCTCAAGGCCGAGGCGCTGCAGGGACCGCCGTTCGAGAACCTGGCGGCGGCCCAGCGGGCCTTCGACCGCTGGCGCCACATCTACAATCCTGTTTCATAACACCCATCTGTCTATGTCGTTGAAGTGAATAGGTTTTGCTGATCTGGATGCGATCCCGTGGGGTATTTTGGGTTTTGCCGCGCG
>NZ_JAMYLV010000088.1:0-1168 GCF_040318195.1 Mesorhizobium sp. M1273 | reverse complement strand
GGCAGGGCTATCGCATATGAGTGATGGCATTGATGAGATAGTCGTCGTTCCAGGCGCATTTCTTGATGCGATGGCTGATGGGAACTTTGGCAGCATCGGCGGCCTGAAGGATGTTTCTGGCGAGGCGATTGAGAAGGGCCGTGTTGGCGGGGGCATTGTCCTTGCGGGCACGGCTGAGATCCTCATCGAGATGGACATCGAGCATCCAATGCAGGCCGTTCTCGATCTGCCAATGAGCTCTAGTGAGGTCGAGCGCCCGCTGCGGCGACATGAGCGTGGAGGCCATGAACAGGCGCATCAACGGCTTGGCCTGATCGCGTCGGCTGGTGATGCGGATGAAGGCCCGGTGGCCGGGCATCAGCGGCTCGGCCGCCGCCACGATCTCGGCCTGCCGCCACTCGTTGCGGCCGTGGCTGGTCTCGGTCCGCTCGGCAATGGAAGGGGTGGCGTCGGCCAGTTGCAGGTTGGCACGGCGCAGCCAATGACGACGGTTGCCCTTCAGCGCAAGCAGGTAATCGCCACCTCTTTGGGTAATGGCCGCAGCCATGCGGGTGTGGCAGTGGAGCGCGTCGGCGGTGACCAATCTGCCCGTAAGATCAATGAGTTCGATGACTTTGAGCGCGGCCTCGACTTCGTTCTCACCATCGCTCGGCGAGACTGCCGCCAGGCACAGCCGGGTCTCGGCGGCGAAGGCCGACACCGTCAACGGCGGACTGGCTGCCAAGCCCTTCTCGTAGGCTCGCCGCAAAGCCTTGCCGTCAAGCGACACCACCTCGGGCGTCTCCCGGCTGGCTCGGGCGAAAGCTGCGGCAAAGGCAGCAAAGGCGCGACCAAAGGCCTCCGGGTCGAGCAGACGCAGCAGCCGCGAGAAGGTGTCGTGGCTGGGAGCTGCGTCATAGTCGATCAGCCGCGACAGCGCCTGCTTGCGCTCCTGCGCGAACAGGGCAAATTCCGTCGCATTGCTGGCGCCGCACAGGCTTGCTGCGATCATCATCACGATCAGGTCGCCAAGCCGGTGCGTGGCGTTGGGCGCGCGTGGATCAGGCACCGCGCCAAAGTAGCTCTCAAGGCAGGAAATGGCAGTCGCTCCTTCGCTCAACTGCCTCTCCAAAGAATCCTTTCTCAGCCTAAACTCAACCCCAAAATCGCCATATGCGATTCCCCTGCC
>NZ_JAMYLV010000087.1:0-1218 GCF_040318195.1 Mesorhizobium sp. M1273 | reverse complement strand
CGCTCGGCCACCTTCTCCCACAAGGAGATCTTTGCACAGAAGCCGATCAGTGATTCTGTTGTGAGGTTGGAGCAGGGAGATTCGCGATGGTGGATCGTGTTCTGGGTCAGTTGAGTCTGGCGGACGGTCTTGCGGTGTCGGATGAGACGATCTTCGACCTGATTGCGAAAGAGCTGGACTGGGAGCCGATCAGCAAGCTGCTTGGCCCGCGCAGCAGCAGCGGCCCGGGTAGCGCCAGCTACCCGGCAATGTTGCTGGTGCGCTGCCTTCTGCTGGGTGTGTGGCATGGGCTGAGCGATCCAGCGCTTGAGGCGCAGATCCGTGACCGGCTGTCGTTTCGCCGCTTCGTTGGCTTCAGCCTCTCGGACCGTACGCCCGATCATTCGACCCTATGGCGCTTTCGCGACGAGCTGACGCGTGAGCGGCTGATCGACAAGGTGTTTGAGGAGATCAACCGGCAGCTGGAGACGAAAGGCCTGATCGTCAAGCGCGGCACGCTGGTCGATGCCTCGTTCATGCAATCCCCCGGCCGGCCGCCCAAGCAGCCGAAGAAGGGCCACCACGGCCCGGTCAAGCCGTCGGCGGACAAGGATGCGCGCTGGGGCAAGAAGGGCAAAAAGAGCACTTTTGGCTACAAGATGCACATTGGCGTCGACCAGGGGCACACCTTGATCCGGCGCGTCGAGGTGAGCGACGCCTCAGTCACCGACACCGAGCCGGCCGACCGGTTGATCTGCGGCGATGAGAAGGCGGTCTATGGCGATCAGGCCTATTACACCCATGCCAGGCATGACCGGCTCGCTGAGGCCAAGATCAAGGATCGCCTGATGCGGCGGCCCAACAAGCATCACCCTGAATTGCCGCCGCGCGACAAGCTGCGCAACCGGCTGATCTCCAAGGTGCGGGCGGCGGTTGAGCGGCCTTTCGCCGTGTTCAAGGAGCGTTACGGCATGCGGCGCATGCGCTTCTTCAACCTTGCGACCAACCGCACGCAGTGCATGCTGGCGGCATGCGCCTACAATCTGCGGACTATGATCGGTGTCCTGTATCCACCCAAAGAGAGACGGGCGTGAGGGAGGAGTGCGTCCAAAATCGAGCCGATCGGGCCAATGATGCCGGTCGCGCCAGGGCGACAGGGCGAGGCCTTAGACGCCTTCAAAAGACGCCCAGTAGGCCAATCAGGTTAAGCACACCCTTCATGCAAAGCCCTCACAAGGG
>NZ_JAMYLV010000086.1:0-1275 GCF_040318195.1 Mesorhizobium sp. M1273 | reverse complement strand
AGTTCCCATCAGCCATCGCATCAAGAAATGCGCCTGGAACGACGACTATCTCATCAATGCCATCACTCATATGCGATAGCCCTGCCCTTGAGGGGGAGATGTCCGGCAGGACAGAGGGGGGTGTTCAAGCGCAGCACAGAGAAGATGGGCAAGATTCGCGCTGAGGAATAGAAGTAGTGAATCACTATCCCGTACCTCCCCGTAACCGCGGCAATGCGCGCAAGATGCGCAAGGCCATGACGGATGCCGAGCTGAAGCTCTGGAATGAGGTCAGGGCGCATCGACTCATGGGGCTGGCATTTCGGCGGCAGATGCCAATTGCAGGCCATATTGTCGATTTTGCCTGCCCGGACAAAAAGCTGATTGTCGAACTGGATGGCTCCCAGCATGCCCGGGCCGATGCCTCAATATCGGACGCTACCAGAAGCGCACGGCTTGAAGCGCTGGGCTGGACTATCCTGCGGTTCTGGAACGACGACGTCATTCGCGATATCGACAATGTCTGCCAGCACATAGTCATGGTGGCCGGCGCGGATGTGCGCTGAACTCAGCCGTGCAGGGCCGGCGGGACAGCACCTCTCTGTCTTGCCGGACATCTCCGCTCAAAAGGGGCAGGTTTCTGAGGCGAGGTGCCAATGACCCAAATAAGAACCATGACCGAACAGGTCGTGCCGGCGGTGTCGCGGCTGCTGGGCCAATCCTGGCGACACACCTATTCGCCGGTCCTGGGTGCCGAGACGACGGCACGGCTGTCGGATGAGAAGCACGCGCCGGAGCGGCTGGCGGCCGAGCTCGGGGATGACAACAAGATGTCCTTCGTCGCCGAGCGGGCTGACGGCTCGCTCGCCGGTTATGCGATGGCAGCGATGGACGACAAGGGCGAGGTCATGCTCGAGCGGCTCCATATAGACAAAACAGAGTACGGCACCGGCCTTGCCGCCGACCTGCTGCATGCCGTTCTTGCCGCGCATGCGGGTATTCCCAGCATCGCCCTGGAAGTGATCGAGGGCAACGACCGCGCAATCGCCTTCTATCGCAAGCACGGCTTCGAGGTCGTCGAGCGCCGGCCGGCTGCACACGGGGTGGGCGGCCATGCCTCGCTGATCATGCGCCGGCTGCTACCGATGGCTTAGTAGGCGAAAGCGGCTGAGCGCGTAATCTCCCCCCTCGAGGGGCAGGGGAATCGCATATGGCGATTTTGGGGTTGAGTTTAGGCTGAGAAAGGATTCTTTGGAGAGGCAGTTGAGCGAAGGAGCGACTGCCATTTCCTGCCTT
>NZ_JAMYLV010000085.1:0-1279 GCF_040318195.1 Mesorhizobium sp. M1273 | reverse complement strand
CAGGTCAACATCAGGCTGTAGATGACGGCGCTGGCCCTGGCTCCGTCGACGGTATCGCTGAACAGCCAACTTTTCCGGCCAGTGGCAAAGATTCTGATGTCACGCTCGAGAAGATTGTTGTCGATCGGCATGCTGCCGTCCTCGGTGTAACGAGTCAGATATCCCCATTGGTTCAGGGTGTAGGAGACGGCGTCGCCGAGCTTGCTGTCCGGCAAGACTTTTGGGGCGATGTCGTCGAGCCATGCCTTGAGAGCCTGGAGGATCGGGACACTATGTTGCTGGCGGAAGCGGCGAATGCAGTGATCTCGCGTTTCGCCGTCATCGGGGATTTCGTTCCGCGCCTGCCTTTCAACCCGATAGAGCTGTTCAAAGAACCGGAGCGCCTGTTCCGGCGGGCCGCCGCCTTTCTTCCTCGCCTTTAGGGCATCGACGAAGCGCCGCCTGGAATGGGCCATGCAGCCAAGATGCGTTGCCCCTTCCAGCGTGCGCCAGGCGGAATAACCGTCACTCATCACGATGCCGCGGTAATCGCCCAAGAAGGTCTGCGGGTGTATCTGGCCGCGACCCGGCTGATAATCGAGCAGCACGATCGGCTCGTCACTGTCGTGGCCGCTCCGGTATGCCCATATGTACGAGGTGCTGGTGGCCTCTCTGTCCATTTCCTTCAGCACCTGGACCGTGGTCTCGTCGCCATGGATGAGGGGCTGCGATCTGAGCCGCAGCTTCAGCACGTCATAGATGCGGGCGAGATGCTTTTCGCTCGAGCCGATCACCCAGTGACCCAGAGCGCCACGGCTGACAGGAACGCCCGCGCGCTCGAAGGCCTGCGCCAGGCGGTAGAGCGGTGTGCCGTCGACGTATTTGTGAACGAGCGCGAAGGCCAGCGTCGAGGCCGTGGCGATGCTGCCCGGCAAGGGTTGCGCGGGCATCGGCGCGGTCACGACCGGCGTGTTGATGCCGGTACGCTCGCAATGACGGCAAGCATACTTGAACCGCACATTCTGCAGGACCTTCGCCTTCACCTCGATATGAAGTTGCTCGGTAACGGCCTCGCCCATGCGATGCATCTGGTGACGGCAGCAAGGACAAGCCTTCTGATCGTCGGGAAGGTCATACTCGACGCGCTCGCGCGGCAGGTTTTCCGGCAAGGCCTTGCGGCCGCGCTTCTTTCCCGTCGCCCCTTCGCTCGCTGGCAAGCCCGTGTCCGGCAGGACAACGACGCCGCCATCTTCGTTGTCGGCGGCGTCCTCATCCGCGGCCTGTTCGGCTTCATTGAAGA
>NZ_JAMYLV010000084.1:0-1459 GCF_040318195.1 Mesorhizobium sp. M1273 | reverse complement strand
GCATGATGGGGTGGACGGCGCCCGACGGCATCGGATGTGCCAGAATGAGTTCGTTGAGATCTCAAACAAGGGAGCCGTCCGTGGAACACCTTATCCGTATTGGCATGGATACGTCCAAGAGTGTTTTTCAGCTGCATGGTGTCGACGCTGCGGAGCGTTCGGTGCTGGTGCGTAAATTGCAACGGCGGGCGGTAGTCCCGTTCTTCGCCAAGCTTGCGCCGGTGAGGATCGGGCTGGAGGCGTGCGGTGGCTCGCATTACTGGGCGCGCACGCTGTCGGGGCTGGGTCATGAGGTGGTGCTGATCGCGGCGCAGCACGTGAAGCCGTATGTGCGGCGCGGCAAGCATGACGCGGCTGACGCCGAGGCGATCTGCGAGGCGATGAGCCGGCCCAGGACACGCTTTGTTGGGATCAAGAGCGGCGAGCAGCAAGCGGCGCAGATGCTGTTTGGGGTGCGCGAGCAGCTGGTGCGGCGGCGCACGCAGCTTTCCAACACGATCCGCGGCTACGCAGCCGAATTCGGCCTGGTGGCCGCACAAGGCCTTGCCCGCATCGAGCCACTGCTGGCCCGCATTGCCGGCGACGCGACGGTGCCGGCGCTGGCAAAGGAACTGCTTGAGACGCTCGGCGAGGAATACCGCGCGGTGTGCGCGCGATACGCGGCAATCGACAAGAAGCTGTTGGCCCATCACCGCAAGGACGAGACTGGACAGCGGCTGGCTGCGATGCCCGGCGTCGGGCCGGTCGTGGCGAGCCTGCTCGGCGTCAAGGTCACTGATGCGACAGCGTTCGGTTCGGGACGCGACTTCGCGGCGTGGCTGGGGCTGACGCCGAAGAACCATTCGACCGCCGGCAAGAACCGGCTGGGGGTGATCACGCGGGCCGGCGACGAGATGCTGCGGCAGGCGCTGGTGGTGGGCGCGACGGCCCACATCCAGCAGGTGCGTCGCGGCCGCGCCAAGGCCTCGCCGTGGCTGGCGGCGTTGATTGCGCGCAAGCCGCCGAAGCTGGCGGCTGTGGCGCTCGCCAACAAGACCGCCCGTATGGCCTGGAAGATGATGATCACCGGCGAGCCGTACCGTTGCGGCCTGGCGGGCAGCCTGACGCCTCCTCGCCGCCCTCAAGGCCGCTTCGCGCCGCCTACGGCGGTGGCCTGCGGCCAGCCCTGACCGCGGCTCAGCACGGCGCTGACATGCCCGGATAGGCCGCAACGGAGGAACACCGAACACAAGCTCTTGCAACGGAAGGAAGATGGCGTGATCGATCGATCCGTGACGCGCGAAACTCCGAGGGATCCATTGGCCAACGAAACCGCTGGCATGATTGGAACGGGCGTCGCGAACCCCACCTTGGCCAGCGGCCGCAAGGACCGTGCTCAAAGGCCGGACATATGGACGCAAGCGATCGAAAACGACGCAAAACAACCGTTGCAGGCAGGGCGCCGTCCACATATGGATCC
>NZ_JAMYLV010000083.1:0-1852 GCF_040318195.1 Mesorhizobium sp. M1273 | reverse complement strand
TGGCTCATGCTGTGCTGCTAACTTCGCTCGTAAGGGCGACCTTAAGAGCGCAGCCTCGCTACCGTGCCGTCCTCTCGCAAGGCGGCCTTCGCCGGAGGGTATCGCTATTGGCCGCAAGCAGCCGGCAAAGCCGCGGGAAGCGATTGTACGCCCCCTACCGGGGCTGATTGCCGCCGACAACACGACACAGAAGGAAAATGCCCAAGGTCAGGGGCACAGATGCGGCCGAAGTGGCTTCGCGACCTCTGCCGCGTGCAGCGACGCGTGCTTAACACTTCCTCATCCGCGCGGCCTTCGCCCCTTTTGACGCATGTTGACCACGGCAATGCCGCCCAATCGGAATAATTCGGGCGAAGGGCTCGTTAGTTCTTTAGGCGATGCTAAAATACGGCAAAGTGTCCGAATGTCATTTCATGAAGCCCGCCAGACAGGCTGCGGCTCGCTCTGGCCTAACCTCGAAGGGAACCAGGGATGAAAATTTCGACTTCTCTCACAAGACGAAGTGTTGTCGCCGCGCTGGCGCTGGCCGCCGCATCGACGTCGGTATTGCCTGTCGACAAGGCGCTCGCGCAGACGAAGAAAACCGCATCTGAGAAAAGTCTGTATGAGCGGCTGGGGGGTGTTTTCGCCATCGCAGCGGTGATCGATCATTTCAGCGACGCCGTCGTGAGGAACCCGATCGTCGGCCAAAAGTCCAAGAATCCGCAGCTGCGCAAATGGCACACCAAGAACCTTGAAAGGCTGCCCGGCCTCAAGTTCATGCGCACGCTGTGGGTCTGCGACGTTTCTGGCGGGCCCTTCAAGTTCGTCGCCACCAAGCCCGGCACGACGCCGCTCGGCCTCGAGGAGGCGCATCGCGACCTGCGGATTTCCCCCGCGGAATTCGATGAGGTCGCAGCCGAACTCGGGCGGACCTTGGATCATTTCAAGATTCCGAAGCCTGAGAAAACCGAAGTCCTGGAAGCTTTCGCCGCCCACAAGGACGAGGTCACCGCCGGCTACGTCAAGCGGGGCTGAAGCGCTTATATCGCGCGGGCATTCGTTCTGAGCATGGCGCGCGTCGCCGTGAGGCGCGGCCGCAGCTCAGCGCGCAATTTTCCGATGGTTCCTACTCCGAACCTGCCCGAACTGTCTCCACTCTGAGCGACCCTTCCGGCAACCGCCGCAGGAGTTCAGCCTCGGATCTCGTCAGGTGGATCCAGGCCGCCCAGTCCGATGGCCGCAGCACAACCACTTGCCGATTGTGATATGGCGCGACATCCGGGCCTGGATCGGTCGTCAGCATCGTGAACGTCGGCGGCTTGTTGCCGACACCCTCGCGCCACAGCCCGGCAATCGCCATGAACGATTGGCCATTCAGTGTGAACCTGTGCTTGGTTTTTGGATATTTCGTTCCCGTGAATTCGAAGAATGCCGACGCCGGAACGAGACAGCGCTTGCTGTTGCTGAACTGCCGGCCCTCCGAGCGAAAGTTGAATACAGGTCCGCCTTTTGGCCCGGCCGGGGGAAAGCCGAATGTCATCGACGCCAGTTCGATTGCGTCGCCGGCGGCGCGCATTACAGGTGCGGGGTCGTTGATGTGGATGTCATCCGCCTGCGGCAGATCCAGTTCGGTTTGATGGCTGGGGATTTTGAGCGCCAGCGATTCCATCATCCGGCAGTATTCGGCCCAGGCGATGTGCTGCTCGTAGTCATTGCACATGGAGAGGCTCCGTACGCTCGACCGAGATCAGTTCAACATAGCGTTTATCGGTTGGCGCCGATTGCTGGCGGATTTGATATAAGCCTATTTGGGCCGGCGTGCGGCAGCGATGGCCTGCAACAGATTGATGCTGTTCACGTCGGGTTCGCT
>NZ_JAMYLV010000082.1:0-2026 GCF_040318195.1 Mesorhizobium sp. M1273 | reverse complement strand
TCGGCGCCGCCCATACAGCCTTGAGATCGGCGGCGAGCGCGGTGACGTGTATTGGCGACAGAAGTGATGGCTCCGATGTCGAGGCATCATGCGCGGCAATCCTGCTCTCGATCTCGCCGACACGCGTAAGCGCCCGGTTCCATCGCAACTCCAGTTCCGCCGCGACCAGCCGGTTCTGCGGATCGATGGCGTCGTATTGCCGGAACGCCCGATCGGCGTTGTAGCGTGCCGCCTCGCGATCGCGCATCAGAGCATCGCGGACCTGATCGCGGCGACTGGCCGCTTGCGCTTCGGCCTCGACGGCCGCGGCTATCGCTGCCGGCTCGACAACCCGCAGAAGAGCTTCCTCGATGGCGTCGTCGACGCGTAGTCCACCGAAGGCGATGCAACGCGGCTCGCCATTGTCAAGCAGACCACGCCAGCAGGAATAGCGCGGAATGTTGTGCTTGGTTCCCGTGTAGCGGACCGTCAGCTTGCGGCCGCAGCGCCGGCAGCGGACAAGGCCGGCGAGCAGAGCGTCGCCATGCTTGGGCGCCCCGTGATGCCGGCTCGTGGGCACGTTGTCGCTCACCATCTTGCGGATCGCTTCCGCCCTTTCCCAGCTGACGTAGCCTTCGTGTGCACCCGGGATCAGCGCCAGCCATTCATCACGCGCCTTACGGCGGCTGCGCGAACGAATGGCTGTTGCATCATATCCCGACGCAGCACGAGTCTTACCATAGGCGTAGGCGCCGCCGTAGATCGGGTTCTCGATCATTCGGTGGATGGTCGCATAGCTTGGCCTGCGCCAGACCACATCGCCATTGTTGCGCTTGGCAGGCAAATCCAGCCCATGTTCGAGGAACCAGAGCAGGGCCTGGCGGGCACTGCCGAGTTCCGCCACCTTGTCAAACACAAGGGTGATGGCCTCCTGCATGCGACGGTCGGGATCCTTCTCCAGCCGGTCGCCGACCTTCACGAAGCCGACCGGGGAAGCGACGACGAGTTCACCGCGCCGGGCCTTCTCATAGCGGGCCGACAAGGAGCGCTGACGCAGAAGATCGAGCTCATACTCGTTGAGACTGCCCTTCAATCCCAGCAGCAGCCGGTCATTGCCCTGGCGCGGTGCGTAGACCGTCTCCTGGTCGATCAGCACGGTATCGACGACGCGGCACATCTCGATGAGCTGCTGCCAGTCGCGGCTGTTGCGGGCGAAGCGCGATACCTCCCGCGCCGCAACCGCCCCAACCTTGCCGAGACAGACTGCTGCGACCATCCGATCGAAGCCCGCTCGCGCGACACCGCCAGCAGCAGAGCGGCCGAGATCGTCATCGACCGTCTCGATGCAAGACCAGCCGAGCGCGACCAGGCGATCGCGCATCGCATACTGCAGGGCGCTGCTCTCACGATTGTGCAGAACCTGATGGGCCGAGGACTGCCGCACATAAAGGATCGCCTTTCGCTCCAGATGGTGGGGCCGGATCTTCTCATGCATCATGGCGTGCCTCCTCCCGTGGAACGGCGCGCTCGCCGTCGACGTGGTCGAGGATCAGGCGCACCATCAGCTTTGTCAGCGTCAGGCGCGTCTCTTCCGGCAGCGCCTGCCATGGTGGCATCTGCGCGGTCTCCGCATCGTGCGGGTTGGAGAACAGATCGAACTGATATGTCGTGGGCTGGCGCGGCATGGACCTCTCCCCGATTCGCGTCGTGAGGATCCGATGCTGCGCCCGAAACCTCCAATTGCGATGGGGTGTGGGAATTGGCCGTCGCGTCCTGCAGCAGTGTCACCAAGACGCCAAGCGTTCTGGGATCGACATGTGGGGCAGCGGCAATGCGCCACGCGGTGCAGACCGCGCGATCAAACATCCAGGCCGGAACCTCCAGCCACCGATCGGAGGCGTGGCCAGAGAGACTGCAGCGGAAAACCTCCCGGTCAGCCTTCTCGATCACCTCATGAACGTGAACACAACGCCCGGCCCAGGGATGCCATGGATAAAGAAACTTGCGTTCCTCGGTCCCGTGGGCGTTCTCTCGTCGTGTTGTACAA
>NZ_JAMYLV010000081.1:0-2409 GCF_040318195.1 Mesorhizobium sp. M1273 | reverse complement strand
CTTGGTGGCGATGTCGAGGTGGTTGGTCGGCTCGTCCAGCACCAGCAAATTGGGCGGATCGAACAGCATCAGCGCCATCACCAGCCGCGCCTTCTCGCCGCCCGACAGCACGCGGCATTTCTTCTCGATCTCGTCGCCGGAAAAGCCGAAGCAGCCGGCCAGCGCCCTGAGCGGCGCCTGGCCGGCCTGCGGAAATGCGTCTTCCAGCGTCTGGAACACGGTGCGCTCGCCCTCCAGCACTTCCATGGCGTGCTGGGCGAAATAGCCCATCTTGACGCTCGGCCCGCGCGCCACCGTGCCATTGTCCGGCTCGGAAGCGCCAGCGACCAGCTTCAGCAGCGTCGACTTGCCGGCGCCGTTGACGCCCATGATGCACCAGCGCTCGCGGCGGCGCACCTGAAAATCCAATCCCTCGTAGATCGAGCGGCTGCCATAGCCCTTGTGCACGTTCTTCAGCGTCACCACGTCCTCGCCGCAGCGCGGCGCCGGCTGGAAGTCGAACGATACCTTCTGGCGGCGCTTGGGCGGCTCGACCCGGTCGATCTTGTCCAGCTTCTTCACCCGGCTCTGTACCTGGGCGGCATGCGAGGCACGCGCCTTGAAGCGCTCGATGAAGGCGATCTCCTTGGCCAGCATCGCCTGCTGGCGCTCGAACTGCGCCTGCTGCTGCCTGTCGGCAATCGCCCGCTGCTGCTGGTAGAATTCGTAGTTGCCGGAGTAAGCGGTCAGCGAACCGCCGTCGATCTCGACCACCTTGTTAACGATGCGGTTCATGAACTCGCGGTCGTGCGAGGTCATCAGCAGCGCGCCGTCATAGTTCTTCAGGAACTGCTCCAGCCAGATCAGGCTTTCCAGGTCGAGATGATTGCTCGGCTCGTCGAGCAGCATGGCGTCGGGCCGCATCAAAAGGATCCTGGCCAGTGCCACGCGCATTTTCCAGCCGCCGGACAGCTTGCCGACGTCGCCGTCCATCATCTCCTGGCTGAAGCCGAGGCCGTCCAGCACCTCGCGCGCCCGGCCATCCAGCGCGTAGCCGTCGAGCTCCTCGAAGCGGTGCTGCGCCTCGCCGTAGCGGGCGATGATCTCGTCCATCTGGTCGGCCTGGTCAGGGTCGCCCATGGCGTGCTCGAGCTCGCGCATCTCGGCCGCCACTTCGCTGACCGGTCCGGCGCCGTCCATCACTTCGGCCACCGCACTGCGGCCTTCCATGTCGCCGACATCCTGGCTGAAATAGCCGATGGTGACGCCGCGATCGACCGAGACCTGGCCTTCGTCGGGCTGCTCCTCGCCGTTGATCATGCGAAACAGCGTCGTCTTGCCCGCGCCGTTAGGCCCGACCAGCCCGACCTTCTCGCCCTTCTGCAACGCAGCGGAGGCTTCGATGAAGACGATCTGCCTGCCGTTCTGCTTGCTGATGCTTTCGAGACGAATCATGGTTTTCCGGGGAAGGCCAAAGGAGAGTTCCTGCGCCAATACGCGATAGACCGCGCCGGCGGAAGCCCGCAGTAGTGAGGCGCCCCGCGCCAAATTGTCTGAACCCGCCAGTTGCTTCCCGGCTGGATCAGGCTTTGACGGCGCAGGGATGAGCCGGCGGATCAGCTATCGGTCAGGGCTTTTGTCGTCGCCAGCTTGACCCCGGCGGCGGCAAATGCCGCATTGTGCCGGGCGATGATCTCCGCGGCGGTCTCGCTGGCCGCGTCGAGCGTGCTGTGGGCGTCGGAAACCACGGTGACGCCCAGGCCCGCTGCAAAGGCGCCCTTCACCGTGGCCGCCACGCAGAAATCGGTCTGCGCGCCGATCAGAACGACCTCGCCGGCGCCCTGCCCGGCCACCCATTCTGCAAGGGCGGCATTGCTGAACGCATCGCCGATACGCTTGGCGAAAGTCGGCTCATCCGCGGCCTGGCCGAGCGCCGGCCACACCGGCCAGCCCGGCTCACCCGGCGCCAGAGGATCGCCCTGCGGCCCGTCATGCCTGATGAAGGCGACTTTGCGCCCGCTGCGCCGCGCCCATTCGATCAGCGCGCGGGTGCGGGCGACGATGCCGTCGGCATCATGGATCGGCGGTTCGGCGACACCGTCGAACATGCCGGTCTGAAGGTCAATCACGATGAGCGGCGCAGCGGCCGCGGGGCTGGTCCCTGACATGGCCGCGAACATAGCGTTGATGGTAGGCGGGTCAAGTATACCCGCCGAAGCCGACGCTGGAGCTGCTGATCTTCCCCTCGTGGGGCAGGGCTATCGCAGGTGGAAAGCCGAGGCTTTCGCTCTACGATGGACCCCCACCCCCTAACCCCTCCCCACAAGGGGCAGGGCTATCGCATATGAGTGATGGCATTGATGAGATAGTCGTCGTTCCAGGCGCATTTCTTGATGCGATGGCTGATGGGAACTTTGGCAGCATCGGCGG
>NZ_JAMYLV010000080.1:0-2427 GCF_040318195.1 Mesorhizobium sp. M1273 | reverse complement strand
GGCCAAATACCCGAAGCTGGTCAACTGGGTGGAAGATAACATCGAGGAGACGCTGAGCTTCTATCGGCTGCCGCTAGCTCACCACAAGCACATGAAGTCGACGGATGCGGCAACCTCATGATGGCACAGGCGCGATGCATGTCGTTCAACGGCTTTCGTACCGACGCGGCGGTGACCCGCGAAGCGCTGGAGGCGGTTGCGCCGATGGCGATCGAAGCGGCGTTGGAGGCTGAACGGATGCAGCTGGAGAGCGAGGCCAGGCGCCGGCAGATGATCGAGCTGGACCTGCAGCAGGCGCGCTACGAGGCATCGCTCGCCGAGCGCCGCTATGCGGCCTGCGACCCGGAGAACCGGCTTATTGCGGCCCAGCTCGAGAGGAGTTGGGAAGCCACGCTCAGGCGCGTGGGGACCTGCGAGGCCCGACTGAGCGAATTCCAGCGTGTGGACCCTGTCGACGCGGTTCCGGACTTCACGGGCCCCGCCCAGAATCTCGAGGCCACCTGGAACGCGCCGGGTGTCGACATGCGCTGTCGTCAGCAACTGCTGCGCGCGCTCATCAAGGACATCGTGGCGGATGTCGATGACGATGCGCGCGACGTGATCTTGACCATCCACTGGCACGGAGGCCAGCACTCGCAGGTACGGGTTCGCAAGCCCAAATCCGGAGAGCATGGCCAGCGTACGCCTGAGGAGGCTCTGGCGATCATGCGATCCATGGCAACCCGGTGGTCGGATGCCGAAATCGCTGCCACAACCGCATGGGCATGCAGACCGGTCAGGGAAAGACCTGGACCGCGCGACGCGTCCAATCGCTGCGCACGGTGCACAAGATCAGCGGCCATCGCTCATCCGACAAGAATGGCGAGTGGCTCACTATGTCGGACGCGGCCGCCCGGCTTGGAGTCTCGCACGTCAAAATCCGCCGGTTCATCAGGGATGGCCTCTTACCCGCCGAGCAGGTCATGCGCGGCGCGCCCTACCAGATCCGCGCCAGCGACCTCGAAGACGAACGGATCAAGGCCGAACTGGGCGCGCAATACTCCGCGTCGCATCCACGACCATAACCGCCATTTGAAAGGAGGTGCATAATGAATCAGTCTTCGCGATCGGACGGATGGAGCGCTCGACGGTGTTGCTGCCGATCTCGATGCGGCCGTCTTCGAGGAAGCGCGAGAGGCCTTCCCAGCGTGAGAGCGTATAGCGGATCGCCTCTGCGAGCTTGGTCTTCTGGCTGATCAGGCCGAGCTTCTCACGCAGCCAGGGTTCGAGATCGGCGACGATGGCGCGGCTTTTGTCCTGACGCATCGCGCGGCGCTCGTTGGCCGATCGGCCACGGATGTCATCCTCGATCTTGTAGAGTTCGGCGATCCGTCTCAGCGCCTCGCTGGCGATCGGCGCGGGACCGGCTGCTGCCAGTTCATAAAAGCGCCGACGGACATGCGCCCAGCAGAAGGCGAGCGTGACGCCGCTTTTGTCGGCCAGCACGCGATAGCCGCCATAGCCGTCGACCTGCAAGATTCCGGTGAAGCCTGCGAGATGAGCGATCGGACGCTCGGCCTTTCGGTCCGGCGCATAGACATAGGCGACGCCCGGCGGATCGCCGCCATTCCATGGTCGGTCATCGCGGGCATAGGCCCAGAGTTGGCCTGTCTTCGTCTTGCCGAGGCCCGGATCGAGCACCGGCGGTCGTCTCGTCGCGAAGAGCTTCGGTGAAGCCTTCAGCTTGCCAAGCAGCCGCTCGTGCACCGGACGCACATGCCAGGCGGCGCGACCGACCCAGTCGGCGATCGTGCACCGGTCGAGATTGATGCCCTGCCGGGCGTAGATCTGCGCCTGACGATATAGCGGCAGGTGATCGGCATATTTTGAGACCAGCACCTGGGCGACCGTTGCCTCGGTCGGAAGACCACCCTCGATCAGCCGGGCCGGCGCCGGAGCCTGAACTACCACATCCTCACAGGCGCGGCAGATCCCATGGGGAGTGGATCGTGGCCCGCACTCTGGCAGAGTGGGCCATCGCAACTCGCTCTTTGGAGGCCCTTTCATGCATCTTTCGACCGCCGATCAATCCGAGCTACAAGCCGCTGTCCGCGTGGATCTTGGCGCAATCTTCGTCTCGCTGGAGCTGTCCAGATCGACCTGGCTAGTCACCTCGATTGTACCGGGCAGCGAGAAGATGTCGCGCCACATGGTCGCCGGCGGTGACAGTGCCGGGCTGCTCGTCTGCCTCACCGGGCTGCGCAGCAAGGCCGAGGCGCGCACGGGCACGCTTTATCCGTTGGTAGTGATCCAGGAGGCGGGGCTGGACGGCTTCTGGATCGACTGGGTGCTGAACCGCGAGGACTGGATCGAAAGTCACATCGTCGATGCGGCATCGATCGCGGTGTCGCGCCGCCACCGTCGTGCCAAGATGGATCGGCTTGATGG
>NZ_JAMYLV010000079.1:0-2748 GCF_040318195.1 Mesorhizobium sp. M1273 | reverse complement strand
AAGGACCGTGCTCAAAGGCCGGACATATGGACGCAAGCGATCGAAAACGACGCAAAACAACCGTTGCAGGCAGGGCGCCGTCCACATATGGATCCCAGGGTCTCCGCGACGGAGCTTCGCTCCTGCTTCGCCCAGGGATGACGAAGGTACAGTGGCATAAGGCCAATCGCGGACGTTGGAGATTGGCTGGAAACCTCCCCTCGCTTCGTCATCCTAGGGCGGAGCGAACGCGAAGCGGAGCGCAGACCCTAGGATCCATGCCGTTACCATGGCTGTGGAGCGCAGCGACCCAAAAGGCCCTTATGTGATTTGACGCTGCCGCGCCGTGAGCTACCCTCCAATCGAAATGAACCGAGGAGACGAGCGATGCGGTCACCTTTCAACCGGAGCATCACGCTGGCAGCGGCGGTGATCCTTGCCGCCGTCAGTCCGGCCTATGCCCATCACGGCTGGTCGTGGACGCAGGACGGGTTTTTCGAACTCCGGGGCAAGATCACGGCCATCTATATCGGCAACCCGCACGCCACGCTGGATGTCGACGCGAAGGGAGAGGCCTGGCGGGTGGAGATGGCGACGCCGTCCCGCACGATTGCCGCCGGCTTCACCGAGGAGGTCGCCAAGGTCGGCGACGAGGTGACCGCGATCGGCAACCGCTCGCGCGACGAGAGCGAAAAACGCGTGAAGGCAGTCCGCGTCATCGTCGGCGGCAAGACCTATGACGTCTATCCTGACCGCGTGCCGCCGGCCTGAATGGACGGGTTTTTCGCCGGCATCGAGCAACTCGCTTTGGTGCGGGGACTGAAGGCCTCGTTCGTCGCCTACCCCATCGTCAATGCGCTGCACATCATGTCGATCGGCGTGCTGCTGACCTGCGTCTGGCTCATGGACCTCAGGATCCTGGGCGCCTTCCGCTCGCTGCCGCAGGCGGCGTTCGTCGCGCTGCTGCGCCGCACCGCATTGGTCGCGTTTGGCGGTGCGCTGGTCACGGGCTCGCTGCTGTTTTCGGTCAGGGCGAGCGAATATGCGGCGATGCCGATCTTCCTTGCCAAGATGACACTCATCCTCCTCGCCGGCGCCAACTTCCTTGTCTTCGTGCGCCGCGTAAAAGGCGGTGACGAGCCGGCCGGCGGAGCCACGACCATGCTGGCGGTGCTTTCGCTGATGCTGTGGACGTCCGTGCTTTTCGCCGGACGGTTTATTGGGTTTCTCAACTAAACCGAGCGTCGGCGATGGTCCGGCCGAGGCGGGCAGATAAGCTCCCTGCAAAATGCATCTGGAACGAGCTTGCCATGAAGAAGGAAATCATCGAGGTGCCGGTGATATCGGCCAAGTGCGATCGCTCGGCGTGCCGTGCTCGACCGCGTCAGGGCCAATGATTTCCTGTTCGCGACGCCACCGGTGGACATGGTGACAGGCGAGATGGTGCGCGGCGACATAGAAACGCGGACCGAGGCGTCGCTGAAGGCGCTGAAACATTGCCTGGAAGCGGGGATCCTCGCTCGACGATGTGGTGATGGTGCGCATCTACGCCGTCAATTCCGGCGCAGTACAACGCCATCACCAGCGTCTATACCAGATACTTCGCGGCAAACCCGCTGGCGTGCAGCTTCGAGCCGCCGGCCTGGATTCCGTCTGCGATACGTTCATTGACAACGTGGAGGATATGACCGTGCGCCATCCTGGCGACTTAGTCGAGCCATGCTTGCCCGCCACATAGTCCATTTGTTCAATCAAACGCCGTCGTTTTAAAAAAACGATCAAACTGGACAAAATTCGTTTGACATTGACATCCGACTCCGTCATTTGTGGTGCCAACGGAGATTGCTATGGATGTGAAGCCTAGATCACGAGAAGCTCTGCTAGAGTTTTTGGACTACCTAGCCAGGAAGGGGCTCCTGAACAAGACCACTGCCAACGCCAGAAAAGCGGCGGCAGGCAAAGTCCTTGCTCTACTCGACGAAGTAGAGGCTTCTGATTTGGCCGAAGTGGATCTCGATCGTTTGATGCATAGGTTTTCAAACATTTCCGGAGGAAATTATACTCCCGGGAGCCTGAACACTTACAAAAGCCGCGTAAAGTCGTCGGTGGAGGATTTCTTAAACTACCAAGACAACCCAATGACGTTTAAAGTAGGGGGGGCTGCTGGATTTCGGAAGACAAGCGAGCGCCAGAAGGTCGCGCAAATTCAGGGGGAAAGGCCAGCTGCTCGACAGGTTACATCAGCGATGATGGCCCCGCCGACCAGCGTGTCGGTGCTTCCAATCCCGATTCGGGAAAATTTGATAATTCAAATCCAAGGCTTGCCATTTGATTTGACGCCCGCTGAAGCAAATAAGATTGCAAATGTCGTGCGAGCTATGGCAGCATCTGATTGATTCTCCCGTCCAAACGGAGAATCTTTCTCGGTTTAGCCGAGACACCGGGGCCGCTGGTAATAGGGTCCATACCTAAGACCAGCGGCCTCCACCAATCTGAATTTTTCCAGATGCCCGAGTAGATAGCTGATTTGTCGGTTCCGAGCAAATTTTCCCGCGATGGCGGTGGACGCCAGATTACGTGACCGTCAAGCTGAAACACCCCTCATCCGACCGAGCTTCGCTCGGCCACCTTCTCCAACAAGGGAAGAAGGGAAAAAAGCGCTCATCAGGATAGTGTGCTGAAGGTTCTGCAAAAAGTTTTGGAGAGAGAACGGGGCTTGCTCTGAGGGGCGAGCGGCCATGGCACGGTGGTGACGTTGCGATCACCGAT
>NZ_JAMYLV010000078.1:0-2916 GCF_040318195.1 Mesorhizobium sp. M1273 | reverse complement strand
CGATAGTGTTGAAAAAGTCCGGGTTGCAGCAGTCCTGAAGCACTTCTCTATTCGGCATGTTGAGGTCAAGCGCTTTCGAGCTTGCGGCTTCTCCGGCGTTTGACGTCTTTCGCGGGGCCTCGCTTCTCTACGGGATCGGCTTTAGCCCTCCCAGCATGGGATCAGGAGAATGAAGCGGCACAATCTGATTCGCGGCCTGATCGGCTGCAGTGAGCGACCGGTCCGAGTGCTTCAACGAACTCGCCTCATCCATCGTCCCGCGAAGGACGTGCTTCCGCCGGTGGCGGAACTTGTCTCTCTCCTTACGGCCTTCCCGGTCAGATAGCGGCTGGCGAGGCCTCCCGCGTCCAGCGGAATTCGGTGCCGTCCACCCACATGCGGTGCATGATGACCGCCAGCCGGCGGGCGAGTGCGACGATCGCTTTTCGCAGACCGCACCGCTTGGCGACATTCATCGCCCACGCCTTCAGCCATGACCACTTCTTGACGCGCGTTAGCATCACTTGGGCGGCTTCGTAGAGCAAGGTGCGCATCATCCCGTCGCCGCACAGCGAGACGCGACCGACGCGGTGACTTTCACCTGATTGGTTGAGCACCGGCGTCAGTCCCAGGATGAACCCCACCGTTTTGGAGTTTCTGAATCGCTGTGGAATGTCGATCGTCGCGGTATAAGCCAGCGCCACCACAGGACCAACGCCGGAGATCGTCATCAAGCGCCGACAGACCTCATCGTCCCGCACGATTCTCAGAAGTCTGCGATGTAGAACTGTAAACTGTTCTCGCAGCTTGCAGCGCGCCTCCAGCAGCGGCGTGACAATTTCGGCCAGTTCACAGCGTCCTTCGACGAGCTCGCGAATCCGATCCTCAAACTTGACGGTCCCGACGACGCCAACCTTGAGCCCAAAATTGCGCAACAGGCCGCGCAGGTCGTTCTCGATGGCGAGGGCCTTTTCCTGCAGCAGCTTGCGCGCCGTCAGCAGCGCGCGGCGCTTCTGGCTCGTCAGCGTCTTGACATGCACCGGGCGGAACAGGTTGACGCGCATCATCTGTGCGATGCCGCGCGCATCATTGCGATCCGTCTTGTTCGGCCGCGCCTTGAGGAATGCCTTGGTGTGTCGGGTCTCGATGCAGATTGCCGGCAAACCGGCCCTGGCCAGGCCTTCGAACAGCCATTGCGACAACGGTCCGGCCTCGAGCCCGATCCGCTCGATGCGCAAGGCGGGATCTTTCAGAACCGCGGTGAGGTCGTCGGGGTGGCTGACCACCTTGACCTCGCGGCAGATCTTGCCAGTTTCATCGACAATGCAAACGGCGGTCTCTTTTACCGAGATATCCAATCCGGCATAATGCTTCATGCTGCGTTTCCTTTCCTGATGCTTGTGGCTGTAGCTGCAGACCACGTTCTATCATCAGCTCGGAGCGCAGCACCTCCGTCCATCACCGTCGAAGATGGGGCTCAAGCCGAATATCCCATCTGATTCAATCTTCGTCGTAAGAGGAGATTGAGTCGATGATGGGCGAGCAAAGTGTGATGCAGGAGGAGCTGTTCTACGGCTTCAGCCTGGAGCGGCATGTGCCGGCGGATCACCTGCTCAGAGCGATCGACCACTTCGTCGACCTGTCCGCCATCCGCCAGCATCTGGCGCCCTTCTACAGCCCGATCGGCCGTCCCTCGATCGACCCTGAGCTGCTGATCCGCATGCTGATCGTCGGCTATTGCTTCGGCATCCGCTCGGAGCGCCGGCTGTGCGAGGAGGTACATCTGAACCTGGCCTATCGGTGGTTCTGCCGGCTTGGCCTCGAGGGTGATGTGCCTGACCACTCAACCTTCTCCAAGACCCGCCACGGCCGCTTCCGCGATGCCGACCTGCTGCGCGAACTGTTCGAGACCGTCGTCCGGCGCTGCATAGCTGAAGGGCTCGTCGGCGGCGAAGGCTTTGCGGTCGATGCCAGCATGATCGTCGCCGACGCCCATCGTCAGCGCGGGATCGAAACGGCCGAGGACCTCAATCCCAAAGCCAAGCGGGCCGTGGCTGAGTATCTCGCCACTCTGGATGACGCCGCCTTCGGGGCCGCCACGCCGGTGGAGCCCAAGTTCGTCTCCCCTGTTGATCCCGCCGCGCGCTGGACTGCCGCTTGGGGTGGCCCAGCCGTCTATGCCTATTGCACGAACTATTTGATCGACGTGGAGCACGCCATCATCGTGGACGTGGAGCCCTCGACCGCGGTGCGCCAAGCCGAGGTGACGGCCGCCAAGACTATGATCGAGCGGGCGCACGACGAGCTCGGCCTCTGGCCGGAGCGGCTGATTGCCGACACCGGCTACGGCTCGGCCGAAATGCTGAACTGGTTGGTGCATGAGCGTGGGATCGAGCCGCATATCCCGGTCTTCGACAAGTCTAGGCGCAAGGATGGCACCTTCTCGCGCGACGACTTCACCTACGACCATAAGGCCGATACATACATCTGTCCTGGCGGGAAGACGCTCAGGCAGCGCCAGAAGACCTATCGGATGCCACACCCTCTCGTCGACGAGAATGGCATGATGCGCTATCGCGCCAGCAAGCTGGATTGCGACGCCTGTGCCCTGAAGCCCAGCTGTTGCCCGAAGGAGCCGGCGCGCAAGGTGCTGCGCTCGATCTATGAGGGCGCGCGCGACATGGCCCGCGACATCGCAAAGACAGACGCCTACCAGACCTCACGCTATCAGCGGAAGAAGGTGGAGATGCTGTTCGCGCACCTCAAGCGCATCCTGAAGCTCGATCGATTGCGATTGCGCGGCCCCTGTGGTGCCCGCGATGAGTTCCACCTTGCAGCCATCGCCCAGAACCTCAGGAAATTGGCCAAGATTTGCACCCTCGGAACAAACGTCCGAGCCACTTAAGGCGAGGAGGTCGCGTCGACCTTAATCAAGAC
>NZ_JAMYLV010000077.1:0-3225 GCF_040318195.1 Mesorhizobium sp. M1273 | reverse complement strand
ACGGATAAGGTGTTCCACGGACGGCTCCCTTGTTTGAGATCTCAACGAACTCATTCTGGCACATCCGATGCCGTCGGGCGCCGTCCACCCCATCATGCCGTGACCTCAGAGCGTTGCTGCGGTGCAGGATTCTGCTCCGCTGCACTCTTCCGTTAAGGTTATGGCATGGATCCCAGGGTCTCCGCGACGCCGCTTCGCGGCTGCTACGCCCTGGGATGACGAAGCTGGGTTCACGCGCTGCGCCGCTCGGCCGGCCGCGCATCGAGCAGCTTCTGCAGCTTGGCGATCGAGTTCTGCTCGGCGAGCGGCGTGTAGACGATCAGTTTCATGTCGGAGCCGTCGTCGATCGACAGGCTCATATGCTCGAACGCCATGGCACCCGCTATCGGATGCCTGACATGCTTTACACCCGATAGGTTACGGGCCACGTCGCGTAGCGGCCACCAGGCGCGAAACTCCGGGCTCGAGCGCGTCATCAGCGCGATCAGCCGCTCGAAATCCGGATCGCCGACATATCTGGCGCTTTCTGCCCGGAATGACGCCAGCACGGCACGTGCCAGTTCCTCCCAATCAACGAGCAGGCGCCGATGCTGCGGGCTGGTGAAAACCATATGGACGATGTTGCGGGCATCGCCCTCCAGCAGGCCATAGTCGCCGAACACGGCTGCCGCGGCAGAATTCCAGGCCAGCACGTCCCAGCGCCGCCCAAGGACATAGGCCGGCTGCAGGACCAGGCTCTGCAGCATGTGCAGCAACGGGCTATCGACTTTTTCCGGCGCGTCGACGCGACGCTCCGGCTGCGGGCGGCCGGCAAGAATGAACAGATGCCGTTGCTCGGCCGTGTCCAGGCGCAGCGCCTGACTGAGCGCCGTCAGCACCTCGACGGACGGCCGCACGTCGCGCCCTTGCTCCAGCCAGGTGTACCAGGTCGTGCCGACGCCGGCGATCATCGCCACCTCCTCGCGCCGCAGCCCGGGCGTGCGCCGGCGCAGGCCGGTCGAAATGCCGGTGGCCGAAGGCGTCAGCCTTTCGCGCCGCGAGCGCAGAAAGGCGCCAAGCTCGCGGCGGCGGCTGTCTTCGGCGGAGTGTGTCGGTGAATCCATCGGTGCTATTATAGCAGTATCGATACCAGGATAAAGTTTGAACTGTTTGGCAAGTGGCCGGTGCCCCATCTTTCCGTTCAGAGCGATGACATGGAGGCTCTGAACATGGAACTGAAAGACAGGACAATCCTCATCACAGGATCGACCGACGGCGTCGGCCGCGTCGTCGCGCAAAGCCTCGGCGCCGGCGGCGCTCGTATCCTGGTGCATGGCCGCGACGCGACTAGGGGCAAGGCGACCGTGGCCGAAATCGAAGCCGCCGGCGGCAAGGCCGAGCTGCTGGTCGCCGACCTCTCCTCCCTGGCGGAAGTCCGCCGCCTCGCCGAGGCGGTGCGCGCAAGGACCAAGCGGCTCGATATCCTTATCAACAATGCCGGCGTCGGCACAGCCGGCCCCAACTCCAAACGACAGGTTAGCGCCGACGGCTACGAGTTGCGCTTTGCCGTCAATTATCTCGCCGGCTTCCTGCTCACCATGGAGCTGCTGCCGCTGCTCAAGTCCAGCGCGCCGTCGCGCATCGTCAACGTCGCCTCGGCCGGCCAGCAGGCGATCGACTTCGACGACGTCATGCTGACCCGCTCCTATGACGGCGTCCGTGCCTACTGCCAGAGCAAGCTGGCGCAGATCATGTTCACCATCGACCTGGCGGAGCAGCTGCACGGCACCAATGTGACCGTCAACAGCCTGCATCCGGCAAGCTACATGAACACCACGATGGTGCGGCAGGCGGGCATCACGCCGTGGAGCTCGGTCGAAACCGGCGCCGAAGCCATCATCAACCTCGCCACATCGCCGGCACTCGAAGGGCGAAGCGGCCTCTATTTCGACGGCCAGAGAGAATCCCGTGCCGATGCGCAAGCCTATGACGTGAAGGCGAGGCAGCAGTTGCGCGAATTGAGTCTCGGCCTTGTCGGGCTCGCACCCGTTTCCGCAACATCGAAGAAAGAAAATTCATGACCGAGAAAACGCAGCACGCCGTGATCGTCGGCGGCTCCTCCGGCATCGGCCTCGCCACCGCGAAAAAGCTGCTTGGCCCGGGCATGAAGGTGACTATCACCGGGCGCAACCGGGAAAGGCTCGACAACGCATGGCAAAGCCTTGGCGGCGCAGTCGAAAAGGCTGCCTTCGATGCCGCGAAGCCGGACGAGGTTCGCCGGTTCTTCAACGATCTCGGCCCTTTCGATCACCTGGTGCTGGCCGCCAGCGGCGGCAAGGGGCTCGGTCCGTTCGAAACGCTTGACCTGACCGACATCGGCGGTGGCGTCGACGAGAAGGTCCGGCCACAGCTCTCCTGCCTGCAGGCCGCCTTGCCGACGCTGAACAAGAGCGGCTCGGTGACTTTCATCTCGGCGGTGTCGGCGCAATTGTCGGCGCCGGGTGTCGCCGGCATCGCCGCCGTCAACGGCATGCTGCTGACCGTGGTGCCGATCCTGGCAATGGAGCTGAAGCCGCTACGCGTCAATGTCGTGGCGCCGGGCGTCATCGACACGCCGTGGTGGGATTTCCTGCCCGATGAACAGCGCCATGCGGTGTTTGCCGATTATGCCGGCAAGACACCGGTCGGCCGCATTGGCCGCGCCGAGGACGTCGCTGAGGCGATCGCGTTCCTGGTTTCGAACAGCTTCGTCACAGGCCAGATCCTGACCTGCGACGGCGGCTTGCGGTATGCGGCGTGAGCGGCTGCCTCCAAGAGGCATCAGTCGTTGTCAAAGCGACTGCGCGATCAGCGCCAGAAATCCTCCGGCCAGCGCGACGTTGCCGACAAAGCCGTTGATGCGGGACGCGCGCTCGGGCCCCTGATGATCCCAGAAATTGTGGAACATCGGCGTAGCAAAAACCAGGAACAGGATCAGGCATGCCGCCGCCGCAGCGGTCCAGATGCCCGCGATCACCAGCGCTCCGGCGATGATCTGCAGGACGATCCCCAGCCACAGCACCGGCCGCGCCTGCGGCACGCCGCGCGTCGTCATCAATTGGCTCACCAACGCCGCATTCTGGATGTTGCGCAGGCCGGCAAAGACAAAGGCGCCGCCAAGCAGCAGGCGGGCGGCGAATAGGATGTCACTATCAAAGTTTGAAAACATGCTGTCGGTCCTTGGAAAAGAGGCGCGCGGCCCAAGGC
>NZ_JAMYLV010000076.1:0-4676 GCF_040318195.1 Mesorhizobium sp. M1273 | reverse complement strand
TGTTTCGCGAAACGGCAATTCAAACCGGAGGCGCCCGACGAAAGCTTGGCAAACCAACACTTTGGAAGCATGCGGGCTACTTGCCGTCGTGTTGTCCTTTATTCTTACCGTTCTGTTGGTTGGTCTCATCCTTGGCTGAACCATGCCCTTGCCACCGGCGACACTATGCCCGGCAATTGGCGAAGGTTGTGGCCAGTTCGAAGGATTAACCATTCGTGCTAAGCGTTTTGGCGCCGGTCAAGAGCGGCGGTGTTTTTTGCTTTCTCATGCTGTCGCCTTCGAGGGTGACGCGATGGGCGTTGTGGACGATCCGGTCGAGAATGGCGTCGGCGATTGTCGGCTCGCCGATCATGGCATGCCACTGGGCGATTGGCAGTTGCGCGGTGATCAGCGTCGATTTCCGGCGGTAGCGTTCCTCGAAGATTTCCAGCAGATCGAGACGCGGCTGGTCGGTCAGGCTGTGGGTGCCCCAGTCGTCAAGGATGAGCAGTTGCACCCGAGCCAGCTTGTCGATGAGACGGGGAAAGCGGCCGTCCAGACGCGCCAGGGCGAGATCCTCAAACAGACGTGGCATGCGCAGGTAGAGCACGGAATGATCGAGCCGGGCGGCCTGACGTCCGAAGGCGCAGGCCAGCCAAGTCTTTCCGGTGCCGGTCTGCCCGGTGATGATGAGGTTCTCATGCGCCTTCAGCCAGGCGCCATGGGCGAGCGATAGCGTATTGCGCCGGTCGAGCCCGCGATGTGCGGCGAAGTCGATGTTCTCGATGCAGGCATCGGCAAAGCGCAGCCTGGCAACGGCGAGATGGTTGGTCACACGCTTGTCGGCACGCCTGGCGGCTTCACGATCGAGCATCAGGCCAAGCCACTCGTCGCGACTGAGATCGTCGGCGTTGCTCTGGTCGGCCAGGTCCCGATAGGCGGCGGCCATTCCGCCAAGGCCGAGAGCCTGCATCTGGTCGAGGGTTGGATGTGTCAGCATGGTTGGTTTCCTTCCTTCATTGATAATAGGAGCCGCCGCGGATGTTGGTGTGCGATGGCGTGGGCTTGACCGGCTCGGCCGCGGGCGGCACGCGGTCGAGGCCGGATTTGAGGATGGCGTTGACGGAGGAGTAGGTGATCGCATTGATGGTCAGCGCCCGCGCGCAGGCCGCCTCGAGCCGATCCCGCTCGTAGCGACGGGCCAGCGAGAGGATGCCAAACGCGGAGCGGTATCCCTGCTCGGGATGGGGACGGTCGCGCATCATCCGCTCGACCAGGATGGCGGTGTTGGCGCCGATCCCGGCTGCCTGCCGGATCAGGTTCGCCGGCGTCGTGTTGGCATAGCGCTGATGCGCCTTGGGCATGTGCTCGTTGACGGTGACATGGCCGCAGCGCTGCGAGCGGCGGACATGGCTGGCGACGCGCTTGTGATCATGGAAGAGCTCGACCACCCGATGGGTGAGCCGCACATCCACGCGCCGCCCGATCAGCGCGTGCGGCACCGAGTAGAAGGTCCTGTCGATCTCGACATGGTAGTCGGGATGCACCTTCGCCGATTTCCACTCCGCATATTCGAACGGCGCCGGCGGCAATGGCGACAGGGCCGTTCGTTCGATCTCCTCGAACAGCTCGCGGCGGCTTTTGCCGACGTGGCGCATGGGGCGATTGTTCAAATCCTCCAGCAACCCCGCGATTGCGGCGTTGAGATCGCCGAGACTGAAGAAGCGCCGGTTGCGCAGCCGGGCCAGGACCCTGCTCATGCGTCAGGCGCAGGATTGATTGTAGGTCTTTCACTGTCGTTCGTCTCGCTTGCTTCCGTCTTGGCATGGCCCCTCTCAACCCGATGATGAGAGGGCAAAATGCCAGAACGGCGCTCCCGAGAACCGACCGTTATCCGCCCTGAAAACTGTCCGGGAATTAGCGGAATCACGGTCCCGTAATTACTGAAATCGCTGTCCGCGAATTAGCGGAATGGGTGTCCGCGAATTTCTGAAACACGCAATCCGCCAGCAATCGGCGCCAACCGAGGCGTGGACTACCGAGATCAAAGGGACGGATGCGGAGGGCAAGCGTGTCGAGGACAACGCGTGAACAGTCGCTCCCGATTTATTCCTGGCCTTTTCTGTACTCAATCTCTGAAACCACCCACCCTGCCGGTTGCCGCCACCGATGCACATGCCAGCGTGCCAATGCGCACGACCGAGTGCGCTGGTGTAGCGAAGCTTGCGCAGCTACCGCGTGCTCATGCACCACAGCCTAAGCCTCATGCTAATCACCCAGCCGGTTGAGTGGAGCAGGTACAAACGTCCGCCTGTAGAATGTCCTTCTTGCCTATTATTGCAGACGCTCTACCTCGTCCCGATGATTTGGGCTGCCGCTGGAAGGTTCTGCGATGCCGGCGAAGTCGCCAATCCACCGCCGATGCACGACCTGGTCATTCTGCGGCTGGTCAAAGAAACGGGGATCACCGTCGAACAGGCGCGCGATCTCATCAACCTATTGGGCAACCTCAACTGGGACTCGCTCTTGCGAGAAGCCCGATTCCTTACCAGCGCCGCTGAGGCGATAGGCACTCAGTCACGGATATTGAAATATTGAAAGCGCCACAAAATCCGCTAATCTCAACTGGGGTCGCCTTTGCTTGCCACGGGGTGACCACCTAGCCTAACCCCGCTCCGGCCAAAGGGTCCCCCGCCCTCGCCCCAACGCCGGAGCGGGGCTTTGGTTACCCTGGGCCTTGTCAGGCGCATCGTGGTCCTTGCCACGATGGCCAGTAGCCACGGAGTCGGTGCGGTACTTCATTGTCGCTCAACGTCGGC
This sequence comes from Mesorhizobium sp. M1273, assembly GCF_040318195.1. NCBI lineage: Bacteria > Pseudomonadati > Pseudomonadota > Alphaproteobacteria > Hyphomicrobiales > Phyllobacteriaceae > Mesorhizobium > Mesorhizobium sp. M1273. The sequence continues at coordinate 1,878 of NZ_JAMYLV010000076.1, read as the reverse complement.
ATTACGATTTCGATTGTCGCGCTAAGGTGGGGATCGTGCCTCAAGCGTCCGTCCCGTCAAGGATCACCCGCGACCAGCATCTTCTTCTCGATGGCGGCAGCCTTGAAACCGATGCGGGCGTCGTCGGGTGATAGCTCGCCGGCTAGTGCCGCCATGCACACCCTTTCCGCTTTATTCCATTTAGGACCGCGCTTGGTCCATCTGACCACCGCCAAGCTTACCACCTCGACCATCTGACTATCTTGTCGTTGGCAAGTTGGGGACGTCTATGACTGCACTGATTTTTTGCGTTCTTATTCGTGGTGATGGTCACCTGCCTGGGTGCGGCTTGACGCTTGACGTTGCCCAGTTTCTATCCATTTTTGAGTTCGTTTCCGGCGTGGGTTGTGCTCTGCTGGGCGGGTGAAGCGATTCGAACGCCCAGCTTGCGCGTGCTGTCTTTGTCAACCGCAGAGTATGCTTCCGGTGCTCCAGTCACTGGAGCACAACGGCTGGATCGTGAGGCGCGCTTCCGCGAAACGTGGTTCACGACATTTCCTATTGGGCCGACATGCAAGCGACGACCGCCTCACCAGGGGGGAGCCGACCAAGGTCCACCATCTCGACCGCGACCCCGAATAACGGATCGAGATCCACCGTGTCATGTCGATGAGCAGGGTCTGCGTGTATTTTGGCCAAACAAAATATCGGATTGATCCAGTCAACGGAATATCCCCGTGGAAAGCACAACCCCAATTGTTATCGTTGGTGGGCGCTTAAACAGCCTGACCGCCGCATCGCTTCTGAGCCATCAGGGCGTCTCCTGCATGGTTGTGGAGCGCCATTCGCCAACATCAGGATGCCGATCCTTGTCTTGGGCATGAAAGCCACGTAGGCGCCGAACCCGTTTGTGGAGCCGGTTTTGTTGAAAGGTTTCGGCTCCGAAGGAATCTCCACCGGCGTAGTTGCGTCGCGGCATTGCCCTCCGTGATCATCGTGCCAGAGTGACCGAGCTCAGACAGATATGAGATTCTTGCAGTTGAGGAGGGGTTCTCCGCAACTCGGGTTGCGAAGCTCAAATCATAGGAGAACCACATGCAGGTTTTTCGCCTGCCCGGTCATCTTATACGCAACGCCGGGCGGGCGTCGCGGCTTCTCGGCGCGAAGACCCCAACTATCGAAGCTGAGAGAAGACGCAACGCGGTGGCGCGCGATGCTCAGGTGGCTGAAGGGTCTTTGTCGCTCTTGATCGCTCTGCTTCAACTCCGGCCCAAGCCGGTCGCCGCTAGAGCGCGGATTGTTCACGGTCGACTACTTGCCGAAGTTTGATGTGGCGCAAAGGATCACCGGAAGCTAACATATCTTGTTCTTGGAGGCTGTCGTGCGTACGAGACGTTTCAGAAAGCCCGTCGTCGTTCAACCCGGCCGGATCGATCGCGACAGAGTTGTTGCATCAGTATCCGACGCGGCCGAAGTTCTATTGAGGGATTGGCCGAGGCCGGCGGGCAAGTCGCGGCTCGCCGCAATCGAAGCATGCCTTGCCGTAATCCGTGGAGAAAAACCACCAAGGATAGCGCGCCAGGCGTTCATCGCTGCGGCCAAGGAGGCCAGGATACTGCTCGGGGAAGAAATTTAGGCTTGCCCAGCACCCGTATGGGCATGCCCTTGAAGCACGGAGCGCTGCTGGATTCAGCGGCTTTGTTGCTTAGTGGCATCGAGCAGAGTGTGACGTATCGATGTAGTGCGATTTTGTCGATATGATTTGATTGTCTGTCGAGGGCGACGATGTATCGGCTGTACGCATCCGGTGAAGACCGCAGACGTGCGCATCCGGCAGCCAGGAGAACCTGAGCACCGGAGTGCTGGGGTCAAGCTTTCTTTGGGGAGACGCGATGATAT
>NZ_JAMYLV010000075.1:0-5186 GCF_040318195.1 Mesorhizobium sp. M1273 | reverse complement strand
CTGCTCATCTTCTTCCATCACAAGGTGTCCACCTATTTTGGTGGACACCTCATGCATCAGAGCACTCAACAGCAAAAGGTGCGGGGAAATTCGCGCTTACCCTTCAAGGCCGTGTATTCCACTTTTTGAGTTTTGAGTAGCTTCTCTGTTTTGGCGCGCTCCTTGTTGAGAGCGTTCTGACCTTTGACCTTGGGCATCCGTCCTCCATTTGGTTCACTGTCGTTCGCCAGAAAATATTATTGCCAGCGATATCGCGCGAGATGTCAGCTCTGAGGCCGCGGCAGAGGCCTCCGAGGGCGTTATGGGGGGAAAGAAATGCGCCCTTCCCTGCCCCACAATGCGACGCCGATTTCACGCCCCTGCCTGCGATCGCGACGACTGAAATGGGGCCGTTTGCGGACTGTCCGTTTTCGGGATGGCGAGATTAGAAAGCGGATCGACGCGTATCGCGGACCGCAACGCGCCAGCGCCGGAGATAGCGCCTGATGATCTTCAGTTGCTCTGTATGTGCGACTGGAATGCACTATCGCCCGGTTGGGTGGCAGGGCAACTTGCTAGCCGCCCTGCCACCTGGAAGAACAGTCATCGACGCGGCCGGCTCAGCCCGCTTTGCTGAGTTGGAGTTCGTCGCTAAGCGCGCGCTCGTTGGGATCGATCGGACCCAGGTTCTTGACGACCCGGAATCGACCGCCCTGCGCCTGCGCGATGTACATGTTCATGCGAACATGGTGCTGGCCGGGGACCATTTCGGCCGGGCCACCTGGTCCCTCGCTGATCCGCGAGTGATCGAGCGCCCGGATGACCGTATCACGCTCGACCGTGCCGGCCTCATTGACAGCCGCTTCCCACATCTTGATCGCCCGGTAGTGGCCGGTGCAGCCGCTGCCCGCGGTCAACATGGCGCTGCCGGGGAAACGGTCCTGGTAGCGACGCAAGAGCGCGCGGCCAAACGGATCCTCGAGTTCCCGATAGTAGTCGAGGCAGCTGTAGAGGCCCTCGATCTGCTCGGACGGCACGAGATTGAAGAAGTTCTCGTCGAAGTAGGTGCAGATGATCTTACCGCCCCGCTTGCCGAAACCGGCCTTGTGCAGTTCTTCGAGGAACGGAGTCAAGCCCGGCGGGACGAGGGTGTTGAAAACCACGTCGGTGCCGCTCGCCATGATCTGCTCGACCGTCCGCCGGAAATCGACTGTATCGAGCGGGAAATACTCCTCGCCGACGACCTCGCCGCCATTGGCGCGCACCACCCGGCTCGCGGCCTTGTTCAGCAGATGGGGCCAGATGTAGTCGGCAGAAGGCAGGTAGAACTTCTTCGCCCCGGTGCTCTTCATGAACCAAGGGATCAGCGGCTCGACCTGCTGCGCGGGCACTGGACCCGTACAGAAGATCAGGGGATCGTTTTCCTGTCCCTCGTACTGCTCGGTGTAGATGTAGAGCGTCCTGCCGCGTGCGACCGCTTCGCTCTTGATGGCCTGGCGGGTCGAGCTGTAGATGCCGCCGACGACCAGATCGACCTTGTCGACGTCTATCAGTTTCGCAGTCCTTGCCTTGGCGGCGCTGTCGTTGGTCTCGCCATCCTCGATGACAAGCTCCAGCGGCCGGCCGAGCAAACCGCCTTTGGCATTGATGTCGTCGACGAGCATGGTGGTGAGGTTTGCGTTGGCGATGCCCATGAAGGACAAGGGGCCGGTGAGTTCGGCGACAAGGCCGATCTTGATGGGTTTCGGATCCATTTGATTTCTCCAAATCTGGGGGTTCGTCGGGGGGGCGCCGCCGACGGACGGCAGGCGGCGCGCAGTGCGGGATCTCAGGCCTCGTAGTGGCCGAGCAGCAGTGCCGCCTGCGGCTTGCCGACGTGGCCGGCTTCCTGCAGGATCGCGGGCACCTCCGGATCCGACACGAAATTCTTCCAGCCCTCGGCGTCCCAGTCGAAGATCGCCCAGACGCGGTCGGGCTCGCTGGGGTCGCGGAAGACGGTTGCGCCGTTCGAGCCGTGCAGCCGGCGCTTGTCGGCGCCCTTGGTCGAAAAGATGCGGATGAAGCGGTCGACGTCCGCCACCTTGGTCGTTGCGAGAAGCATCTGATTTCCTCCTGTCGGTCGCGGCCACCATCGGTCCGTCGACAGGATCACGATGCGCGCCCCGGAGCGGGCGCACATGGGGTGTATTCCCTATGCCTGCGTCTCGCCCGGCCGGACAAGGCCATGCTCGACCGCGTAGAGTGCCGCGGCGGCGCGGGTGGTCACGCCGATCTTGGCATAGACGCTCTGGATATGGTGGTCCGCCGTCTTGGGCGAGATATCCAGCTTGCGCGCCGCTTCCTTCGCGGTAAGGCCGGCGGCGATCAGGCGCAGCACCTCGATCTCACGCGGCGTCATTCCGGCCAGCGGCCGGGGCGGCGCCCGGCGCGACGGCTGTCCGGCGAAGGACAGCACGGCCTCGGCGGCATCGGGGCAGATACAGCCCTCGCGAACGGCGGCGCGCAACTGCGTGGCCGCCGCCTCGCTGGACAACGCCTTGCGGTGCGGACGTTCCTCTCGCGACGTCTGGAAGGCTTCGGCGGCGGCCAGGATTCTTGCCGCCGGGGACAGGTCGGAGCCGTGGACCTTACGGTGATAGCCCGAACCGTCCAGGCGTTCGTGATGGCGAAGCACGAGGGCGGCCATCGCCTCGCCCTCGCGGCCGAACGAGGCCAGCGCCCGCTCGCCATAATAGGCGTGCAACTGCGCCGCGTCGCGCTCGCGCACCGACAGCGGACCGTTGCGCATCCAGGTCGCCACCGGCACCACGAGTTCGCCTATGTCATGGATGCAGCCCGACCAGCGCAGCGCGCGGACGTCAGGGTCGGGCAGCCCGATCCGTTTCCCCGCACCCGTGGCCAGTTCCGACACCATCCTCGAATGGCCCTGCGTAAACGGCATGCGCATGTCGATCATGTCGGCGATGGCGAGGAACGCCTCATCGCAAGCCTCCTCATCCAGCGTCACCGGCGGATCGGGCTCAAGCGCCAAAATGGTCGCGCGGTCGACTGTCGCGCCGATGCCCTCCATCAGCGTCGGCGCGTTGGCCGAGACGAGCCGGGCCAGTTCCGCTTCATATGGGCCATCGCCGCGACTGGCGATGGTTTCGGCCATCCCTTCGATACCGACGGCATCGCAGAGCGCAATGGCATCCTGTGCCAATGTGATCAGGCGCACGGCTGGCAGGACATCCTCGCCGCTCAGCCCGCGCGGCAGGCCCTTGCCGTCCCAGCGTTCGTAGATTTGTCCAAGATTGCGTCGCATCTCCTCCGACAGGCCCAGCCGCTCGCCGATCCGTTGCGCGACCTCGCAATGCGCGGTCAGGACCGGGCGGGCCACGGCGATCGCCTGCGATAGCCCAGCCTCGATCGCCTTGGCCTGCGCGTCGGGCTCAAGATCGTAGTAGAGCCGCTTGAAAGCCTGGACGAAGACCCTGCCCAGCTCCGCCCGGTTGCCCATATCGAGACCGACAAGATCCTGGCGGAGCGCAATTTCGTCGCCGAAGGTGGCCGACAGGAGGTCCGTGTCCGCGTTGCAACCGACATAGCGGAGCATAGACTGGTGGTAGGCATTGCGCCGATCCTGCTCGGAAACGCCCGCAAGATCGGCAATCCGCATCGCAAGCACGCAGGATTTCAGTGCGAAGTCGCGAGAATGGCCCGTGGCAAGGTCCGAAGCATAAGCGAGGACCATCATGAAATCCGCCCGGCGGATCGAGACGTCTGTCATCGCCCACCTCCCAGTCGCTCTACGCTAGCCCCGCCAGCCGTTAATGCCTAGGGAAAAATCCCAACCCTGGTTGTGCTATCCGGCGAGAAATAGAATGTTCCGTTTGGGGCCGGGAGCCGTCGGTCTGCTTCGGATCAGCGGCTGGCCAAAGCCGACATGGCTTGTCGGAAGCTCCCGAGCAAATGCCGGCTTCCTGATTTCCACGCCCGGAAGCGAACCGTCACAAATCCGCCATCTCAGGCATCACCTTGCAGACGGCCGGTTCGCCTTTTCGACGGCATAGGGTGTATGGAGCACCCGACGCCCCACCCCTACCTCTGAAAATGCCCCAACCCGTTCTCATTGAGATAATCCACCGTCATCACCCGCGCGCGAAGGCCGCCGGGGGAACCAACGAACTTCACCGATGACAGCGATCCGGTCGGCGCGTTCTCTCCGCGGGGCGTGAGGGCGTAGGTGTCGCCGTCCCAGTGCTCGAGCGTGAACTGCATGGGCTTGGGGCCGAGTTCAAGCATCAGCTTGTCGCCATCGGCCCGCACGGTGGCGGTGTCGAAATAGTTGCTCGTATATTGGCCCTCGTAGAAGGATGGACTGCGCGCCTTGGCGGGGTTCGTCGGCTTGTCCTCGCCGGCGAGGTCGCCCACCGGCTTGTAGTAGCCCATGAACCGCGGCTTGATGTAGGGATACCAGTCGCGGGTGACCTGGCCATATTGCACGATGTCCATGAAGCTGGCGGCGACCGCCTCGGCGGCGCCGACGGGGGAGCCGTTGGTGAGCACGACGATGCCGACATCGGCCGAGGGCAAGATCTGGAAGGTGGTGCCGGCGCCGAGCAGGAAGGCGCCGGAATGGCCCATGGTGGTGCGGCCATTGGCGTTCACCCCCACATTGAAGCCGTAGCCATAGGAGCTGGCCCGCGTATCGGGCGTCTCGCCGCGGTAGGTCACGCTCTGCGGTGTGATGGCGGGCTGCAGGATCTTGGGGTCGATCATGGGCTGGCCGCTATAGGTGCCGTCGCCAAGCAGCAGGATCATCCACTTGGCAAGATCCTGGGCGCTGGAGGAGACGCCGCCCGCCGGCGCCTGCTGGTCGGGGTCGCGGTCATAGAGCGGCTCGAACACATTCTCCGCCACGCGCGCATGCAGCAGGGCGCGGTTCTTGCCGGCGGCAATGAAGTCCTCGTGCCGATAGCTGCTCGAGCGCATACCGAGCGGATCGAACAACAGGCTCTTGGCCAGCGGCTCCCAAGGCTGTTTCTCGGCGTGGGCCACTGCCTCGGCGCCGATCGTCGTGCCGAAATTGGCGTAGTGATAGGAGATGCGGAAGGGATCGAGGGGCACCATCCACAGGCTCCCGACGATCTGCTTGCGCTGGAAGCCGAGATCCTCGAGTTCGTCGCCCGCCGCCATCGGCAGGCCCGAGCGATGGGCGAAGAAAT
>NZ_JAMYLV010000074.1:0-5647 GCF_040318195.1 Mesorhizobium sp. M1273 | reverse complement strand
TCTGGTAGGTGGCGCCGTAGTTGCCGGCCCCGTCCTGGCCGATAGCCGAAAGGTTGTGGCGGCCGCGCTGCTGGCCGATCACCTTGTTGAAGCGGCCGTTCTGGTAAACCCGGATACGGTTCTTGAAGCCGTTCTGGGCGCCGCCAGCCGAATTAGACCAGCCATACTGCTCGATGCTCACGTCGTTGGCCATGGCTGGGGCAGCGACGACAATGCCGACAAGAGCGGCGAGCGCGGTTGCGATGAAAGAATTGCGGATCATGAGGGCGTCTCCTTTGGCGGACGGGACCGCGAGTTGAACGGCTTCGTTTTAGGAGATGCCGTTCGAACCGATGCTGAAGGCGGCGTTCAGCCGTGGTTCAGGAGGAGAAGCGGGAGGCCGCCTACGTCCCTGCCCCTCATAATTGGGCTGATCGCCACTTCAGGCTGAAGAGGGCGGTGGCCGAAAAGCAACGCCACCTCTTCGATCGAAAAGCCAATTTTGAGCATAACGTTCGACATCCGCAGCTTCGTTACGCCATTGCGGCGGCGGACCACGGCAGCTTCTGCCGCGCCGCGCGGGCGCTCGACAATTGGCGCTACTTGCTCGTTCCGATGCACGCTACTGCAACATTTCCTTCGCCGCCGGCATTGTACTTTTCTGAGCGCTGCACTTTGCTCGTAATTCGTATCTCGTAATTCGTATAAAGACCCGAGATTCGCGGGTCTCTATGCTGGACTCCTCGGCCAGTCTGCGGCTGGCGTACTCCTTCCGGTTTAATTGCTTGATTGCTAATGTCCCGGTAGCCTTCAAATCCAAGTGTGTGACCGGTGCGACGTCCGCGCTGCCAAGCCGGCCTCAAGGGCGAAGGTGCGCATTAACTGAAGTGCGCCGTCTTCTTCCACGAGCGCGGCGAAATCCCGCGACCGATCATTCGAAAGCCAAGCGTTCCGCGCCTCCGGCCTCAACCTCGTCGTTAGCGCGATCGTGCATTGGGATCCGGTCTATATCGAACGGGCCGTCACTCACTTGGGCAAAATGCATCGCGAGGTTCCGGATCACCTGCTGAAGCGCGTCTCGCCGCTGAGCTGGGAACACATCAATGTGACCGGCATCTACACATCTACAGTTGGTAGGCAGATCATCAGATGCCAGAAGGCTTCCGGCCGCTCAGATTTCCGGCTCGGTTCCGCCACGCCGCATGAAGTTCATGCTCCGTTCGACCTTATCGTGTCGCTGGGAACAATTCTTGTGCCGACCCTAGAAAAGCCTGCCGCTCGTATTTGTGCGTGCTGATCGGACGGCGACATAGTGCGCCGTTGCGCACAGAGGGCCGTGCCCGTCCATCGGCGGGCTGGGCCTGCTATCGTACTGTCCTTGACGAGTTCGAACTGGATGGCCAGATGCTTGGCGTCATTGGCTGTGCGGTCGGTTCTTCGTTCGCCGTACTGGTGTTGAGCAGCTGTCTGCCTGACCGCTGGCCATCGCTGGGATCAATAACCCGCGCGCCAGGAGTGCCCCGCGGTGTCGTCGCCGCGGCCTCAGCTTGCAACCGCAAGCGGCGCTTTCTTCGTGACGGACGGCTGCCGGCGCAAGCGACGCTTGGCTGCGAGCTTGAGCGCTACCGGCGGCTCGCTTGACAGCGCGCCGCGCACTGCATCGACGATGCTATGGGCAACGAAATCGGCATTGATGTCGCCGGCCAGTGCTGCCGCCGCCTGGCTGTCGTCGTTGCCGGCCTCCGACCAGAACGCGATGCCAACCCTGAGCGCCGGCCTGGCGCGCTTCAGCCGGCGCACCAGGAAGCGGGCGTGCTTGACGGAATCGGGGTTGAGGAAGCCGACAACGACGGTATCGACAGCGGCAAGATCGAGCCGGCGAATGCTCGCCGGGTCCATATCGGCGAAGCCCGCCGTCGACACCGTCGCGCCTTGAACTTCGAGCACCTGCGCCAGCATGGCAGCGGCGGCATCATCAAGCTCGCCGCGCCCGCCGCAACACAGCACTGACATGCCGACGCCATTAGGCAGTTCGATCTCGTCCTCGGCTTCCTTGCCCTCCCCGGCTGTTTCCTTTCCCACATCCGTCTTGCCATACTCGGCGAAAGCCGGCTCATCCTCTTCGACCGCTTCTTCGTGTGCGCTGTCGTCGAGATTTGCCACCAGCGTCAGCGCGCTGGCTGCCATCTGCCGTCTCTGCTGGTCGTCCATGACGCCGCGGACACGATCCTGCTCGCCGAGCAACAAAGCGGGAATGACGATCTTGTCGTAGAACTCGACCAGATATTTCTCAAGCATCTCTTCGGCGTGGTCGGTGGCTTCGTCCGGATCGCCGGCCAGGAGCCGCTGGTAAAGCCGGGCATGCGGTTCGAGCACTGGCTCGTTGCCGAACAGCACGTCGAGGAATTCGAACTGCGGCACGTGCCTGCCGAGCACAACCAGACAGACGGTGAGGGGCGTCGACAGGACCAGGCCGAGCGGGCCCCACAGCCAAGTCCAGAAGATCGCCGCAACGATGATGGCCAATGGCGAGAGTCCCGTGCGCGCGCCATAAAGCCAGGGTTCGATGACATTTCCGGTGAGCAACTCCATCACCATGAAGAGGGCGGCGGTCCACAGCACTAGCGACCAACCGGGCGCCACCGCCAGCGCCAGGAACAGTGGTACGAGCGCCCCGATGACCGGGCCGATATATGGAACGAAGCGCAGCGCCAGCGCCAGCAGGCCCCACAGCAGCGCATTGGGGATGCCCAGAATCCAGAGCCCGATAGCGATCGGTATGGCATAGACGATATTGAGGACCAGCTGCATCAGCAGATACTGGCCGACGCGCTTGCCGGCATCCTGCAGCGCCTGGGTGGTGCGGTGCAGATCACCATAGCCGACTAGGCGGATGAAACGATCGCGCAGATCCTCGCGCTCCAGCAGCATGAAGATGACGACAACGACGATCAGAACCGCCGAGGCCAGCGGGCTGATCAACGGACCCATGAGGTTCTGCAGGATCTCGAGTGGCCGTTCTCTCGCGACGATCTCGACCGGCACGGGCACGGGCTCGGGCCTCGGCGCGTCGGCGGCGGGCGGTGACGGTTCCTGCAGATCGATCTCCTGCCCGACGCGCTGGATCACCTGACTCAATCTGGCAATGATCCCTCCTCCTGCCCCGGTTTCCTTGAGCGAGCGGATCTTGGTCAGGATATTTGTCTGGTAGGCCGGGATGTTCTGCGCCAGTTCGCTGACCTGCGACGCGGCAATGAAGGAGAACAGAGAGAGTGCCGCGAATGCACCGAGCACACTGACGATGACGGCAGGAAGGCGGGGAATGCCGACGCGCTTCAGAGCCGACACCACGGGCGCGAGCGCGAAGGTCAAAAGCAGCGCAACAGCGATCGGCAGGAACACTTCGCGCCCGAAATACAGCGCCGCAACCGCCGTCACGATGGTAGCGACGGTGGGCAATGAAGTGCGCGGACGGGCATTGGGGGCGAACGGAATGCCCACCAGCCCGGGCTCTGATGGGTAAATTCCGTTTAGACGATTTGCCGCCACTGAATACCTCGCCCTGCCAGCCGCCATGATATCGGGCATATTTAGCTGGCGTGCAACATCAGTGGGTCTACGCGCGCTTGCCGGATTCAGCGAACAGTCCGGCTCGCACGTTGTCGTGCTGCGCCGGTTAGATTCAATCCGCGACACGAGCCGTCAAGTGTGTAACAAGGGCCGAAGAGGAGGCGAAGGCGCCTCCAGATCGGCCTTGAGCCTTGTTCCACCCAATTGCGAATATCGAGGACGCGCAGACGCTGTCGCAGGCCATCGTCAACACGATCGCCGAACCGTTCCTCGTCCTCGACGAAAAGTTTCATGTGCTGGCGGCCAGCCGCTCTTTCTATCAGACCTTCAAGGTCGACCCCGAGGAGACACACGGCGCCCTTCTCTATGCGCTAGGCGACGGCCAGTGGGACATTCCGGCACTGCGCCTGCTCCTAGAGACGATCATCCCTGAGAAGACCGCCATGGACGGCTTCGAGGTCGAGTATGATTTCCCCAACATCGGCAAACGCACGATGCTGCTCAACGCGCGAAAGGTACTTTACGACCACAATTCGGCCGTCACCATCCTTCTCGCCTTCAACGACATAACGGCGCGGCGTGTCATCGAGCGGGAGAAGGAAGAGCTTCTCGGCCGCACCGAAGACCTATTGCGGCAAAAGGATGTGCTACTACGTGAGATGGAGCATCGGGTTGCCAACAGCCTGCAGATTATCGCCAGCATCCTGTTGCTGAAGGCCCGTTCGGTCACCTCCGAGGAAACCCGCCAGCATCTGAAAGATGCCCACCAGCGGGTCATGTCGGTGGCTGAAGTGCAGCGCCATCTCCACACCGCAGCAGGCATCGACGAAATCGACGTCGGCTCCTATCTGCCGAAGCTGTGCAGCAGTCTGGCCTCGTCGATGATCGGGGATGCACAGCCGATCGCCGTCAAAGTCACCGCGGAAGCCGGCAGGATCGACTCGCAGAAGGCGGTCAGCTTCGGGCTGATCGTCACCGAACTTATCCTCAACGCGATCAAATATGCGTTCCCCCGGGAGAAGACCGCAGCCCTGATCCATGTATCTTACGAGACCAATGGCAGCGACTGGAAACTGACGGTCTCCGACAATGGCACCGGCAAGCCAGCCGGCCGCGCACCAAATAGCGGCTTGGGAACAGCCATCGTGGAGGCACTGGTGAAGCAGCTCGAGGCCCGGGTGGATGTCATCAGCGACGCCAACGGCACGAGCGTATCGGTGTCCAGGGCAACGTTCACGTCGCGCATACCGCGGGCGGCGTAGCCCTTCCCACAACTCTCAGACCCAAAAAACAGCAAACCCGAACATCGTATTCTGCGTCAACGGCGTGGGCGACGTGCCTCTGGGGCTGGGACCAGGCCGATTGCGAAGTCTGGTTCGGCGAGCCACGCGGAGGTACGGCGAGCAAATACTATTCTCGAGACTACCTGCTTTGCTTGCTCGCCCCCGCCAATGGCAGCGAGTTCACCTCGAACGCCATCCTCTCCTGGGCGGATCAGAACCGCGTCGAATGCCATTACAACGCGGTGTATGTCCATGCCGATAATACGCACGGCTCCCTCCATCGTTGGTCACGAACAGGGAGCGAGCGGGCAACACGACAAATACGGATCCGCGCTCGCAGCGCATCCGGGCGAGTCGTAGGGGCGGCCAGATAATGTGCTCGAACTCGCAGTTCATCTGCATACGACGGCCTGCCCGCACTAGCGTGCTCCCGGTGCCCCGTGGCCCGGATGCGCCAAGCTTACCGAACCTGACGTACCGAACAAACGATGGCACCAAGAACATCATGCCGGATAATGGCTTCATCGAGAGCTTCAACGGCCGACTGCGCGATGAACTGCTCAACGAGACGCTGTTTACTTCGCTGGCTCAGGCACGCGTCGCCATCGCCCTGTGGCGCGCCGACTACACAACACCGCGCGGCCGCATTCCCAAATCGCCTGGCAGACACCGGCCGAGTTCGCCACTACCTTCAATCTGCGACGGTCGCTCGCGTGTGCGCGAACTCGATCCCTTGCCGCCGGGGGCGCGCGAGCCGCTGTCCGAATGGATCGACGATTGTGCCAATGCGCTGGTCGAGGCGATCATCGCCATCA
>NZ_JAMYLV010000073.1:0-5832 GCF_040318195.1 Mesorhizobium sp. M1273 | reverse complement strand
GAATCGGTGATCGCAACGTCACCACCGTGCCATGGCCGCTCGCCCCTCAGAGCAAGCCCCGTTCTCTCTCCAAAACTTTTTGCAGAACCTTCAGCACACTATCAGAAAAGACACTGCCAGCGAAGCTGCCAATCTCCCCCCAAGTGGGGGAGATGTCCGGCAGGGCAGAGGGGGGCGCGAAGGAATGCCGACAGACGGCGGGCTCAGCCAGCGACGGCTACTGCCCCACCATCCCCTTCAGCCGGTACAGCGCCTCCAGCGCCTCCCTTGGCGTCATCTCGTCGGGATTGATCTCCGCTAGCGCCAAACCCAGCCCATCACTCTTCGCCGGCTTCGACGCTTCCCGCTTCGCCGCCACGGAAAACAGCGGCAGGTCGTCGACCAGACGGTTGGCCTTGCCCGAGACCTCGCCTGCTTCAAGCTGGTGCAGCACTTCCTTGGCCCGGCCGACGACGGCCTCTGGCAGGCCGGCCAGCCGCGCTACCTGGACGCCGTAGGAACGGTCGGCCGCACCCTTGCCGACCTCGTGCAGGAAGACCACGTCGCCCTCCCATTCCTTGACCCGCATGGTGACGTTGGAGAGCCGCGGCAGTTTTCCGGCCAGCGCCGTCATCTCGTGGAAATGCGTGGCGAAGATCGCCCGGCAGCGGTTTTTCTCGTGCAGATATTCGACCGCCGCCCAGGCGATCGACAGGCCGTCGAAAGTGGCGGTGCCGCGGCCGATCTCATCGAGGATGACCAGTGCGCGTTCGCCTGCCTGGTTGAGGATCGCCGCCGTCTCGACCATCTCGACCATGAAGGTGGAGCGGCCGCGCGCCAGATCGTCGGAGGCGCCGACCCGCGAAAACAGCCGGTCGACGACGCCGATATGGGCTGATGCCGCAGGCACGAAGGAGCCGGTCTGGGCGAGGATGGCAATCAGCGCGTTTTGCCTGAGGAAGGTCGATTTGCCGCCCATATTGGGGCCGGTCAGCAGCCAGATCGCGCCGGCCTTGGCATCGCCTTGCGGCGACAGATCGCAATCATTGGCGACGAACGGACCTTCGCCGGAACGCCGCAGCGCCTGTTCGACCACCGGGTGGCGTCCGCCCGCAATCTCGAAGGCAAGGCTCGCATCGACCAGCGGCCGGCACCAGGCCTCGCTCTCGGAAAGCAAGGCAAGCGCGGCCGAAACGTCGAGCACGGCGAGCGCTTCGGCGCCGGCACGGATCGTGTCGGCTTGGCCGACCACTTCCGCCGTCAGCGCCTCGAAAGCGGCAAGCTCGATCGCCAGCGCCCGGTCGGCGGCGTTGGCGATCTTGGTTTCCAGTTCGGCGAGTTCGGTGGTGGTGAAGCGCATGGCGTTGGCCATGGTCTGGCGATGGATGAAGCGCGCCCTGGCGCCGTCGCTGCCGGTCATCAGCGCATGATGATTGGCGGTGACTTCGATATAGTAGCCCAATACGTTGTTGTGCCTGATCTTCAGCGAGCGGATGCCGGTCTCGTCGATCAGCGAACGCTCCAGCCCGGCGATCACCTTTCGCGACTCGTCGCGCAGTGCCCGCATCTCGTCGAGTTCGGCGTGGTAGCCGCCGCGGACGAAGCCGCCGTCGCGCTTGAGCAACGGCAGCTCGTCGCTGAGCGCCTGTGCCAGATGCGTCGCCAGTTCATTAGGCAGTGCCTTGATAGCTCCCAACGCCGTGGTCAGTTCGCCCGGCAAGGCGGTGTGGCCGAACAGTTCGGCGATGGCGCCGGCCGCTTCGAAACCGGCGCGCAACGCGCCGAGGTCGCGCGGGCCGCCGCGGTTGAGCGCCAGCCGGGACAGCGCCCGCGGCATGTCGGCGACGCTCTTCAGGCTTGCCCGCACCGCCTGGCAGAGGCGCGTTTCGGAGCGGAATAACGACACCGAGTCCAGCCTTGCAGCGATTGCCGCCGGGTCGGTCAGCGGCGCCATCAGCCGGTCGGCGAGCAGCCTTGCGCCGCCACCGGTCACCGTGCGGTCGATCGCCTTGAACAGCGACCCGTCGCGGCTCCCGGACAGCGTGCGCAGCAGCTCCAGATTGGCGCGCGTCGCCGGGTCGATGAACAGCGTCGAACCCTGCTCCTCGCGTTCCGGCCGCGACAGCGGCGGCCGCTCGGCCTTCTGCGTCTTTTCGACATAGGCGATAACGCCTGAGATCGCCGACAGTTCGGCGCGCGAAAACGTGCCGAAACTATCCGGCGTTGCCACCTCGAAGAAGCGGGCGATGCGGCCGGCGGCCGAAGCCGAATCGAACAGCGACGGCGGCTGCGGGCTGGCGACGCGGCCGAGCACGTCGAAGACCGGTTTCAGCTCCGGGTCGTAAAACACCGGCTCGGCGACGATCAGCTCGCGCGGATCGACGCGGAAGACATCGGCGAGCAGCCGGTCGGCGGTGGTCTCGGCGACGCGGAAGACACCGGTCGAGATCTCGATCCAGGCTAGGGCGAAACTTCCTTGGTTCCCTGTCGCGCTGCCGCGCTCCCCGCCTCTTGTATCGCTGCTGCCGCCCTTGACCCGTCCCAGCGCCATCAGAAAACTCGATTCCGACGGCGCCAGCAACTTGTCCTCGGTGATGGTGCCTGGGGTGACCAGCCGCACCACGTCGCGGCGCACTACCGATTTGCCGCCGCGCTTCTTCGCCTCGGCCGGATCCTCGATCTGCTCGCAGACGGCGACGCGGAACCCCTGGCCGATCAGCTTCTGCAGATAATCGTCGGCGGCATGCACCGGCACGCCGCACATCGGGATGTCGAGCCCCTGATGCTTGCCGCGCTTGGTCAGCACGATGCCGAGCGCCCGGCTTGCCTTCTCGGCGTCGTCGAAGAACAGCTCGTAGAAATCGCCCATGCGGTAGAACAGCAGCGAATCCGGGTTCGCCGCCTTGATCTCGATATACTGCTCCATCATCGGCGTCGCCGGCGCGAAGGCCGGCGTGGCGTTGTCGCTTCGAATGGGCGTCTCGTCGTTCAAGAAGCTGCTTCCAAAATTTTGCAAGCCATGCTTGGCGGTTTACAGCGGCGAAGTGTAGCCTTAATCCCGAACCTTCCACAAAAGAAAGCATGCGCACCCATCTCAAGCGGTGCCGTACGGGCGAGGAAACCGAAAGTACCATGGCCAAGAAAACCGAAAGCAACGGGCCCTCCGTCAGCGCCCAGGAGGCATTGGAATTCCATGCCATGGGCCGCCCCGGCAAGCTGGAGATCGTAGCCACAAAACCAATGGCGACGCAGCGCGATCTCAGCCTTGCCTATTCGCCGGGCGTCGCTGTGCCGGTTCTCGCCATCGCCGAGGACCCGAGCCGCGCCTTCGACTACACGGTTCGCGGCAACATGGTCGCCGTCATCTCCAACGGCACCGCCATCCTCGGCCTCGGCAATCTCGGCGCGCTGGCCTCGAAGCCGGTAATGGAAGGCAAGGCGGTGCTGTTCAAGCGCTTCGCCGATGTCGATTCCATCGACCTCGAGGTCGATACCGAGGATGCCGACGAATTCATCAACTGCGTGCGCTTTCTCGGCCCCTCCTTCGGCGGCATCAACCTCGAGGACATCAAGGCACCGGAGTGCTTCATCATCGAGCAGCGGCTGCGCGAGCTGATGGACATCCCGGTCTTCCATGACGACCAGCACGGCACCGCCATCATTTCGGCCGCCGGCCTGATCAACGCGCTGGAAATCACCGGCCGCGACATGAAGACCACGAAAATGGTCTGCAACGGCGCCGGCGCTGCCGGCATCGCCTGCATCGAACTGATGAAGGCGATGGGCTTTGCGCCAGAAAATATCATCCTGTGCGACACTAAGGGCGTCGTCTTCCAGGGTCGCACCGAAGGCATGAACCAGTGGAAGTCGGCGCACGCCGTGAAAACCGGCGCGCGCTCGCTGGCCGAGGCGCTGGACGGCGCCGACGTGTTCCTCGGCCTCTCGGCCAAGGGCACGCTGACCACCAGGATGGTGCAGTCGATGGCCAAAAACCCGATCATCTTCGCCATGGCCAATCCCGACCCCGAGATCACGCCGGAAGAAGTCGCCGAGATCCGCACCGACGCCATCATGGCGACGGGACGGTCCGACTATCCCAACCAGGTCAACAATGTGCTTGGCTTCCCCTACATCTTCCGCGGCGCGCTGGATGTGCGGGCGACCACCATCAACGACGACATGAAGATCGCCGCGGCCAAAGCGCTCGCCGAACTGGCGCGCCAGGACGTGCCCGACGACGTCGCCGCCGCCTACCAGGGCAACCGGCCGAAATTCGGCCCCAACTACATCATCCCGGTGCCGTTCGATCCGCGCCTGATATCGGCGATCCCGATCGCCGTCGCCAAGGCGGCGATGGACTCCGGCGTCGCGCGCAAGCCGATCCTCGATCTCGACCGTTACGCGCAGGAGCTTTCCGCCCGCCGCGACCCGATCGCCTCGACGCTGCAGCGCATCTACGACCGCGTCCGCCGCCAGCCCAAGCGCATCGTCTTTGCCGAGGGCGAGGAGGAGCAGGTGATGCGCGCCGCCGTCTCCTATGTGAACCAGCGGCTCGGCACCGCCATCCTGCTCGGACGCGACGACATCATCAAGGAAAACGCCAGGAACGCCGGCATCGACCTCGGCAAGCAAGGCATCGAGATCATCAATGCGCGGCTGTCGCGCCGCAACTCGATCTACACCGACTATCTCTACGAGCGCATGCAGCGCAAAGGCTTTCTGTTCCGCGACTGCCAGCGGTTGATCAATAACGACCGCAACCATTTCGCCGCCTGCATGGTGGCGCTGGGCGATGCCGACGGCATCGTCACCGGCGTTACCCGCAACTATTCGACGGCGCTCGACGACATCCGCCGCGTCATCGACGCAAGGCCCGGCCACTGCGTCATCGGCGTGTCGATCGTGCTGGCGCGGGGTCGCACCGTCCTCGTTGCCGATACCGCGGTGCACGACATGCCTGATGCCGTCGAGATCGCCGACATCGCCGAGGAGGCTGCCGGTTTTGCCCGCCGCATGGGCTACGAGCCGAGGCTCGCCATGCTCGCCTATTCAACCTTCGGCCATCCGCAGGGCGAGCGCTCCGAGCGCGTCCAGGAAGCGGTGCGCATCCTCGACAAGCGCCGCGTCGATTTCGAGTATGACGGCGAGATGGCCGCCGACGTGGCGCTCAACGCCCGCGCCATGGCGCAGTACCCGTTCATCAGGCTGACCGGCCCGGCCAACGTGCTGGTCATGCCGGCCTTCCACTCGGCCTCGATCTCGACCAAGATGCTGCAGGAGCTCGGCGGCTCGACCGTCATCGGCCCGCTGCTGGTCGGCCTGAACAAGCCGGTTCAGATCGTCTCGCTCAATGCCAAGGATTCGGACATCGTCAACATGGCAGCGATTGCGGCGTATAGCGCGGGGGCTTGAGGAGCGGGGGCAGCAGCAGCGCCTCTCCCTTCTCCCCCTGTGGGAGAAGGTGGCCGAGCGAAGCTCGGTCGGATGAGGGGTGTTCCAGCTTGGCACCGGCAGCACTCCATCCAGCACCCCTCAACCGTCTCGGCGCTGCGCGCCGATCCACCTTCTCCCACAGGGGGAGAAGGAAGAGATGCCGCTACAGAAGCCCCGCCTGCTCGGCCTCTCGGCGCAGATTCTGCCGTGGCCTTGGGCCGATCTGCTGGATGACCAGCCCGGCTGCCAGCGAGCCGAGATCGCCGCAATCCTTGAGGCTGCGGCCTTGCGTGTAGCCGTAGAGGAAGCCGGCGGCATAGAGGTCGCCGGCGCCGGTGGTGTCGACCAGCTCGCGGATCCTGGTCGCATTGATGGTCACGGTCTCGTCGCCGCGCACGATCACCGAGCCCTTTTCCGAGC
>NZ_JAMYLV010000072.1:0-7701 GCF_040318195.1 Mesorhizobium sp. M1273 | reverse complement strand
ACCGTGCTCAAAGGCCGGACATATGGACGCAAGCGATCGAAAACGACGCAAAACAACCGTTGCAGGCAGGGCGCCGTCCACATATGGATCCTGGGGTCTGCGCTGCGTCGCTCCGCTCCTTGCCGCGCCCCAGGATGACGAAGCAATGGGGGAGGTTTGCGACAGCCGAGCTGCCTCAGCCCTTCGGCTTCAGCCCGTCGATGAACAGTTGCTCGAGAAACCTTGCGGCATCCTCGAAGCGGCCGTCGCCGCCGCGGTCGGGGCCGAGCACGGCGCGGACCTGGACGTCGAAATCGGCATAATGCTGGGTCGTCGCCCAGATCGAGAAGATCAGGTGCCAGGGGTCGGTGCGGGCAATCTTGCCGGCGCGCATCCAGCCCTTGATGACGTTGGCTTTCTCGTCGACCAGCGTCTTCAACTCGCCTTCCAGCATCGGCATGATGCGCGGCGCGCCCTGCAGGATCTCGTTGGCGAACAGGCGGCTCTCGCGCGGGAAATCGCGCGCCATTTCGAGCTTGCGCCTGATGTAGCTGCGCAGTTCGGTCAAGGGGTCGCCGATATCGTCGAGTTCGCGCAGCGGCGCCAGCCAGGTGTCGAGAAGCCGCTGCATCAGCGTCTTGTGGATGTCCTCCTTGCGGCGGAAATAATAGAGCAGGTTCGGCTTCGACATGCCGGCGGCTTCAGCGATCTGGTCGATGGTCGAGCCGCGAAAACCGTTGGTCGAGAAGACTTCGAGCGCCGCCTCGAGGATGAGCTCGCGCTTTTCCAGCTGGATGCGGGTGCGGCGAGGAGCGGAGCTTTCGACCGCCCCCGTCACCCCGAAAAACTTTCGCCGCGAGGAGTGTCTGGACCAATTCTCTGGACCAGTTTTTCCTCGCCCTGTGGAGCGCACTTCGAAAGCCGCATTTCCGCTAGTAATCCCTTGACCGCTGATAAGGCGGTGCTAACGTTTGTCCAACCGGTCAAAAATTTGCGTAGCACGAAAACGTCGCGAAGACCAAGCGTTGGTAAGACCAAGCGTTAGCCGCACCGAAACAGGTTACAAGGGGAAGTCTTGGTCATGTCCAACCGGCTGAAAGTCACGCCGAACGATCTCAGCGCATTCTGGATGCCGTTCACGGCAAACCGGCAGTTCAAGCAGGCGCCGCGCATGATGGTGTCGGCCAAGGACATGCATTACACGACCAGCGACGGGCGCAAGGTTCTCGACGGCACTGCCGGCCTGTGGTGCGTCAATGCCGGCCACTGCCGCCCGAAGATCACCGAGGCGATCCAGAGCCAGGCGGCCGAGCTCGACTATGCGCCGGCGTTCCAGATGGGCCATCCGATCGTGTTCGAGCTGGCGAACCGGCTGGTCGACATCGCGCCGAAGGGCATGGACCATGTGTTCTTCACGAATTCCGGCTCGGAATCGGTCGAGACCGCGCTGAAGATGGCGATCGCCTATCACCGCGCCAAAGGCGAGGGCTCGCGCACCCGTCTGATCGGCCGCGAACGCGGCTATCACGGCGTCAATTTCGGCGGCATCTCCGTCGGCGGCATTGTCACCAACCGCAAGATGTTCGGCACGCTGCTCGGCGGCGTCGATCACATGCCCCACACGCATCTGCCGGAAAAGAACTCTTTCACCAAGGGCGTGCCGGAGCATGGCGCGGAACTGGCGAACGAGCTGGAGCGCATCGTCGCCTTGCACGACGCCTCGACCATCGCCGCCGTCATCGTCGAGCCGGTTGCCGGTTCCACCGGCGTCATCCTGCCGCCGAAGGGCTATTTGCAGAAGCTTCGCGAGATCTGCACCAAGCACGGCATCTTGCTGATCTTCGACGAAGTCATCACCGGTTTCGGCCGTCTCGGTACGCCGTTTGCCGCCGACTATTTCGGCGTCACGCCGGATATCATGACCACGGCGAAGGGCGTCTCCAACGGCGTCATCCCGATGGGCGCGGTGTTCGTGAAGAAGGAAATCCACGACGCCTTCATGACCGGCCCCGAGCACATGATCGAGTTCTTCCACGGCTACACCTATTCGGGCAATCCGATCGCCTGCGCGGCAGCGCTGGGCACGCTTGACACCTACAAGGAAGAAGGGCTGCTGACGCGCGGCGAGGAACTGGCGCCGTACTGGGAGGACGCGCTGCACTCGCTGAAGGGCGAGCCGAACGTCATCGATATCAGAAACATCGGCCTGATCGGCGCGATCGAGCTGGCGCCGATCGCCGGCCAGCCAACGAAGCGGGCCTTCTCGGCTTTCGTCAAGGCGTTCGAGCGCGGTGCATTGATCCGCACCACCGGCGACATCATCGCGCTGTCGCCACCGCTGATCATCACCAAGGGCCAGATCAACGAATTGATCGACCACGTGCGCGAAGTGCTGAGGGCGGTGGATTGAGGAACGCGCTGCAGCTTTCCCTCCCCCTTGAGGGGAGGGTGGCCGCGAAGCGGCCGGGTGGGGTCGGCGCGGCAGCGCGCCAGCCTGACCTTCGGCCGCATAGGTGCCTGTGATGCCCCGGACCCGCGTGAGCTTCGAAATGCGCCAGAAGGCGCGCGCGCTTCGAGTTCATGCGACCAAAGGCGAATCGCTGCTTTGGTATGAACTGCGCGAATTGAAATCGGCCGGGATGAAATTCCGCCGCCAGTGTCCGATCGGGCCTTATATCGTCGACTTTGCCTGCCTTGCGGTAAAGCTGGTCGTTGAAATCGATGGTGATCTGCACGAACAGGAGAAGGGCAAACGGCACGACGCCGTCCGTGATGCCTATCTGCGATCGCTCGGGTTCGATATCTTTCGCGTCGATGAGCCCGATGTCATAAACAGCGCTTGGCATGTCGCACAGGTGGTCAAGGAGAAGGTCGCGCGCATGTCAGCCGACCCCACCCGACCGCTTCGCGGCCACCCTCCCCTCGAGGGGGAGGGGGACGCTGGCGTGCCACAACCGATGAGGTTTTAGAATATGGCCGCCCCCGGCGAGAATCTGCGAATCAATTCAGACCGTTTGTGGGATTCGATAATGGAGATGGCGAAGATCGGCCCCGGCATTGCCGGCGGCAATAATCGCCAGACTGTTACTGACGAGGACGGCGAAGGGCGGCATCTGTTCAAGCGCTGGTGCGATGAGGCGGGGCTCGAAATGGGCGTCGACGAGATGGGTACGATGTTTGCCCGTCGCGAAGGCACCGACCCCAGCCTGCCGCCGGTCTATGTCGGCAGCCATCTCGACACCCAGCCGACCGGCGGCAAGTATGACGGCGTGCTCGGCGTGCTCGGCGGCCTGGAGGTCGTGCGCTCGCTCAACGATCTCGGCATCAAGACCAAGCATCCGATCGTCGTCACCAACTGGACCAACGAGGAAGGCGCCCGCTTTGCGCCGGCGATGATGGCGTCCGGGGTATTCGCCGGCGTGCTCGACCAGGCCGACGTCTATTCACATGTCGACAAGGACGGCAAGAAATTCGGCGAGGAACTCGAACGGATCGGCTGGAAGGGCACCGAGAAAGTCGGTGAGCGCAAGATCCACGCCTTCTTCGAATTGCATATCGAGCAGGGCCCGATCCTCGAGGACGAGGGCATCGACATCGGTGTCGTCACCCATGGGCAAGGGTTGAAATGGCTGCAGGTGACGCTGACCGGCAAGGAGGCGCATACCGGCTCGACGCCGATGCCGAAGCGCCGCAATGCCGGGCTCGGCATGGCGCGGGTGATCGAATTGGTGCACGAGATCGCCATGGACTATCAGCCCGACGCCGTCGGCGCGGTCGGCCATATGGAGGTCTATCCGAACTCGCGCAACATAATCGCCGGGCGCACCGTCTTCACCATCGACATCCGCTCGCCGGAAAAGGAGGTGCTGGACGCCATGGACGAGCGCATCCGCGAAGGCATCGACACGATCTGCGACGCGCTCGACATCAAATATCAAATCGAGCAGGTCGGCCATTTCGACCCGGTCACTTTCGACGCGGGCTGCGTCAAGGCTGTGCGGGATGCGGCGGAGCGCCTGGGATATACGCATCGCAACATCGTCTCCGGCGCCGGCCATGACGCCTGCTGGATCAACCGCGTCGCACCCACCGCAATGGTGATGTGCCCCTGTGTCGACGGGCTCAGCCACAACGAGGCCGAGGAAATCACCAAGGAATGGGCAGCGGCCGGCGCCGACGTGCTGTTCCATGCGGTCGTTGACACGGCGGTGATTGTCGAATGATGGGATAGCCTCGCAACGCCGCTCACAAGAAGCGCGAAGAGAATAAGGGAACAAGAAAATGTCCAAAGTCATCAAGAATGGCACCATCGTCACCGCCGACCGCACGTGGAAGGCCGACGTGCTGTTCAAGCACGGCAAGATCATCGGCATCGGCTCGGATTTGCATGGCGACCATGAGTTCGACGCCAGCGGCTGCTATGTGATGCCGGGCGGCATCGACCCGCATACCCATCTCGAAATGCCGTTCATGGGCACCTATTCGGCCGATGACTTTGAATCCGGCACCCGCGCGGCCCTTGCCGGCGGCACGACGATGGTCGTCGATTTCTGCCTGCCAGGGCCGCAGCAGTCGCTGCTCGAGGCCCTGCAGATGTGGGACAACAAGACTTCGAAGGCGTCCTGCGACTATTCCTTCCACATGGCGATCACCTGGTGGGGCAAGCAGGTGTTCGACGAGATGGCCACCGTCGTCGACAGGGGCATTACCTCGTTCAAGCATTTCATGGCCTACAAGGGCGCGCTGATGGTCGATGACGACGAGCTCTATTCGTCGTTCCAGCGCTGTGCCGATCTTGGCGCGCTGCCGCTGGTCCATGCCGAGAATGGCGACGTTGTGGCGGCGCTGTCGCAGAAGCTGCTGGCGGCGGGCAACAGCGGCCCGGAGGGACACGCCTATTCGCGCCCGCCTGAAGTGGAAGGCGAGGCGACCAACCGCGCCATCATGATCGCCGACATGGCCGGTGTGCCGCTCTATGTCGTGCATGTCTCCTGCGAGCAGGCGCACGAAGCCATCCGCCGGGCGCGGCAGAAAGGCATGCGGGTATTCGGCGAGCCGCTGATCCAGCACCTGACGCTGGACGAGAGCGAATATTTCAACAAGGACTGGGACCATGCGGCGCGCCGGGTGATGAGCCCGCCCTTCCGCAACAAACTGCACCAGGATTCGCTGTGGGCCGGCCTGCAGGCCGGATCGCTGCAAGTGGTGGCGACCGACCATTGTGCCTTCACCACCAAACAAAAGCGCAACGGCGTCGGCGACTTCACCAAGATCCCGAACGGCACGGGCGGGCTCGAGGATCGTTTGCCGGTGCTGTGGACGACCGGCGTCAAGACCGGCCGGCTGACGATGAACGAGTTCGTCGCGGTGACCTCGACCAACATCGCCAAGATCCTCAACATGTACCCGAAGAAGGGCGCCATCGTCGAAGGCGCGGACGCCGACATCCTCGTATGGGACCCCATGCGCAAGAAGAAGATCACGGCCAAGAAGCAGCAGTCGGTGATCGACTACAATGTCTTCGAGGGTTTTGAGGTAACCGGCTTGCCGCGCTTTGTCTTCTCGCGCGGCGAACTGTCGATCGAGGAAAACGAGGTCAAGGCGAAGCCCGGCCATGGCGAGTTCGTCGCTCGCGAGCCGAACGCGGCGGTCAACCGGGCGCTGTCGACGTGGAAGGAAATTTCCGCGCCGCGCAAGGTGGAACGGACGGGCATCCCGGCGACGGGCGTTTGAGCTTGGCGAGCCACGGAGCGATTATCTCAATGGCCGCGGTGATCCTTGCCGCCGGGCCGGCGGCGGCTGACGTCCTTGCCGGCTCCTTTGGCAATGAGGTCGGTTGCGCTGGTGTACGGCTCGGTTATCAGGACAGCGACGATTATGTCGTGCTGACCGCCGACGGCGTCGAAACCTATGGCAGCGGCTGCCAGTTCGCACAGCGACTGACGACGGCGCCTGGCACCCTGTTGTTGAGCTCCACCTGTTTCGCCGAGGGCGAGGAGGGCACGACCACGGATGTCGTCAAGGTCATCAACAGAGGAGGGGACGGTTTCTTCGTGACCATTCCCGGCCTTGAGGAGATAGGACCGCTGAAATCATGTTCGTGACGGTGCCGATGACGACCGCTGCCTCGATGCCGGCGTCAGGCGACCAACCCGTCCAGTTCCGGCAGCAGGACGACGCTTTCCTGTTCGTTGGGATCGGTGCGGGCAATGACCGCCGAGGCGGGGCCGTCGCTCAGATTGGCCGGCAGATGCGGCACGCCGGGGGGAATATAGAAAAGATCGCCGGCCTTGACCACGATATGCTGTTCGAGCCGGTCGCCATACCAGGTATGGACTTCGCCGGAGAGCACATAGATCGCGGTTTCATGGTTTTCGTGCATATGCGCCTTGGCGCGGGCACCCGGCGGCATGGTCAGCAGATGCATGCAGATGCCGGACGAGCCGACTGTTTCGGCGGCGATACCGGCGAAATAACTCAGGCCCTGCTTGCCTTCATAAGAGCTTTCAGGGCGGATAAGATGGCAAGTCGGTTTGGGCGACATCGGGGCAACTCCGGGCGTCTATCTGATGGGACAAGGGCGCGTAGAACTGGGGCGAGTAAAACTGCGGCGAGTAGGACTGGGCGAGTGGAAAGCAACATCGGGGTAAAATCAATGGGATTCCGGCCGGCGCCGCAGTGGCCGGAAGCGACAGGCTACGGCCGATGACGGGAGTATCGCCAGCCGTTGTTTCGGCAAGCAAGCTTGGCCTGACCTTCCAGACCAATGATGGTCCGGTACAGGCGCTGTCGAATGTCGACCTGACGATCGGCAAGGGGGAATTCGTGTCCTTCATCGGGCCCTCCGGCTGCGGCAAGACGACCTTGCTGCGCGTCATCGCCGATCTGGAGAAGCCGACATCGGGAGCCATCTCCGTCAACGGCATGACGCCCGAGCAGGCGCGCCAGAGCCGCGCCTATGGCTATGTCTTCCAGGCGGCTGCACTTTATCCGTGGCGCACCATCGAGCGCAATGTGGCACTGCCGCTGGAGATCATGGGCCTGTCCAGGGCAGAGCAGGCGGCGCGCATCAAGCGAACCCTCGACCTTGTCAATCTCAGCGGCTTCGAGAAGAAATACCCCTGGCAGCTTTCGGGCGGCATGCAGCAGCGCGCCTCGATCGCGCGGGCGCTCGCCTTCGACGCCGACCTTTTGTTGATGGACGAGCCGTTCGGCGCGCTGGACGAGATCGTGCGCGATCACCTCAACGAACAGCTGCTGGAGCTTTGGGAGCGGACCAACAAGACTATCTGCTTCGTCACCCATTCGATCCCTGAGGCGGTCTATCTGTCGACGCGCATCGTCGTCATGTCGCCGCGCCCGGGGCGTGTCAGCGACGTCATAGAATCGACGCTGCCGAAAAAGCGGCCGCTCGATATCCGCGAGACGCCGGAGTTCCTGGCCATCGCGGCACGCGTGCGGGACGGGCTGAGGGCAGGGCACAGCTATGATGATTGAGGGCGCGCGCGACGGGCTTGCGCGTTCAACGCAGGAGGTGCATCGCCCTCGCGAGGGACGCGCTAACCGTGCTTTCGTCATCCTAGGGCGGAGCCGCCGCGAAGCGGCGTGCGCAGACCCTGGGATCCATATGTGGACGGCGCCCTGCCTGCAACGGTTGTTTTGCGTCGTTTTCGATCGCTTGCGTCCATATGTCCGGCCTTTGAGCACGGTCCTTGCGGCCGC
>NZ_JAMYLV010000071.1:0-8288 GCF_040318195.1 Mesorhizobium sp. M1273 | reverse complement strand
CGCGGCCGCCTGGCCGTTGCCGTGTTTATGGGCAGGCCTGGACGAAAGCTGCGACATTGCCGCTGCCGCCCTGGCTGACATTGGCATCGCAGCCGTGGCCCACTTGCACGCCGGCAGCAATGTTGCCGTTACCGTCCTGGGTCAGAATGGTGGTGTGGTTGGAGCCGAACTGGCCGACGCCGGCCACGTTGCGGTTGCCGTTCTGGTAGGTGGCGCCGTAGTTGCCGGCCCCGTCCTGGCCGATAGCCGAAAGGTTGTGGCGGCCGCGCTGCTGGCCGATCACCTTGTTGAAGCGGCCGTTCTGATACACCCGGATACGGTTTTTGAAGCCGTTCTGGGCGCCGCCGGCCGAGTTCGACCAGCCATATTGCTCGATGCGCACGTCATTGGCCATGGCCGGAGCGGCGGCAGTGATACCGACAAGAGCGGCAAGCGCGGTTGCGATGAAAGAATTGCGGATCATGAGAGCGTCTCCTTTGGCGGACGGGACCGCGGTTGAACGGCTTCTTTTTAGGAGATGCCGTTCGAACTAAGGCTGAAGGCGGCGTTCAGCTGGGGTTCAGGAGGGCTTGCGCGGGTCGTGGCTGCGGCGGTCAGGCCGCTATTCGCTAGGGCAATGGGTGGAGCACACTCGCCAAGGGCGGCCGGTGTTGGGTCATTTCTATACTTGGGGTTGGCCGCTTCCGGCCCACAGGCTGCCGGACGGCAATGCGCCTCATGTCGGTCGTCAAAGTTAGCTTTGCAACTGCCTTAAAGAGGACATTACCGGCCACCGCATTGGTGATCGCGGTTGCGCCACAAGCGGACCACGTGTTGCCGTTGGCCACACGAGCGCCTCCACCTGTCCAGCAACGAGTCCGGTCGGCTCAGTGGAAGGTCGTTTTATAGTGGAGGCCCGGAAACGACGCCTCGCCGGGTCGCAGCGCCGCCTGCCCCATGGGATCACCTTTTAGAATACTGAGGAAGAACGCCGCGGTCAGCGTCTTGGCTTGATCGAACTGCGGGCTGGAACCGGAACCGTATGCGAACATCATGTGCCCACCCTTGTCGAATACGGCCAACGCCTTATCTCGACTTCCGATGCTATCATGCGCCCATAGGGCATTGAATTCCGCCTTCACCATCTCGTCGTCAGAAGTGACCAGTATGAGCGTCGGCACTTTGACAGCCGCAATGCCAGTGGCGCCGAATACCTGCAGCTCGCCGCCCGGAGCTGCGAGAACGAGCGCCGCCACGCGGCTATCCCAAATGGGTGGCATCGGCTCCGCAAACGGGTCTGCAGCGCCGTAGAGTTTGGCAATCGTTGGCTCGAAACCTACAAATTGGCATGAGTCGCCATACTTCTGGGCCTCATTTGCAGCGCACCAGCTATCCAGGGCTTTAAAGTCGACCCGAGCGCCTCCCGCCTGGAGCGCAGTCGCTCCGCCCGATGAATGCCCCCAGACGCCGATGTGGGAGGTATCTATGAGTCCAGCGAGTTTGCCACCCGGGGCTGTCAGTGTATCGGCGTAGCCGATCACACTAAGCACGTTGGCAGAACGATAATAGAGCAATCGGCGAACGTCGAATCCGGTATCATAGCTCGAAGCGAAGACAACGAACCCGTAGGTCGCGAGAACTGGCCCCAGCGGGTGTAGGCTATGCCCGGCATCGAGGATCCGGGGATCAGCACAAGCAGCGGATAGGGACCGGTCGTTGCCGGCGGTGCGTCCGGCGTCGTCTTCAGGATTGCGCCGGCGGGAGCTGGCGCAGGACCAGCAGCGGGATACCAGACCCATGTTTCCAGCGGGTGCTCACCAGTCACGTCAGGTATCGTGAACTTCTGAATACCGATCGCGAAAGGACCGGGCTGGCTGAAATCGGTTGCGATCGCGGGTGTCACTGCGATCAGGGGCAAGATGACAAGCCAAGGCAGCAGAAGAAAACCCAAGACAGCCTTGATCATAACGTGCCTTCCTGCGCGCTGCCAGGCTGCCGCTACCGTTCACCCATGACGGCAAGACGTCAAGCCCGAGTGCTGCCCACAGTCCATCTATATGGTACGTTCGATCGTTTTGCTGCCCTGAGTCTTCGCTTGAGTGGACTGAGAGGAGTTGCAGCTTTAGGAACGTGCGGAACGGGTCAGTTCGAGACTCGGACCCACCGGATTGAATATCTGCATTCTCACGCGTTCATACCAGAACCGGCCGGACCGCTCCCGGCCCCTCCCGAACGTTTGTGCTCTGGCCAATAGTGGTCTGAGGAGAAACGATATGGGACATTCGCAGTATGACCTCGCCGACAAGGCCGTCCCGCTTGGAATGCAGGCAAGAGAGTAGGCGTCAAACGACCTCT
This sequence comes from Mesorhizobium sp. M1273, assembly GCF_040318195.1. NCBI lineage: Bacteria > Pseudomonadati > Pseudomonadota > Alphaproteobacteria > Hyphomicrobiales > Phyllobacteriaceae > Mesorhizobium > Mesorhizobium sp. M1273. The sequence goes on along the minus strand of NZ_JAMYLV010000071.1, from coordinate 5,954 downwards.
GAAGGTTCGTCAAATCTGGGAAATCCGGTTCTTTCTCGACCGCGAAGGTCGATCACGGGACCGAGCGCTGTTCGACCTTGCGATCGATAGCAAGTTGCGTGGTTGCGACTTGGTGAAGCTCAAGATTGGCGCGCTAGTGAGTGGCGCTGAGATTCGGACTCGGGCGATGGTTGTGCAGCAAAAGACTGGGAGGCCAGTTCAATTCGAACTGATGGCAGACGCCCGAGCAAGCCTACTTGCATGGCTCGAACGTAGAGGTGGAGCGGTCGACGATTTTGCCTTTCCCAGTCGGGTCGATCATGCTGGCCATTTGAGCACCAGGCAGTATGCGCGCCTGGTCGATGAATGGGTTTCGGCGGTTGGCCTTCGCCGTGAGGATTATGGCACCCACTCGCTTCGTCGTACCAAGGCCTCCATTATCTATAAGGCCACCGGGAATCTCCGAGCAATTCAAATTCTGCTCGGCCACACCAAGATTGAGAACACCGTCCGGTATCTCGGCGTCGACGTCGAGGATGCACTGACGCTGGCCGAGGGAACTGAAATCTGAAAATGGACGACCTCGCGTGGGTCGCGCGGGTGTTGGGTCCAGCGGCTTTGCGCCCAATATCCGACATTGAGGCCTCCTGGGTCGTTTCCCGAAAACAAACAGACAGCTCAGACGGCATGATGTCCGGGGACCCGTAACTGACATTCGCCTGGTTCCCGAGGGTGTGACGACTCCCCTTCCAATTTGGGATATGGTTCCACACAGCACCCTTAGTGCTTGGTTGGGAGAAGGACGTGGACATCGCGGCATGGCTGAGTAGCCTGGGACTGGAGCGATACGCTCCGGTCTTCCGCGACAATGACATTGAATCCGAGATGCTTCCTCAGCTAACGGCGGAGGATCTGATAGCACTCGGGATCACATCGGTCGGTCACCGGCGCCGGCTGCTTGCCGCTGTGGCTTCATTCGGAGACACATCCGGCCCGTTACTGATCAAAGCATCCTCGCGCGACCGCGGGAGTGCGCCGGCAAGGTCGCCCGAGCATGGTGACGCGCGGCCACCGCACGCCGAACGGCGCCAATTAACAGTCATGTTCGTGGACCTCGTCAGCTCGACCGAGTTGTCGCAGCGTCTCGACCCGGAGGACATGCGGGAGGTTATTCGCGCTTATCAGATCGCAGTGTCGGAAGAGATCTCCCGTTACGAAGGGCGAGTAGCCAAGCTCATGGGCGATGGGGTGCTGGCCTATTTCGGTTGGCCGCAGGCGCACGAGGACGATGCCGAACGAGCGGTTCGCTCGGGCATGGCCGCCGCCGCAGCAACGGCCCGACTTACAGCGCCGGGAGGCGAACCGCTGGCTGCCCGCATTGGCATCGCGACGGGACTGGTCGTTGTCGGCGATCTCGTTGGCGAAGGATCGGCAAAGGAGGAGGCCGTTGTGGGCGACACGCCTAACCTGGCTGCGAGGCTGCAAGCGCTCGCCGAGCCGGGCAGCGTTGTTGTAGCTGACGGCACGCAACGACTGGTGGCCGGTCTATTCGATATGGTCAATCTCGGTCGCGGGGAGCTAAAGGGCTTCGCAAAGCCGGTCCGCACCTGGCGCATTGTCGGCGAGACAGCGGCAGAGAGTCGTTTCGAGGCGAGGCAGAACATTGTGACGCCGATTGTTGGGCGGGACCAGGAACTCGAGTTTCTGGTTGACCAGTGGCACCGGGCCTGCGCCGGGGATGGCCGAGTGGTGCTGCTGTCTGGAGAGCCGGGTATTGGCAAGTCCCGGATTATCGCGGCGATGGTCGATCGATTGAGCGCCGAGCCCCCTCCGCGGCTACGCTATTTTTGCTCGCCCTATCATATCAACAGCGCGCTCCATCCCGTGACCACGCAGGTCGAACGGGCGGCTGGACTGGATCGCAACGACACCACGGACACCAAGCTCGACAAGCTGGAGGCCCTGCTTCGCGGGATCGTTCCGGACGTGGCGGAAGCAATTCCGCTGTTGGCGACACTGCTGTCGATCGACACGACCGGTCGATACTCGTCGACCAGGCTGCCACCGCTAGCCCAAAAGGCCCGTACTTTGGCCGCCCTCGTCCAACAAATCGAGGCGCTGGCCGTGCGTGAGCCCACTATCGTCCTTGTCGAGGATGCGCACTGGATCGATCCGACGACCGGCGAGTGGCTGGATATGCTGATTGATCGCCTGCGGAACATGCGGGCACTCCTGATTGTAACCTTTCGACCTGAGTTTCAGCCGCGTTGGATTCAGTTATCGCATGTAACCGCGCTCTCGCTTGATCGCCTCGGACTCGGTCAAGGAGCAGCGATCATGGATCGCGTAGCGGGTGGAAAGACTATGCCGCCGGAGGTAGCCAGCGAGATTCTGGCCAAAACCGAAGGCGTTCCGTTGTTCGTTGAGGAGCTGACCAAGACCGTGCTCGACTCCGGTCTGCTTGTCGACGCGGGCGACCACTACGTGCTCTCAGGTCCTCTGCCTCCTCTTGCGATTCCGTCGACCCTTCAGGATTCTTTGATGTCTCGCCTGGACCGGCTGGGGGCGGTCAAAGAAGTCGCTCAAATCGGCGCCTGCATTGGCCGCGGCTTCCATCACCGGCTGCTGGCTGCCGTAACGGACCCCGCCGAAACCCGTCTGCAAGACGTCATGCCGCAGTTGGAAGAATCCGAGCTCGTTTTTCGGCGAGGCGTTCCTCCAGAGGCGACCTATACGTTCAAGCATGCGCTCGTACGGGATGCAGCCTATCAGAGCCTGCTGAAAAGCCGTCGGCAACAGATTCATGCCAAGATCGCCGCGACGCTGGAGGCGCAATTCCAGGAAGTTGTCGCGACAGAACCTGAAACGCTTGCGCATCACTATACCGTCGCCGGCGTGAATTATCAGGCTGCCGTTTATTGGCTCAAGGCAGGGCAGCTCGCGCTCAAGCGATCTGCCAATCTCGAGGCGGCCTCCCACCTCCGCAAGGGGCTCGAGCTGGTCGGATCATTGCCCGGATCTGAGGACCGCCTGCGACTGGAGCTTTCGCTTGAAAGCGCAACGGGAACGGCAATGATTGCAGCCAAGGGCTGGGGAGCACCAGAGGTCCTTCAGGCCTTTTCGAGCGCGCGGAGGCTTGCCGATACGCTACGCGACAAGCCGCAAATATTCGCTGCGATGCGCGGCGAGAGCTCCTACCAGACCATTTCAGGCAACCTGCGCGCTGCCGAGATGCTGGGCCACCAATGCCAATCGCTCGGATTGGAACTCGCGCAAGTGTCCGATGATTCGGGGTACATCCTCGAAGCACATCACCAACTCTGGGGAATCTACTATTACCTCGGTGACTACGACGCGAGCGAACGTCATGCAAGCCATGGCCTGGCCACTTATGATTACGAGCGACATCGTCACCTTGCCTGGGGCTACGCCGGACACGACCCCGGCGTATGCTGTAGGGCGTTTTCCGCACAGATGCTCTTCATGCGCGGCCATTCGGTCCAGGCGATCCTACGCTCACGCGATGCAATGGCGCTAGCCGAGCGAGACTCGCATCCGGTCACCACAGCACAAGCGCAGCTAAGTTTCTGCTTGGTCCACCTGATGCGGCGCGAGCCCGCCGAAGCCCTTCAATGGGCGAAGAAAGCTATCACTCTGTGTGATGAATTCGTCATGCCATTGCTGCTTGGCCAGGCTCGTGTGTATTTCGGCTGGGCGCTCGCCGGTCTGGGGCAGTTGGAGGAAGGCATTCGCCAAATGCGCCTGGGAATTGCGGGTATCGCCGCGACTGGCGCGGATATGGGCATGGCCTACTACCTTTGCATTCTTGCGCGTAACTGCGGCGAGCGCGGCGATGCAAGCGAAGGCCTTGCCCTCCTGGCGCAGGCCTTCGACACTCTGGGCAAATCGACCTCGAAGTATCAGCTACCAGAGTTATTGCGCACAAGGGGTGAGTTGGTTTCAGTGCTGGACCCAACCGATGAAGCCGCCGAAAGCTGGTTCCAGCAATCTCTCACGGCGGCCCGCGATCAAGGCGCGAAATCCTCTGAACTGAGGGCCGCGCTTCGGCTCACCCGCCTCTATGCCGGCCAAGGCCGCAATGACAAGGCGCGGCATATTCTTGCGCCAGTCCACGCCAGCTTCACCGAGGGGTTTGACACGCCTGATCTCGTAGAGTCCAAAGGCCTGCTCCGAATGCTTTCGCATTCGACGGAACGCGGGTGAAGCATTGCATCCGATACGCAAATTCCTAGTTGGACGACGTCGCCGTGGAAGGAGAAGCGATATGCAAACGTGGGCTGGTCTGTTGGTGGGCGCCGCCATGACATTTGCGAGTGGATCGGTTTCGGCAGAAGAGCTCACTATCTTTTGGGCGGAATGGGACCCGGCGAACTACCTTCAGGAACTCGTCAACGAGTATGAGAAGGAAACCGGCGTCAAGGTAACTATTGAAACGACGGCCTGGCCGGGATTCGAAACCAAGGCCTTTGCCGAGTTCAACGCCAGGGGCGACGCCTATGACATGGTCGTCGGCGACTCGCAGTGGCTCGGCGCCGGCTCGACCGGCGGCCACTATGTCGACCTCACCGACTTCTTCGCCAAGCACGATATAGCCAAACTGATGGCCCCCGCGACGGTGAAAGTCTACGCGGAATATCCCGGCAACAGCGGCAAGTATTGGGCGATCCCGCTCGAAGGCGACGCCATGGGCTGGTCCTACCGCAAAGACTGGTTCGAAGACCCGAAGGAAATGGAAGCGTTCAAGGCCAAGTACGGCTACGACCTCGGCGTGCCGAAGGATTTCAAGGCGCTGCGCGACATCGCCGAGTTCTTCTACCGTCCCGATCAGAAGAAATACGGCGTCGCCATCTACACCGACAATGTCCACGACGGGCTGGCAGGCGGCTTCGAAAGCTTGCTCTTCTCCTATGGCGGCGAGCTTGGCGACTATTCGACGTACAAGGTCGACGGCATCATCAACTCCGATAAGGCGATCGCCGCGCTCGAAGCCTACAAGGAACTCTACAAGTTCACGCCTCCGGGCTGGGCCAACGCCAATTTCATCGACGACAATCAGGCGATCACCGAAAACCTGGCCGCGATGAGCATGAACTTTTTCGCGTTCTTCCCATCACTGATCAACGAAGCTAGCAATCCCAACGCCAAGAACACCGGCTTCTTCGCCAACCCGGCAGGGCCGAACGGCGACCAGTTCGCCGCGCTTGGCGGGCAGGGCATCTCGATCGTCTCCTACTCAGCGAAGCAGGCAGAATCCCTGAAGTTCCTGGAATGGTTCATCAAGGATGAGACCCAGAAGAAATGGGCAGCGCTCGGCGGCTACACCTGCAGCGCAGCCGTACTGAAATCGGATGAGTTCCAGAACGCCACGCCCTACAACAAGGCCTTCCACGAGACCATGTTCAAGGTGAAGGATTTCTGGGCGGTTCCCGAGAATGCCGAACTGCTGCTACAATTCAACCAGCGCGTCTATCCTTATGTGACCGGTGAATCCGGCACGGCCAAGGAAACGCTTGACGCGCTGGCAGCCGACTGGAACGCGACGTTCAAGAAATACGGCCGCCAGTAGGCCGTCTGGCCTTGGAAGGAAGCGTCCGGGCCTCTCGGCCATCGGACCCCGTGCAGCAGGCCATAGGGCCTCGCGATGGGCCATATAATTGGCTTCGATGACTTTCTGGTTGGCCGCCCGCCCGTTGGCGAACAACTCCTGAGTAGACGCCATTTGCCGCCCGGGCTTGGAACTTGACGTTCTCCCGCGCAGTCCCATCCAATTGCCGCCCGCGTGTGTAACGCGGCTACTTCACCAGGTCCCGAAATCACATGCGCGCAGCCGCCGTCTCTGCCTGATCTTTGGAACATATCAGTAGAAAATAGCTGTAACCATCTTTCATCTTGCCGCGTATGATCCGATCATCTGCCGTGCAGGTTTGAGGACATGCAATGAACAAGGCCGCTGC
>NZ_JAMYLV010000070.1:0-9615 GCF_040318195.1 Mesorhizobium sp. M1273 | reverse complement strand
CCTCGTGCGCCCCGGCCAGCCTCCTTTAAAACCGCACCACCCCCCCCCCCGTCCATCCCCCGCTCCTGGGGGCGACCCAATTCTCCCCACACCCCCGGCCCCGCCCCCCGGGGCCGGCCCGCGATTTCCTGCCTATTGCGGAGTCATCGATGTCCAGCCCGGAAAATCCGATCCTGTCGGTCAGTCGCGTGGAGGCCGTCTACAACGGCGCCATCGCCGCCCTGCACGGTGTCGACCTGTCGGTCGGCAAAGGCGAGATCGTCGCACTGCTCGGCTCCAACGGCGCCGGCAAGACGACGCTGCTACGCGCCGTATCCAATCTCCTCCCGGCCGAGCGCGGCACTGTTACCGCTGGTCGGATCACTTTCGACGGCGAGGATGTCTCCAGGGCAAGCCCCTCTCACCTCGTCCGCAAGGGTCTGGTCCAGGTCCTCGAGGGCCGACACTGCTTCCGCTCGCTGACGGTCGAGGAGAACCTTCTGACCGGCGCGCTCGGGCGTTCGTCTTCCCGCACCGGCGTCAAGGCCGACCTCGACCGCGTCTATGCGCTTTTCCCCAGGCTCACCGAGAAGCGCCGAACCCGGTCCGGCCTCACCTCCGGCGGCGAGCAGCAGATGACGGCGATCGGCCGCGGTCTGATGTCGCGGCCGAAACTCTTCGTGCTGGACGAGCCTTCGATGGGGCTGGCGCCGCTGATCGTCGACGAGATTTTCAGCGCTTTGAAGCGGCTCAATCGGGACGAAGATCTTTCGATCCTTGTCGCCGAGCAGAATTCGGCAGTGGCGCTGAAATATGCCGACCACGCCACCGTGCTCGAAAACGGAAAGAGCGTGCTGGAAGGGTCGGCCACCGACCTGCGCCAGCGCGACGACATCAAGACCTACTATCTCGGCGGCACGCCGCTTCCATCGCAACATTTTCCCCAGGAGACCGCAGCATGACCATCCAATCGAAGCAGCCGTCCGATATCCGCAGCGCCGTCCCCCCGGTTGAGCGTCCGTCGGCCAGAGCGCATGTCATCAAGACCGACGCCGAGGCGATCGCTGTGGCGGAAAAACTGGCCGCAGACTTCGCCAAGGACGCCTCCAGGCGGGACCGCGAGCGCATCTGGCCGAAGGAAGAGCTCGATGCGTTTTCGCAGAGCGGCCTGTGGTCGATCAACGTGCCGAAGGCCTATGGCGGACCGGAACTCTCCTATGTGACGCTGTCGAAGGTGATCACCATCATCTCGGCGGCCGATCCGTCGCTCGGCCAGATTCCGCAGAACCATCTCGGCGTCGTCGCCGCCATCCGCACCGTCTCTGACGAGGCCCAGAAGCAGCTGCTCTTCGCCGAAGTTCTGTCCGGCACGCGGTTCGGCAACGCGTTCTCGGAATTCGGCTCCAAGCGGGCGGCCGACTTCGAGACCAAATTCGTCGACGCTGGCGACCACGTCGTGGTCAATGGCCAGAAATTCTATTCCAGCGGCGCGCTGCTCGCCCATCTGGTGCCGATCGTGGCGCTCGATGACGAGGGCCGGGCCTGGTATGCCATCGCCGATCGCGGCGCGCCCGGACTGACGGTCATCGACGACTGGTCGAGCTTCGGCCAGAAGACGACGCTGTCCGGAACAGTCCTGCTGGACAATGTGAAAGTGCCGAAGACGCATCTCGTCCCCGGCTACAAGGGCTATGACCGGCCGACGGCCGACGGCGCCATCTTCCAGATCATCCAGGCTGCTGTCGATCTCGGCATCGCCAACGCGGCGATCGACGAAACCGTCAGCTTCGTGCGCACCAAGTCGCGCGCGTGGATCGACAGCGGCGTCGATCATGCCTGGCAGGATCCCTACACTATCCAGGCCGTCGGTGACCTTCGCCTGCGGGCCAATGCGGCGCAGGCCGTTCTGGACAAGGCAGGGCTGGCGGTCGACCGCGCCGTGGCCGATCCGAACGATAAGACCGTCGCGGAAGCGCAGATCGCGGTTGCCGAATCCAAGATCCTCACCACCGAGATCGCCATCAACGCCACCAACAAACTGTTCGAACTCGCCGGCACGCGATCCACACTGGCCGAGCACAATCTCGACCGGCACTGGCGCAACGCCCGAACCCACACGCTGCACGATCCGGTGCGCTGGAAATACGCGATCCTCGGCAACTATTACCTGAACGACGTCAATCCGCCGCTACACGCCTGGAGCTGAGCGAGAACGTCGTAAAGTCATAGAGGACTGTTCATGAGCACTGCCATCCCCGACAGGATCAAGGTCCTGTGGTTTCTTCCGACCCATGGCGACAGCCGCTATCTCGGCACCTCCGAGGGGGGCAGGGCGGTCGACCTGCCCTATCTGACCCAGGTCGCCAAGGCCGCCGACGCCATCGGCTATTACGGCGCGCTGCTGCCGACCGGCCGAAGCTGCGAGGACAGCTGGGTCGTGGCGTCGGCGCTGGCGCCGTTGACGCAGCGGTTGCGCTTTCTTGTTGCCGTCCGTCCCGGGCTGCAGTCGCCGACGCTCGCGGCGCGGATGACCTCGACGCTCGACCGCATTTCGGGCGGGCGCCTGCTCATCAACGTCGTCACCGGCGGCGACCCGGTCGAGAACAAGGGCGACGGCATCTTCCTCAGCCATGACGAGCGCTATGAGGTGACGCGGGAATTCCTCGATATCTACAAGGCCGTGCTGCGCGGCGAGACCGTTGCCTACGAAGGCAGACATTTCCGCATCGAGGACGGAAGGCTGCTGTTCCCGCCTGTGCAGACGCCGCATCCGCCGCTATATTTCGGCGGCTCGTCGGAGGCGGCCAATGCGGTCGCCGCCGAGCAGATCGATAAATATCTGACCTGGGGCGAACCGCCGGCTGACGTCGCCGCAAAGGTCGACCATGTGCGCGGCCTTGCCGAGAAGGCCGGACGCCAGGTGAGTTTCGGCATCAGGCTGCATGTCATCGTTCGCGAAACCAATGACGAAGCCTGGGCCGATGCCGACCGCCTGATCAGCCGCCTGGACGACAAGACGATCGCCGAGGCGCAGAAGGTTTTCGCGCGCATGGATTCCGTCGGCCAGTCGCGCATGAGCCGGCTGCATGGCGGCCGTCGCGACAAACTCGAAATCAGTCCGAATCTGTGGGCCGGTGTCGGCCTGGTGCGTGGCGGCGCCGGCACCGCTCTGGTCGGCGATGCGGCTACGGTGGCGGCACGGATCGATGAATACCGGCGCATAGGCATCGATACATTCATCCTGTCCGGTTACCCGCATCTGGAGGAAGCCTATCGCTTCGGCGAACTTGTGTTGCCGCAGTTGCCACTCGATCACGAGATCTCAACGCGGCAGACGGCCGTCAACATGGGCCCCTTCGGCGAAACCGTGGCCGGCGACCATCGCCCGTCGGCGCTGCGCGCGAGCCAGTCTTGAGCGCCAGCGCACCGATCATAGCGATTGTCGGCGGCGGCTTTTCAGGTGCGGCGACTGCGTTTCATCTGGCGCGACTGCTCCCGGCCGGTGCATCCGATATCATGGTCGTCGAGCCCCGCGAGGGGCTCGGCTATGGTCTGGCTTACTCCACGGCCGATCCGGCGCATCGTATCAATGTGCCGGCGTCGAGAATGACGCTGATCTCCGGCCAGGACAGCCACTTTGCCGACTGGCTGGAGCAGACCAGAGCCATTGTAGACGATGCCGAGGCTATTGCCGCCTACGGAGCACTCTACCCGCAGCGTCGCGTTTTCGGGCGCTATGTGGAATCTCATCTCCGGCCCTTCCTTCTCAGCAAAACGATCCGCCATGTCAGGTCCGCCGTCGCATCGGTCGAGCGCACCGGCGAGGGCTACAGTCTGATCCTCGCTGATGGCGGGGCGCTCGCTGCCGACGCCGTGGTGATTGCGACGACGCATCCGCCGCCGGCCTTGCCGATGCCCCTGAAGTCCGTGGCTGGCACAGCCGGGCTGGTGGCCAATCCCTATGATCTCGAGAGGCTGGAAGCGATCGGCCGCGACGACCGTGTCCTGGTCGTTGGCACCGGACTGACGTCGGCGGACGTGATTGCAACGCTCGACCGCAAGGGGCATCGTGGCCACATCGTCGCGCTGTCACGTCACGGCTATCGCTCGCGCAGCCAAGCCGCGATGCTGGCCGATCCAATTGGTGATTTCACGACCCTTCCTTCACGAAGCGCAACGGCACTATTCAGGCGCATCCGGGTAACGATCCTTGATGCCAAGCGTCGGGGCGAAGACTGGCATCCGGTGCTCGATGCCGTCCGACGTCAGGGACAAACCATCTGGCAGGCCTTGCCGCTGGCCGAGCAGCGACGTGTGGCGCGCAATCTTCGTGCGCTCTGGGACGTGCATCGCTTCCGCCTCGCTCCACAGATCGCGGCCGTGCTTGATCGCGGCGTTGCCGAGGGCAGGCTTGCCTATCGCGCCGCAACGATTGTCGGCGCCGAACAGGTCGACGGACGCATTTGCGTCAGGCAGCGGCTGCGTGGCCAACGCAGCCTCGTTGTCGAGGCTTTCGACAGAGTGATCGTGACGACAGGTCCGGCACATGCCGATATCTTGCGGACCAACACGGCGATTGCGGCGCTCGAGCGGATGGGATTGGTCCGGCTCGACCCGATTGGTCTCGGTTTGGAGACCGACAGCCAAGGCCGTGCGGTCGGCACATCCGGGCGCCCGACCGACAGCATTTTCGTCAGCGGGCCATTGGCGCGAGGCAGCATCGGCGAACTGATGGGAATTCCCGAAGTCACCGCACATGCCGAGCGCATCGCCGCCGAAATTCACCAATGGTTGGGATACCAAACGGCGTTGCGTCGCAAGGCGTCGTGAAGCTGCAAACACGATGAGGCTATCCAGATGACACTGACCGAACGCGTTCCCCTAGTGGAAACCTTAGTGGAAACCCGGGTTCCCCTGAAATTTGCGATGCGACACCTGGCCGGAGCTGTCTCCGTGGTCACCGCCGGTGTTGGCGACGAACGGACGGGCGCAACCGTTACCACCGCCCATTCCCTATCGGTCGAACCAGAGGTGATGGTTGTCAGCATCAATCTGAACTCGTCTACCTGGGCAGCCATCAGCCGGCATCGGCATTTCTGCGTGAATGTGCTGCGTGCCGACCAGATCGCGATTGCCGACCGCTTTGCCGGGCGCGGTGGCCTGAAGGGGTCGGCGCGCTACGAGGGCGCTCGCTGGTCCAGCCTTGCAAGCGGCGCACTGGCACTCGACGAGGCGCTTGCCGCGGTCGACTGCGCGGTTGAGGATACTATTATTCGCCACAGCCACGCGCTGATCCTCGGCAGCGTCCGGCATGTGGTGAGCGGAGAGCCGGGCCCGGCGCTGATCTATCATCACGGCGCATACGGATCGTCGTAAACGTATTTCGGTTCCTGGTGCTTGGCGGCGCGGTGAAGGTCCAGGCATTCAAATGAAGGCTTGATCTAGAATGCCTTGGAGAGAAAACAGTAAAGGGGAGGCGGGTCTTTTGGCGTCCAGCCAGAACCGCAGGCTAGAAGTGATTCCCAGCCATTTTGTCGCCCGTCACAATGTTACAAAACTCATCGTAAGTAGTTGATTTTATTATAGATACCTAGAGTTCAATCCTCTCTCGCAGCACCATCGAATTCAGCATGCACCTGTTAGCGTCAACTGGTCGCCGACTGTCTGCAACAGGTGGAGAGCGGAAGTATCATCCCGGGAAATGTCGCCTCAATCGAGGCTGGCCGGCGACGAGAACGGCTGATTGGCGTCGACCACGAAGATGGCCAGCTCATCGAGATCGGTTGTGCCGGCGCTGAACACCTCCATCGGCGTGTTGGCCCCGTGTCCGATCATTGCCGTGCCAGCTTCAGCATAGGTCACTCCGTGGGGCGTTCTCTGGCCGAGCTTGCCGGCCAGCACATAGAAGGCCTCCGGTCCCGGATGCGTATGGATCTTCGTCTTGACGCCGGGCGCTCCACCGGCGCGGTTGACACGCAGCAAATACTCGCTTGCGCTGATCGGAGGGATCGGTCCGATCTCGACGACCTTGGTTCCGCCGGTCGTAGAGCCATCCTTCGGTCCAAGCGTGAACAGCCAGACCTTGCCTGCGACCTCGGCCGCAAGCGAGGTCGGGCCCGCAACGCTTTGGGCTTGCGCCAGCGTTGGCAGATTATCCAGCCGCCAGTACAACGGTCCGGAGGGCAGTTCCTTCACCTTTTTCTCAACCACCGGCTCGACGGCGAATTTGCTGTCTGCGGGCATTGAGGCTGACGTCATCAGCCCGAAAGCACACACCGAGAATATAAGCAGGCCAATACGACGGGCGCTGAGGGAATGCGGCTTCATGGTTGGTCCTCCCTTTCATGGTCGTCCCCTCGACCCAATATTAACTATAGCATATGTACCGACTTACGGCACGGACCAAGTTTCGAGCGAGCTAAAGCGCCTGCCGCCAAAGAAGACTGTTCATGATGCCAAACCCTCTAGGGAGAGTTTTCAAGCGTTGGAACTAGGTGTCGCGGTGGCATTGGCTGCGATGACGAGTGCCAGCAGCGCAAGGCGTGGCTCCTCCGCGTCGTCAAATGGGTAGCTGACGGCCCCCGTTTAGAGTTCGAAGCAGTCTTGCCCCCAGGCTACTGTGTCTGACGTGAGTCCAACGGTCCAGCCGTCCAAGATCGGCCCGCGCATGGCGGCCAGCCCCGTTCGGGCGGGCGCCCGAAAATGCCTGAGGTGCCAAGCATCTCGCCATGCTAGGAAAATGCCAAGGTCGAGGCACAGCTCCGCTCGCACGCGCCATGATGCGCGTCCAGTCTGCCCTGCTGCAGGCGGCTTAACAAAGCTTGCAGCCGGGAACAACCACTCAACGACTCGCGTTTCTTGCCAAGGCCCGCTTCTTTTGCAACGGGGCGGCGGGCGTCGAAGGCTCGCAAATGTCGCGCCGGCGTTTCAATGGCACTCGCCTCAGCCCTCACGATTTGGCTATTTGTGAACGCGTGTTTGATCAGGTTTGCGCAGATGAGCACATTGACCCTCTAAGCCTGGATGCCGAAGCCTTGGCGGTGATGATTGTCGCAATCTTCCGAAACGTGACTACCAATGAGCGCGAACTGCTGGAGGAAGTTAGGTCTCTTCGTCGCTCAAAAGGCGCAGAGAAGGCGCACTAGCTAGGCGGCGTTCCGAGGCGAATTGTTCTAGTCCCGCATTGGCACAATCGGATTGGCATCTGAATTGCTCATTGAGAATCGCCAGAGTGTAGCCACCGAGCTTGCGAAGGGGACGGAAATGGGCTTAGCCGAAGACTTATCGGATGTCGCGCTCACATTCGAATGTCCGGATTGCTTGCATCCGGCGGTAAGAAAGGGCTCTGCACTAAGAACAATCGCGCACTTCAGATGCGACGGGTGCAACGCCAAGGTGCGGATGACCTATCCGCAGAAGCTCGCGATCTTCGAAAAGCACAGGCTATTGGGTACGCATCCGGTGAAGACCGCAGACGTGCGCATCCGGCAGCCAGGAGAACCTGAGCACCGGAGTGCTGGGGTCAAGCTTTCTTTGGGGAGACGCGATGATATTCTTCGAGGAGGAGTTTGACCTCCTCGATGCCTTCATCGGTGAAGGCCAAGATCCCGTCGTCATCGTTGGCGCCGTAGACCCAGATGACGCCGTCCTCGGGCTCGAGACCGAGGGTCAGGTCCTGGATGAGCGCTTCGCTGACGCCGAGGTCCCTGGCGACACGATCGACGGTGTAGACGTGATGCACCTTATTGCGCTGCATGATCAGGCCGCCGCTGGTTGGGTCCGCAATTTTGCGGATCTCCAATTCCACGGCAGCAAATCATCGATCCGATGGGCCGGATAGGCGGGCAGTCGGGCGAGGACGTCGGCGAGCCAGGCCTGCGGGTCGACATCGTTCATCTTGGCGCTGACGATCAGGCTGTAGAGAACGGCCGCGCGCTGTCCGCCGCGATCGGAACCGCAGAAGAGCCAGGACTTTCTGCCGAGAGCGATGCCGCGCAGGGCTCGCTCGGCTGCATTGTTGGATAGGCAGATCCGCCCATCGTCGAGGAACCGGGTGAAGGATGACCAGCGGCGCAGCATGTAGTTGAAGGCCTTGGTCAGGTCGTGCCCGCGCGAGAGCTTGTCGCGCGTCTTGATCATCCAGCGCTCGAGCTCGGTGACCAGCGGCGCGCTCCGCTCTTGGCGCACGGCGTGGCGTTGGGCCGGCGACAGGCCGTTGATCGCGCGCTCGATATCGAACAGGGCATCGATGCGCTTCACGGCTTCGACCGCCAGCGGATAGACCAGGTTGGGCTTCTCGCCGTGCGCCTTCTTGCGCGCCGCCGCTTCGACATCGGCCAGCTCAAACACTTTGCGCCGGCTGTGGGCCCAGCAGCTGGCCTCCAGAACAGGCGCCGGCTGACGACCCGTCGCATAGAGATCGCCATAACCACCAAAGGCATCGGCCTGCAGAATGCCGCTCCAGCCGGCGAGATGCGTCGCGGGATGTTCGCCTCGGCGATCGCGGGAATAGTAGAACACTGCCGCCGGCGGATCGGCGCCGCCGAACGGTCGGTCATCGCGCACATAGGTCCATAATCGGCCGGTATCGGTCTTGCCCTTGGCCAGGACCGGCACCGTCGTGTCGTCGCCGTGCAGACGCGAAGCGGCCAGCACATGGGCTTCGAGCTGCTTGAACAGCGGCATCAGCGCCGCGGCGCCGGCGCCGACCTGGTCGGCGAGCGTCGACAGGCTGAGCGGCACGCCTTCGCGGGCATAGCGTTCGGCCTGGCGGTTAAGCGGCTGATGCTGGCCGAACTTCTCGAACAGGATCATCGCCAGCAGGCCGGGACCGGCCCAGCCGCGCGGGGTGGCGTGGAAGGGCGCCGGAGCCTGGCTGATCGTCTCGCAGTCGCGGCAGGTGAACTTCTCCCGCACGTGCTGGATCACCTTCCATTGCCGCGGCACCACCTCCAGCGTCTCGGTGATATCCTCACCCAGCTTGCGCAGCCGATGACCGCCGCAGCAATGGCAAGCGGCCGGCGCCGGCTCGACCACGCGTTCGCGCGGCAGATGCTCGGGAAATGGCTGGCGCGCCGGTCGCTTGCGCATGTAAGGCGCCACCTCGGTGGTCCGGGCCGCGGCCTGTTCGGCGGCGATCTCGTCTTCCGTCGCGGTGCTCTCGAGTTCCTCGAAGGTGAGTTCCATCTGGTCGTGCAGGCGGGCTGAGCGTTCAGAACTCTGACCATGCAGCGCCCGCTGCAGCTTCCGGATCGTCAGATGCTGATGCGCGATCAGCGCCGCATCATCCGATGCCTTGGCCCTGGCGACCGCCAGTTCGGCCTCGACCAGCGCAGCGCGCGCGGCCTCGTCTTCGGCTCTGGCCAGCGCCGCAGTCAGCGCTGCTCTCAGCGCGCCAATATCGTCCGGAACAGCATCCTGGGCGGTGGCAACCATGCCCTGGAGTGAATCATAAAACGCGTCCGCTGACTCGCGGAAAATGGCGCAAACTCAAAGAAAAACTCAGCCCGCGCGCTGCGGGCGGAACGTGTGAAGCGGGTTGCGCCAATCGATCCCGTCGAGCATGTAGGCGAGCTGCGCCGGTGATATGGAAACCGTGCCGTCCGCCGGCGACGGCCATAGAAACCGGCCCTTCTC
>NZ_JAMYLV010000069.1:0-12218 GCF_040318195.1 Mesorhizobium sp. M1273 | reverse complement strand
CACTGGCGCCTTGCGCCGCAATCTTCCGAAAGGGGCGCGACTTCGCCGCTTGGCTGGGCCTGACGCCGCTGCAACGCTCAACCGGCGGTAAACAGAAGCTCGGCTGGATGAGGCGCTGAAGGCATTCTATGAGCGGCGGCTTGCCGAACCTTATCCTATCTCATTTTGGACGCGCGCTACGAGCGGGCGCGCGAGGCCGGCGTGATTGCCAGCCAGGCGGTCTTGGTGGCGATCGGGGTCGACTGGGAGGGCCGGCGCCAGGTGCTCGGTGTCGAGCTGGCCAACCGTGAAAGCCATTCGAGCTGGCGCGAGTTCGTGGCAGGGCTCAAGCAGCGCGGGCTCGCCGGCGTGGAATTCGTCGTCTCCGACGACCATCCGGGGCTCAGGGCAGCGATCCGGGAAGTCCTGCCTGAAGCAGTCTGGCAGCGCTGTTACGTGCACTTCCTCAGAAACGCGCTCGACTACGTGCCGCGCAAGGTCGACGACGATTGCCTGATGGAGCTCAGATGGTTCTATGACCGGCGCGATCTTGCCGAGGTCAAGCGCGACCTGGTGCAGTGGATCGCCAAATGGCAAGCCAAGTACCCGAAGCTGGTCAAACCCGGTGGAGGACAACATCGAGGAAACGCTGAGCTTCTATCGGCTGCCGCTTGCCCACCACAAGCACATGAAGTCGACGGATGACATCGACAACCCTGATTTCGACTTTTTCGATTCCTGTTGCGTTTCTTTGTTCGGCTCAGGTGAGCCTGTTTCTTCGTCCCGGCCCACAGGATTTCCCACGCGAGCGTGTCGAGACGCAGTCAAGGCTGGCCGGTGCGATGGCGCCACGGCCGGCTGCGAGGTTTCCAGGCCACGCCTTGACGGCGTCGAGCACGGCGCCATTCTGGAGCGGACCGAGGGCGTCGGTCGTGCCGCCACATTTCCTTGTGCTATATTTGTCCGGCACGGACGACCACGTGGCAAAGAGTGGTGCGAGAGGATGAGAGTGCCGCCACGCAGCCGTTATAGTCGTTCCTCGTTTGTGGCGTCCGTGCGCCGCTTCGGCCCTCGTGACCGCCAATGCCGAACCATTAGCTCGTAGGCACGTTCGGCATTCTCGGCCGCGGCTTTCTCGCTGTTTCGCAACTCCTTCACGTTGTAGGCGTAAGCCGAACCGCGGCGACCGACACCGCGCTCGCCCGGCGCGCCGGCCTTGAGAGCGAGCTGCCTCTGCTTTGCCGCCACCAGCGCCGGGCGAGCCCAGAAGTAGTCCTGCTCCTTTGTCAGCAGATGCCAGATCAACACGGCGAGCTTGCGGGCGAGTGCCACGGCTGCGACCTGATGGCCGCGCTTGTTACGGATGCGTAGGAAGAAGGCCCTGAGCGGTCCGGGCGCCTTCGCCGTCGCCCAGGCGGCCTCGACCAGCATGGCGCGGGCATGGGAACGACCATGTTTGCTGATCCGGCCATATTGCGCCAAGCCAAGACCGGATTGGCGCACACGCGGATTGAGGCCGAAGTAGCTCACCAGCTTCTGCGGCTCGTGGAACCGCCGGATGTCGCCGACGGATGACATCGACAAGCCTGATTTCGACTTTTTCGATTCCTGTTGCGTTTCTTTGTTCGGCTCAGGTGAGCCTGTTTCTTCGTCCCGGCCCACAGGATTTCCCACGCGAGCGTGTCGAGACGCAGTCAAGGCTGGCCGGTGCGATGGCGGCACGGCCGGCTGCGAGGTTTTCCAGGCCACGCCTTGACGGCGTCGAGCACGGCGCCAGTCTGGAGCGGACCGAGGGCGTCGGTCGTGCCGCCAGATTTCCTTGTGCTATATTTGTCCCGGCACCGACGACCACGTGGCAAAGAGTGGTGCGAGAGGAGAGTGCCGCCACGCAGCCCTTATAGTCGTTCCTCGTTTGTGGCGTCCGTGCGCCGCTTCAGCCCTCGTGACCGCCAATGCCGAACCATTAGCTCGTAGGCACGTTCGGCATTCTCGGCCGCGGCTTTCTCGCTGTTTCGCAACTCCTTCACGTTGTAGGCGTAAGCCGAACCGCGGCGACCGACACCGCGCTCGCCCGGCGCGCCGGCCTTGAGAGCGAGCTGCCTCTGCTTTGCCGCCACCAGCGCCGGGCGAGCCCAGAAGTAGTCCTGCTCCTTTGTCAGCAGATGCCAGATCAACACGGCGAGCTCGCGGGCGAGTGCCACGGCTGCGACCTGATGGCCGCGCTTGTTACGGATGCGTAGGAAGAAGGCCCTGAGCGGTCCGGGCGCCTTCGCAGTCGCCCAGGCGGCCTCGACCAGCATGGCGCGGGCATGGGAACGACCATGTTTGCTGATCCGGCCATATTGCGCCAAGCCAAGACCGGATTGGCGCACACGCGGATTGAGGCCGAAGTAGCTCACCAGCTTCTGCGGCTCGCGGAACCGCCGGATGTCGCCGACCGAGGCGATGATACCGCTCGCGACGATGACATTGACGCCGGTGATCGTCTGAAGCCGCCGGACTTGCGCATCATCAACCGCTTCCCGGGCGATGTCGCGATCGAGGTCAGCCAGATCCTCGGCCAGGCGATCGATTTCGCGGATCTGGCGGGCGATAGCGGCCCGCTCGTCGTCGGGAAGCACCTGCCGCTCGAGCCAGGCGCGACCGCGATTGTTGAACAGATCGGCATGCGGGCACTTCGGCACTAGGTGCGCCTGCAGGATGCCATGCACCTCGTTCTTCACGCGCGTGCGATGCCGAACTACCTGGTTGCGCCGCGCGACGAGGCGGCGAAGCCGCTCGATCCGCTCGTCAGCTACCCAGACCTCTGGCAGAAAGCCGCTGGCATGGAGCTGCGCCAGAACGCCGGCATCGATCTTGTCGGTCTTAATCCTGGCATGGGCGATCGCCTTCACCTGCATCGGGTTGGCGACAATCACCCGGCCGACATAGGGCGACAGAACCCGCACCACCGCCATGGCGTTGCCCGTGGCCTCGACGACAACCTCATCCGTCCGTCGCAAACTGCGGCCGAACCCTTCCAGTCCCGAGCGGGTCATGTCGACCCGTCCGTGATGGCGCAGCCGGCCGTCTTCCCAAACCACCACCTCCGCAAAGGCGCGGTGGATGTCCATTCCAATCACACGTCTCATCGGCTCCCTCTCCTCAAACAGTCGGGAGCCGGCGGGCGCATACGCCGAAAATCGCTCATCTCCAGCGGGGATCGGATGGCACCGTCATGATCATACCGGTTACGAACATGCTGGAGCGGCTGAACCAGGAGATCAAGCGGCGCACCCTGGTCGTCCGCATCTTCCCCAGTCAGCAGAGCTGTCTGCGGCTGGTTCGGGCACTGGCGGTGGAGATCCACGAGAACTGGCTCGAGGCGACCCGCTACCTCAATATGGATCATCTGCGCGAGCACAAGAAGGAGAGCCTGAGGGCATTGGCCGCCTGAGACGCGGCCGCCATGTCCGCCGCTCCGCTAAACACGGGGGCTGCGCGGCGGACACGCCAGCGTCACCGCTGAATGCCACGCCATTTTTTGCAGAACTTGACGCACACAACGAGAATGCCATTCACGTCGAGAATGCAGCGCGTATCAAGGCACATCTCATCGTCGAGGCCGCCAATGGCCCGGTCTCTTTCCAAGCTGATCGCAGGCTGCGCTCACGAGGAGTAGTCGTCAATGCCGGTGGCGTGATCGTCAGCTACTTTGAGTGGTGAAGAATCTGAGTCATATCCCGTTCGGCCCGATGGAAAGACGGCGGCGGGAGCGACGCAATCAAGCGATTGCAACAGCCCTTGAGCGGATGGCAGGCCAGCCATTTCCCGCCGATATGCATGACGAATTTCTGGGGGAAGGGATTGATCTGGTCCGGTCCGGCCCGGAGGACGTCATCCGCAGCACCTGGTCGCGTATCGCCGACCTGCTTGAGGAGCAGCCGGACCTCCACGACTACAGGACGGCCGCTTACGTCGCTTCCATTATTCGGAAGGTCGCCAACGGATATGAGGCTATTGGCATTTGAACCCCAATCTCAGAACTTTGTGGAATGCACAGACGAGGCGACGTCGGATTGCGTGAAGCCAAAGACAGACGTCGGTTCATCCCTGCCTCCAAGGTCCGCAAAATTGACGTGTCCGCATCAGCGGCCATCGATATCCACGTCGTCAGTCTCACCTGCCGGCCTCCCTGCGGGTGTTTGGCTACCGGTGTTGAGCGGGGGATACCCCAATGTGAGGGCGAAAGCCAATGGCTGAGCTACTCGACCACGATCCCATGACATCAGCCGAGACGTCACGCCGGTCTCGCCTGGTGAGATCAACCCACTAGGAGTGGTAGGATGCGGTGCAACTGGAGACACGGTAACACTAGCCCAGCGAACAGGAGACAACAGTATGCAAGCCATACGATCGAGTTCGAGCCCGCGACCGCCTCTGGCCCTGAACCCGATCGAAGGGTATACGCCGCAGAATTTGGAAGTACTTGCAAAGCGCCGGGTTGGCGCGCTTCCTCTGAGAAAAATTAGCCCGATCATCGATTCCCCCGGCGCATAGGCAGGCGAAGATTTTAAGTACAACATCGGAAGAGTGTCACTGATTAAGAATGTTGGACCGTAGTTCGTTCCCAGAGTGACATTCTATAAGATGCTCAAGATCTCCGGTGAACGACAGCAGAATCGTTCGTTAGATCGATCGGTTACAATGCCACCAATGCTTTGTTCCACGGTTGGATGCTTTGCATCGAAAAAGGAGAACGCCGCTATGAGTGAAATGGATCTGATCGACAATTTTATTCCACGGACCGATGTTGTTAAATGCACAGGGCGCATCGGGGCTGAAATCAGGAACATCAAGCTGTCGGCCGATTTGCCGGACCAAGCCATCGCTGCGATAAACGGCCTGGTGCTTGAGCACAAGGTCATCTTCTTCCGCGACCAGGGTCATCTCGACGACGCTGGGCAGGAGCGTTTTGCCCTGCGATTCGGGAAGCCCTCGCCGTATCCGGAGGGAACGACGCCGATTTTCGACATAGATTCCGCACGTGGCGATATCGGGGCTTACGTTTGGCATATCGATTGGTCCTGCATGGACGCCTATCCCAAGATCGCGGTGCTGCGAGGCGTTGTGATCCCGCCAGTCGGCGGCGACACCGTCTGGTCAAACACCTCGGCCGCATATCTCGACTTACCGTTGCCGCTGCAACGGCTTGCTAACGAACTCTGGGCTGTTCACAGCTTCCCCGGATCTTATCTCAGGTCTTCTACCGAGCCCCATACTGGACCGATGATCGAGACAGAGCATCCAGTCGTACGCGTCCACCCAGAGACCGGGGAGCGCACGCTTGTGCTCGGCGTTTATGTAACGCGTTTCGTTGGCATATCCAAATATGACGGCCAAAGGCTACTCGATCTATTTGAGTCTCATGTCAGCGCGCAGGAAAACACGGTGCGCTGGAAGTGGAAGCAGGGTGATGTCGCGATCTGGGACAATCGAGCAACGATGCATTGTGCAACCAACGATTGCGGCGACCAACGCCGCGTCGTTCGTCGCGCGACCATTGAGGGCGAGGTGCCTGTCAGTGTCGACGGCCGGTACAGCGTTGCGCGTTCCAAGTTCGTCGGGCGAAATGAGAAACTGACCCCTTGACCCCCAGTGTCAGACGAGGAGAGATCGACGAGGAGGAAGGCGATGGCTTCTCCTGTTTCTCGTCGGCCAGGATATGTGAGAAGGCGAGGCCGGACGCGTCGTATGGCCGATTTGACTGAAGCCCCGCGCTTCTTGATGACGATATGGATCAACTCGCCGGGATGCTCGCGCTCGTACCGCCGGACCGGTTCGGCCGGCTTGATATCGGTCAGCCGCGGCAGCCAGCACCGCTTGAGAACCCGGCTGACGGCGGCAGGAGACGCCGACCTCATGGGCGAAGCTCGTCCATCGACGCAGCAGTGGCCTGTGGCATATGGGCGGGCCACGAGGAACGGTCGGCCATGCCGGCCCGCCTTTCGGCCTTGGCGCTCGACGCAGCGCCGCGATCTTGGCCGCTACGCGGTAGAACGCGCGCCGCATGGGCTTCGGAAACCGCCCTCTATCACCGACGGCGCCATCTCCTTCCGACGCAGCGGCATGAGACGGGCGTTCTTCTGGCCTGTTCATTTGGACCCTCCGATGGATGCTGAAGCCTCGCAACTCCAGTCTCCTCGGTTCAGTCCGAATGTTCCCAAACTCACACTTAGCTGCATCTCGCCGCCAGATGACTACGATAGAGAAGCTGTATTTGACGCAAATCGCTAGGACGGTTGAATATCTGCCTGAACCAAAGCTTGGAACGTTAAACGACAGATTCGTACATCGGTCCAATGCGTACTGCTGCGTAGCCGAACCACAACATGGCAAATCAAGGTGAGATATGGCGACGATGTCCTCAGCTATTCCTCTGACGGGTGTCCCGTTCCCGAGATCCGAGTACGAGCGCCGGCAGCTTAACGTACTGGCGGCAGTGGCGAGCGCGGGACTAGACGCACTTGTAGTGACTGCCCATGGCCATCTTCGGTATCTTAGCGGATATGATGGTAGTGGTGGATACTTCGCACCGTTTCCTTTGATCATGGTGCCCGGTCGGCCGCCAACATTTGTTGTCCGACAGTATGACGAGCAAGCGGTTCGTTCGTATAGTTGCATTGATGAGGTGATTACTTATACCCACCAGCAAGATTTTGGGAAAGTGTGTGCCGACGTCCTTCGTCGGTATGGCTTGCAAAGCAAGAGGATCGGTTTTGAGCTTGGCTGCTGGAACCTCGCGCTGGCAGATGTCAATGCGCTTCAAGCGCGGCTTCCCGGCTTAAAAATCGCTGATACGACTCGGCTAGTTTCTTCGGTGGCAGCGGTAAAGGGTGAGCTAGAACTCGAGTGCATGCGCGACGCAATGCGCATGACTGACCTGGCAGTGCGAACGTTCCAAGGCTCGCTACGGGAAGGTGTTACCGAACTGGAGATGGCGGCGACCATGTCGGCGGCCATCAGGGCAGAGGCCAGCAACGCTGGCGGGGAAGTTGGGCTTTCTGGCGGTACCATTTTGTTCGGGGAACGGACGAAGTTGCCGCATGCCCCCCCATCTCAGCATCCAATTAGTAATAACGAGCCGGCTTTTCTCGAAATCGGCGCATCAAAATACGGATACACCGTAGGGATGGTCCGGTGCGCTGTGCTTGGCCGACACCCTGAGGTTGAGTCTCTTCACACTTTGGTCGAGGAGGTCTATGATGCCCTCGTTGCCGCAGTTAAGCCGGGCACCTCCGCGGCGGCAGTCGACGCGGCCGGTCGTGAGGTGCTGAAGCGATGTGGCAGAAAGGGAGTCTTTCGCCAGCGCACCGGATACCAGACTGGTATTAATTGGACTGAACGCGGTGACCTGAGCTTGGAGCCGGGCGCGCAGGATATCCTGAAGTGCGGCATGACCTTGCACATGCCAAATATATTGTGCAGCGAAAACGGCTACTTATTCGGGGCTGGCGCTCACGTCCTAGTGACAGAGCGTGGTGCGGAGCTACTGAGCCAAACACCACCTACGCTCTATCGCGCATGATTTCGGCCGGTCTCAGTCAAGGCCACTAAAAAGGGGTCCAAAAATGAGCTTTTGGATAAATCGCAGACGTTTCATGCAAGCGACATCGTCGGCTATCGCAGTCGGCGCACTGTCCTCCGTCGTTCGCCCGGCTTCAGCGCAATCATCTGGTGAGTTAAGAGTGACGGTGGGGGGCGGCGATGTGGGTAAAGCCACCATCGAGGCCTATGTCAAGCCATTCGAAGCTGAGACAGGTATCAAGGTGACGCCTATCACCGACGATGCAAACATGGGCCAGATTGAGTTGATGGTGAAATCGAGCAACGTTACGCTTGACGTTGCCTATCTATCGCAAGGTAGTGCTCTTACCGCAGCTGGAAAAGGCGTCCTCGAGAAGATCGATTATTCGAATCACAAGAAGGAAGAGCTAGACGGCATCTTTGAATTCGCTAAGCAACCGTTCGGCATCGCCTCGCTCATCTATTCGTACAACATGGTTTGCAATACTGAATCGTTTCCTGCTAGCAAGCCGAGGCCCATAACGTGGGCCGATTTCTGGGACATCGAGCAGTTTCCGGGCGTCCGAACGCTGGTGTCGGGGCAGTACGGGTCGGAAGGGCCTTGGGAGGAAGCTCTGCTGGCGGATGGCGTACCCGCCGATCAACTTTACCCGATGGACATCGATCGCATCTTCACCAGTCTGGACAAGATCAAGCCGCATATCCGTAAATGGTGGGGCACGGGCTCCGAGATCCAGCAAATGTTGCATGATAGGGCAGTCGATGTCGCGCAGTCATATGACGGGCGGGCGCTTCTTCTGATCGACCAAGGTGCACCAACCGAGATCAATCGGAATCAGGCAAAGCTACAGTGGGACTATTGGGTGATTCCCAAGGGGGGGCCCAACGCTCAAAATGCGCAGAAGTGGATCGAATTCGTTACACGCGCTGACCGCCAAGCGGCATTCTCGCAGCTATTCCCCGAAGGTCCAACCAACCGCAACGCCTTCAAGCTGATTCCCGATAAGGTCGCCCGCAAACTTCCTACCTATCCTGAATACATGAAGAGCAGCGTTTCCTTGAATGGGCAGTGGTATAATGATGTGGGGCCGGATGGCCTGACGAACACCGAACGGCTCATTCAGCGCTGGAACGAATGGGTTCTTCAATAGACCTGGAGTCCACTGGAGTTATTCTGGCCGGGCGAACGGTCAAGTCGCTCGGCTTGCCGACCGCGAGATAAATGGATCCAACCAAAGTCTACACCTTTAGCAGACGTGGGATTGCGCATTATGGCGCCGAAAACTGGCTGGGCGCAGGGGTTCTACCCTGAGTTCCACATCGAGTTGGGCGGCAGCAGCTACGGCAAACAGTAGGGGTCCGTCAGCGGTTGGATCGTGCTGGAGGAACAACAGTGAACACGCATGCACCCCCCCAGGTCCCACTTTTAGAGGTTGACGGGTTGGAGAAAAGCTCGGTTCTGCCGCAGATTGAATTCCGCAGCGTCACTAAGACTTACGGGAAGACCACTGCGGTCAGAGATTTGTCATTGACAGTTAGGCGTGGAGAGTTTCTGACCATTCTCGGTCCGAGCGGTTCGGGCAAAACTACAACCCTGATGCTGCTCGCCGGCTTTGAGGCCCCGACTGCGGGTGATATCTTTATCGCCGGGCGCTCCGTCGCCGCAGTGCCCTCCTATCGGCGCGACCAAGGCATCGTTTTCCAGAACTATGCGCTGTTTCCGCATCTCACGGTGACACGGAACCTGGAGTTCCCGCTCGAAATGCGCGGCATAAACGCTGCTGAGAGGACAACACGGGTCCGCCGCATGCTGGAGCGCGTGCACCTCAGTGATTTTGGCGGCCGTATGCCGTCGCAATTGAGCGGCGGCCAGCAGCAGCGCGTGGCGCTTGCCCGCGCGCTGATCGCAGACCCGCCCTTCCTCTTGCTCGATGAACCGCTCGGCGCCCTCGATCGTAACCTCCGCGAGCAGATGCAGATCGAGATGAAGAACCTACACAAAGAGTTCGGCATCACCACGGTCTGCGTTACGCACGACCAGGAGGAAGCGCTCACCCTGTCGGACCGCATCGTCGTCATGCGCGCGGGCCGGATCGAGCAGACCGACAGCCCTGAGGCCCTCTATGACCGGCCGGCAACATGCTTCGTGGCAAAATTCTTGGGTGAGGCCAACTTCTTCGAAAATCCCAACTTCAAGATTGAATCCGATGCAGCGCAGCCGTCCGGCACTGTGGCTATGATCCGGCCGGAACGCATCTGCATTGTCGCTCCTGATGCGCGGAAGCGCGGCGATGCAGACCAGCGCCAGTCCGTCACTGGCACCGTCGACGATATGATTTATGCCGGCCCCTTGCGGAAATACCATGTGCGCGTCGGGAGCAGCGTTTTCATCGTGCGTGAACATGTCGCCGCAGGGCAGCCAATCTTGCAACCCGGCGACGGGGTATGCCTCGACTGGCTGCGGTCCGACATTCGCTTTGTCGCGATGTAACGCACCAGGAAAGGTGGACGTGATGAAGACCTTTCAAAAATTGGGTCAAATGCCGATTGGCCTCACCGTACCGGCCTTCGCCATCCTGCTCGTGATATTCGGAATACCGATCATTCATCTCTTCCTGAGCAGCATCAATGCGCCAGCCTTTTCGGCAAGCAACTATTATATGTTTTTTGACCAACCGGCGAACGTCCGCGTGCTTATCCAGACCATCGAAGTGAGCGTCGTGGCCACCGTCATCTGCCTCATCGTCGGCTATCCCACAGCCTATCTGATCGTAACCGCCTCGAGGAGCTTGCGCGTAACCCTCATTGCCCTCGTCATCATCCCCTATCTTACCAGCGGGTTGGCCCGTACATATGCGTGGATTGTCATTCTCGGCGATCGCGGCGTGATCAACAATCTGTTACTCCACCTCGGGGTGATCCACAGCCCACTGCAGCTCATCTACAACACCATGGCCGTCTACATTGGCATGGTGCACATCATGCTGCCGCTGATGATTCTGCCTCTGGTTAGCGCCATGATGGGCATCGACAGATCGCTGATGGCGGCGGCCCGCAGTATGGGAGCGCGGCCGCTCACAGCTTTTTGGCGGGTTTTCTTCCCGCTTAGCTTGCCGGGCGTGCGCAGTGGTTCACTGCTGGTCTTCGTATTCTGTCTGGGGTTCTACGTAACGCCAGCCGCCCTCGGCGGGTTGCGTGATGCCATGCTGTCTACCTTTGTCGCCGGGCAAGTCGCAAGCTCCTTCGACATCCCACGAATTGCCACCTCAGCCTTCATCCTCCTTGCCATCGCGTTTGCCGTGCTTTCCATGCTAGGGCTTGACCTCGCGGGTGCACAGGGGCGCGCGCCGACACCAGCGCGGAAGTCTTGGGCCGGGCGGCTACCCGTATTTAGCATGCTGAAGCGCTATTTTAGTGAGTTTCTCAGTCCCTATCGGGCGAAGCTATGGACGACCCACCTTTACCAGGCAGGAGATGGCAGCCGCTTATCGAACATCGTCGGCGCGCTGTTCGTATTGCTCGTAATGGTCTACCTTCTTTCACCTGGCCTAATCGTCATTATCATGTCATTCAGTGCCGGGGCTTTTCTGGAATTCCCACCTTCGGGCCTTTCGCTCCAATGGTACCGATCCTTCTTCGCCGATCCGTCCTGGAATGGCGCTGCTTGGACCAGCATCCAGCTCGGAGTAGCGGTGGCTATCCTGTCGACTATCGTTGGGACGCTCGCGGCCTTCGGCCTCAACCGCACCCATCCACGGCTGCGAGGGTTACTGACAATGGCGATTTTGACTCCCGTGACCATTCCCGTCATCGTCGTCGGCATCGCGACCTATCTTGGGCTGGTCAATCTCGGACTGATAGGCTCGAAAATTGGACTCGTCCTTGCCCAAAGCCTCGGTGCTATTGGCATTGTCGTCGTGATCGTGTCGGCGACGCTGGCGAATTTTGATCGAACGTTGGAGCAGGCAGCCAACAGCATGCGCGCGAGTCCGCTGCAGACTTTTATGAGGGTGACGCTTCCGTTGATCCGGCCTGGTGTCATCGGCGGGGCCGTGTTTGCGTTCCTCCAGTCCTTTGACGAACTCGTAATAACATCGTTAGTGAGCGGGTATTCGGTCCGTACCCTTCCTCTCAAAATGTGGGAAAACATACGCAACCAGATCGATCCCACGATCGCCGCGGTGTCGTCCCTACTAATGCTTGTGCCAGTGCTTTGGCTCCTCGTCCTCTATCTAACCTGGTGGCGGTCCCGGCCGAGAGATCACCACTCGCTCCCGGAACTTGCGACTTGAGCTGAAGGCCTAGGGGCGGCCTCATAGGTGGTTGCCTCGATTGTCAAGAACCGGTCTAAACCCGCCAGATCATGAGTGAATACGGCTGCGGCAAGTTCACTCTCGCACGACGCTGTGGAGCCTATCGGCCGTCGAGGTCCTCACCCTATGCGAGGCCACACAGAAGTAATTTCTGCATTCGTTTGTCGGTACGCCTCCGGCGAGGCCCGGCGAGGGCCGCCTTGCGCGAGCATGGAACGGTAGCGAGGCTGCGCTCTTAAGGTTGTCCTTTCGAGCGTAGTTAGCAGCACAGCATGAGCCATGTGACGTTATTGACCGGGCCTGAGCGTCGTCGTCGTTGGCGTGAAGAGGATCAGTGCCGGATACTGGCCGCGGCATTCG
>NZ_JAMYLV010000068.1:0-13465 GCF_040318195.1 Mesorhizobium sp. M1273 | reverse complement strand
CGCGCTCGAAGCGCTCTGTGCTGAACTGGTTTTTCCGATCCGTCTCTCATCGACTGTCGCGCCATACCTCTCCGTGTGACCTTCCTACACCTGCGACGACCTCGACCGAGCTGCTATGCTGCCACGGCCGGAGCCCTGTAGGTCCCACCTCTTGCCATGAGCGCCCAGACGATGCGGAGGCGATCTTGCTCGTTGTAGGGCTTTGGGAACAATCCAAGTCCACTTGCGTCAATCCGGCGCGCCCGACGTCTCTCGGCGCGGATATGCGGCGACGATCACATCTTACCCGGCGCCACCTTGGCTGGTTTGGGGAAGTAAGGGGCCGGAGACTTTTCCTGTTCGCAAAAGGTCGGAAATGGTGTGATCGACCAACTAATCAAGTCGACGGCATGCTGAAGTATCGTCGCAGTCTGAGCACGGCTGGGTGAAGTGGCGATGACAGATCCGAGGAAATCTCGGTCATCGCCCTTCCTGGCAATCAGCGTCTTGGGTTCAACATATAATTTGACCTCGGCAACACCCGATACCGCAGCCGCCCGGGTGTCGCCATCGACCCAATCGAGGGTGCCATCGCGTTCAGGAATTAGGAACCGCGCGGCCGCGGTGTGCGAACGCCTTCTGCGAAAACTCCATTCGCCGCCCATCACAAGCTTAATGTGCTCAGTAATGAGATCGACACCGTAAGCCAGCTGAACCAGTTGGGGATCCGTGCCAGCAAGACGCGGATTGACTTCAATCACGACCGGGCCACGCTTTGTCCACCGGAATTCAATGCACGTTGGGCCCCAACCAAGGCCGAGAGCTTGCAAACAGCCCAGTGAAACATCGGCGATACGGTCCTGCTCGTCGTCGGTCAGCGGTGCCGGAAAGGTCAATGCACGAAATACGAAATGCGGTGGGCAGTCGAAGTCAGCGGCGGTAATTCCAATGACCTCATTCCCCATTATATCAGCAATATAATGTGGGCCTTCTGCGAATTCTTCGACCAGTATCTTAGGCGAAGACCGCCACACCTGCTTTGGCGAAGACGGCCACATGTGCTTCCTGCTCAGCAGATAGGTCGAATGTTCGGCCAGCTCATCGACGTTGTGGCACAATCGAACACCGCTGCTGCTGCTACCTACGGCAGGCTTAAGGATCACCGGCAGGCCAATCTCGGCGGCAGCGCTTTCCACCTCCGTCGCATTCGCTGCCAAGCGATAAGCAGGTATTGGAACGCCGGCGTCCGCGAGGAGCTGACGTTGAATGAATTTGTCGCAGCATCGTGCAATCGATGTGGGGTTCGGTCCCGGTAGATTGAAATACCGGGCAAGCTTGCCAGCTGTCGCGTAGACCGACTCCAGGGCGCTGGTAATGGCAGCAATGTCATAGGTCGCGCGTAGCTGGGAACATTCGCGGATCAGTGCATCAAGATTGTCTGTATCGACACAGATTGCCTCAATCCCTTCTGCGGCAAGATAGTCGTATCGAGCCGGATTGGCCGACAGGGTGATTGGATGGAGGCCAAGACGCTGGGCCGCTTTAGCGTAAAGCGGTCCATTGCTCCTTGTGCCTTCAATCAGGATGAGCACTTTTCTTGTCATGTGTCTTAACTCCTACGTTGCGTGCTGTGCGGCGGTCCGAGCGTAAATCGGCATCACCTTTCCAGCCGTGCCTAACATCAGACTTTGTGAGGAAGGTACCATTGTCAGCGCTTGGCAGTCGCAAAGATTCAGCAAATTTTATTTTAAGTATTTTTGATTATCAGCGGCGTCGCACGAGGCACAGCCCGCCCAGTGGGCCAACCGTTTGGCGATGGTTCGCCGCTTCGCACGCTATTGCAGCGCCATCGACCCGAGGACGGTCATTCCGCCGACCGACCTCCGTCCTCACAGGTATCGTCGGCCATCGTCCCATAGATTTATCGCGACGAAGAGATCACTCGACTGATCGACGCAACGACGGCATTGCCTTCGACGGTCGGCCTTCGCCCCCCGCACATATGCCACGTTGTTCGGCTTGTACGCCGCGACCGGCATGCGCTGTAACGAGCCGCTGCGCCTCGATCCTGGCGACATTGACCTCGTTGATGGCGTGCTCACGGTCCGCGACACGAAGTTCGGCAAGTCGCCTATGTGCCTCACCTGTTCGACGCAACACGCCCTCCGCAAAGTAGGCGGCGAGTGGGCTGAGATCCGCGCTCACCTGCGCCGCCTGGCGGGCGATCTGGAGCAACTGCCCGAACACCCGGGTTCCGGTCCGAGGCGACAGACATTACGGCAACCACAGAGACTACCGTTTGCGTCGTGGACGAAGGGGGGCCGAATTTGCCGAGAGATGGAGGTCGCAAGTCATCCGGACGATCTTGTGCTGAGGCATTGAAGCCCCCCTGGAACCCGATCCGCGGGCTTGAGGCCGCCTCCTGTCACAATGGTTAGATGATGCGAGTTAACCTGTTCCGGCCGGTGGAGGCGGCGTGGGCACAGCTGTCACCACATTGCGGCAAGTCATCCCACTTTCAGCCGGACGACAATTGTTGGGATTCGTAGACAGCCTTTAGATCGATCTGACTGTCTGGTAGCCGGGGCGCTTCTGCAGGAAATCCTTTATTCGCCAGACGTTACCGTTGCGGTCAAAGCCACTCGACAAAGTCGTGCGGGGTAGATAGTGCAGAGCTCTGCATGCGGATTTCCGACGCGAAGCCGGCCGCCATTCCGATCAAAGACCGGGCCACCGTTCCGATTTGAAGCCGGCCGGCGTTCCAATCAAAAACCGGCCAGTTTTCGGCGCTGAAGATTACCTCCTGGGTCAGCAACTTTGGCATCAAGTGCCCCGCGGTAAACGGGGAGATTTTGATGCCGGCGAAGAGAGGGCTGACCATGAGACAATTGAGACAAATGCTACTTGCCGGAGGCGGGACGAGCTCCCGCGAGATAGCAGTCATGTTGGGGATAGCGCGCAGCACGGTGCAGGATAACCTGCAGCGCGCGGCAGCAGTTGGATTGACCTGGAGCTTTTCGGCCGAAACGGCGTAAAGCAACCCTCAAGAGCACCGTAGCCAGCGAGCGGCACAGCGGTGGTCATCGATGTTCTTCCGTTATGGTCGGGTTGCTGACACCAACCTGCTTCGAAGGAACTATCGATGACAGACGACATGATGAACCTCCCGCGCGTAGAGAAGATCCCCGATGCCGATCTCCTGCGACTTCCTGAGACACGATCCCATGCAATGTTTAGCTACAGCCCAAGTGACCACCCGGGAATCCACGAACGACTAGATATGTCGATGCGCCATCTAAGTGTTAGATGGGTCAAATCTCCAAACGATGTTGGACTTCGGCGGAAATCGAGATCGATTAGTGAAGATCGTGCTTTTTGCATGCCGCCATGCCCATGGCCGATGCCGGTCAAAGAACGGATAACCGCTAATGAAACTAAGTGAATACGTAGAGTATGATGCCACGAGTTTGGCCTCTCTCGTCAGGGCAGGCGAAGTGACGCCCATGAAACTGACGCGGTTGGCCCGCGAGGCCCACGATGACGTCAATCCTCGCATCAACGCCGTAATTGAAATCTACGAAGATGCTGAAACAGTTGCCTGCGCAGGCGGAGGGCTCTTCCATGGAGTGCCTTTCCTTCGGAAGGATGTCGGGGCCACCGAAGCTGGCCGCCTCGAAGAAAAAGGAAGCCGTCTGTTCATAGGCTATCGTCCCAACACCGACAGCTTTTTTTTTCGTCGCGCTCGGGCCGCCGGGCTGCGGACTATCGGAAGAACGACTACATCGGAGCTCGGGATGTCCGGAATGACCGAGTCCGTTCTTAACGGCATCACGGCAAATCCGTGGGATTTGGAACGCTCCGCAGGGGGCTCCTCCGGAGGATCCGCGGCAGCGGTCGCCGCTGGCATCGCACCTATCGCGCACGGCAACGACGGTGGCGGATCAATTCGAGTCCCCGCCGCTTGGTGCGGTCTTGTAGGACTGAACCCGTCCCGCGGGCGTATTTCCGGCGGCCCGAACCAACAGGACGCCTACTTTGGCTGTACTCGACAGTTTGTACTGTGTCGGACAGTACGCGACGTGGCTGCCGCACTAGATGTCTTTTCCGGCCCCCATCCCGGCGATCCATTCATCATCGTCCAGCCGAACCGTCCCTATGTAGAGGAACTTTCACGGCCCACAGGCACGCTGACAGTGGGGGTCGCCAGGACGAAGTGGGGCGCGGTCAATCTCGACCCGGAAGTCCAACACGCCGTCGAGTCAACGGCCACACTTCTAGAGGAAATGGGGCACATGGTGACCGACATTGAGGCCCCATATGAATCCATCGAGTACACTAGGATGATGCTAGCCGGGTTAAGTTCCAGCGCAAGTTCACTTGAAGACGCGGCGCGGGCCATGGGTCGTACGATAAATGCGGATACCCTGGAGCCCATCAATCTCAAGCTTTATGAATATGGCCGGAACTCGCAGGGGCGTATACAGAGCGTGGAAGAGGTCTCGCGGAGAATGCGATTCCGCGTAGGCGAAGCGATCAATGCCTTTGACATCCTGCTGACCCCTACGATGCCAACGGTGGCCCTACCGCATGGCAGCATCTATAGTACGATCAACCCGACGCTATCCGCGGAGGAATTCAGCGAAGCGAATGCCGCGCTTTACCAGTACACTGCCGTATTCAATGTCACAGGACAACCTTCCGTGTCCTTGCCTTTGGCACAAAACGTCAACGGCCTTCCGATCGGGATTCAGATCGTCGGACGGTTTGGCGACGAGGCCACGCTGGTGCGTGTCTCACGCGATCTGGAGGAGGCTCGACCGTGGAGCCGTCGACGACCGAGGGTTCGAGCAGGGCACACCCAAGCAGTTCTGATCTGAATGCATTCAATCTATCGAAATCAACGCTTCCACGCGCAATCGCCGGACGCGCGCAGCTTTCGGGTTGAGTAGCCTCGGACACGATTGCGACAAGCATCGAACGGTGCTCACGCCCCCACCCTGCGGTTCGCCGGCTGGCGCCGGGGCAGCCTCGCCGATACGATGGCGATGTGTGCTGGCCGATCTTTCGTTCAAGTTCGACGATGCGCCGGCGTGTCTTGGCTAACGCATCGGCGCGCCGCTGTTCTGTCGGCAGGGCAGAACCTGCCGCCAAGGTTGGCTGATCCGGCGGCGCATGGGGTTCATCAGTCAGTCGACTGACGTTTTCCGCGTTTGCATCCGCAAAAGGATGGCGAGCTTCTCTTCTTCGGCAACTGCTATCTCTCTTCCGGCCTTTCCCCAGTTGCTGTGATTCAGAAACTGTCCCCTATTTATCTGTCTCAGTCGGGGCCAACTCCCCATTACGGAATTGGCCCATAAGGTAGGAGTTATAGGAGACGCGGGCATGTGCGCAGTCCTCACAGGCCTCGACATGGCCGCCAAGCGCCGCAGTCCGGCAGAGCTCGATCGCCTACATGACGCGGCGCTCGACGCGGCCGAGATGGCCGTCATGGGCAAGACGATAGGCATGATCATGGCGACGGCAGATATCCGCCACCTCCAGCTCGGAGCGCACCGCTGGGCTCAGGCGGGCGGCACCACCTCCAGCGTCAGGCGGTCGAGCGGGCTGTGCGTCCTGGCGACCGTGCTTGTTGCCACATGGGTGTAGCGCGCCGTCATCGAGAGGTTGTGCCCAGCAGCACCTGATAATCTGGATATCCGTACACTCTCAAGCAGGTGAGTCGCAAAACTGTGGCGCAGACGTATACGCTCGCCCGCTTGACCAAAACCCGCCTTGGTCGCGGAGCCGCAGGCAGCATGAAGGACCTGCACGTCGATCGGCTTGTCGCCTCGTCCGGGGATCAGCCATTCCTGCGGGCGTGTCAGTCGCCAGTAGGTCGGCAAGATCCCGAGCACGCTGCGGCGACAACATGACCGTGCGATCCTTGGCCCCCTTGCCGTGGCGGACCTGGATCACCATCCGGTCGCGATCGATATCCGCCACCTCGAGGCTCACCGCCTCCGAGGCGCGCAACCCCGCGGCATAGGCGGTGATCAGCGGTGCGCGCCTTCAACAATGCTGGCGCCGCGCGGTGATCAGCGTGCGGATCAGCATGCTGTCGAAACCTTTGACCCGAACCTCTCGGTAGAAGCCGACCTCGGCCAGATGTTCCAGGCCATCGGCATCGTTCGCATCGGTCTTGTTCGCGGCCATGTCGAGCGCGGCCTTGGCTTGCCGCGCGTCGATGCAGATCACCGGCAGCCCCTCTGCCGTCAGCGCATGGTAGAACCACACCGACAGCGGCCCCGTCCTCGAACACAACCCGCCGGGCATAGGGTGCGCGCTTGCGGATGACTGCCGCGAGCAGCTGCGGGTCGGATGCGCACTTGCCCCGCCAAATCCTCTTGCCGTCCTGCCGGATCGATATTGCCGTCTCTTTCATGGATAGTTGAGTAGGCGGTAAGCGCCGCGCCGCCTTGCAGCGACCGGTTTCTCACCGCACCGGGTCACCGGAGGCGGTGCCCCGCCCTCGGTTCCCACAGAACGTGGCGTGCGGAGCTACGCACCACGCTCTTCGGCAGTTGGTTCACAGCACCGCGAGTGCCTGCAGTTCCCTAAGCCAACGGAAATCTTTCAGCGCTTGGCTTTTGGAGCTGCGGCAAAGCTGCGGGAACGCGATCTGGGATTGCCGTCTTCCGGCAACTTTTTAGGCTTCGATAATTCCGAGGCTTAACGCCTTTATAGCAGCGACCGTTCTGCTTGTTGTACCCAATTTCCGCATCACGTTTTTTAAATGGAAGTTCACGGTATTTCCTGTTATCCCTAGTATAATTCCTATTTCCCATGACGATTTACCTCTCGATGTCCAAAAAATGCACTCTTTTTCCCGAAGAGATAGGTTATAAACTTGCTTTGGTGCACTCGAATTAACAAATTTCGCTATCCTAAGATGGAAATGCAAGGCGGCTATTTCCAAGTAGGTGATCGTTCTCTCTTGGAATTCGCGGTCCGAGGGTTGAGCAAAACTCATGATCGTAAAGCTGCCAGCGGGGCCGTGTAATGGAACAGTAACGCCTGACCTTAGGCCGAACGTCGCCGCTTCGTCTAACACGCGCCGTTCATTTTCAGTCGTGCTTGCATCAGTGTACACTTCGCTCCATCGGAAGGCGGCTACCCCCTGTCGACTTTTCTTGATGATCGGGTCTATTCTGTCATAGCCCATTTTCAAGTAGCGCTCCTGCCATTCATCGGGGTAATTCAACATGACCGCCGAATCCTGTCTGGGCGGCTTCAAATCCTTCTGGTTGGGTGCAAGAGGACCGTAGGCGATCCACGGGCAATCAAAATTCAGCGCAAACGCACACAACAGATCGAACAACTGTTCGGATTGAGCGATATCATCAGTCTTGTCGAGAAATCGGCATAACTCGACCGCAATCCGCGGGAGTTCCATGGTCGCTCCTTCAGTTGCGTTGTCCCGGTGCCCAAATCAGACGGCTGTAAGAGCTTGTGGGTCTATGCCCCGTCGTCGCCAGGCCAGCATCTGCGCTGTCAATGCGGATCTGTTCAGAGCTCCTGCCGCCACCAGGGACTTTCAAAAATCGTGCCAGCTTGGCAGCAAAAGATTTTCTTCAGGTTTTCGACCGACTGGATAGGGTACGCAGCAAGCAGGCCGATCAACAATGTGTCGCAGATTCGACAAACCGTACAGTAGGCGTCAGTTGCTGATATCTCCGGATGAGACGGATCCGCTTCGTTGTGAAATCAGCATTTTTTCCCGTGGACCCTAAGACCACGGCGTGTCGGCGCCGACATGACACCGCGGTGAAGAACATTATTTGTAGTCAAAGTCTTTGCGTGGGGTCCGATTCCGATTTGGGACCCGAAGCTCAGCTTGGCCAGCAATCCCGTGCACGCTCCCAATCCCCTGTCATGTCACTGAAGTTCATCCGGCGAGCGTCCGCCAAGGAGCCGTTTCCCGAGCACCTGCCGCGCGAGCGCGTCGTCATCGCGCACCATCAAACTGTACGCGCTGCGGTTCGGCTAGGCTGGCGAAGCTTGGTGAGGACATCACCGAGACGCTGGAGATGATCCCGCGCCGGTGGAAGCCGATCCAGACCGTGCGCGCGATGTTACCCGACGCTTCACGCAGCCGCCCGCACCCTTCCACTGACGCCGCGCGGCTTTGCCGGGCCGAACCTGTTGGCGATGATTCTGTTCGGGAAGTTCGCTCAGCATCAGGCGCTGAACCGGCGGAGCGAGCGCTATACCCGCAAAGCCGTCGACCTCAGCCTTTGCACGTAATATCTCTTCCGCGGCTAAAGCCACCCACGCGAATTGGTAGGTATGACGAGCTTGAGGACAAGCTATATTCGCTCTCGAATCACAAGGGGAAATGAATTCTTGAGAATGAAGGCCTTGAGTTTTGTCCCGCAGAAGACGCGCACTGCCGATCCCAGCGATGTGTTGGCCTTAGCGGAGGAGGTGTCCCGTCGTCGGATAGGGCGTAGGGGGAGGCATAGCGGCGATACCTGATTGGCCGAATCCTCGATGGCAGTTCCGTTGTGTGCGATCCTGGAGAGTAGGCCCTCATCAAGCACATCGCGGACGATACGCATATGCACGATGCGGATGCTTCGGCGAAGACGCTGGTGAGGATGTGGTCGGTTGACCCCGGCATGATGGCTTTCAGATGTTTCGATGAGCGGTGTCCGAGCCGGGGGACCGGGAGCGGCTAGTATCAGCTGCGCATTTGAGCAGCGGCTTGTAAGCGCGCGATGGCGGCGTTGATTTGATGCTCTCGCCCCCAGAGCGACCAGGCCATGATGAATGACGGGCGGATTGGCGGCCTAAGTAGGAATTGCGCGCCAAGCAGGAGGTTTGCGGCGAGAACAGGCGAGCCTCGTAGGCAAGCGGGAATCGCCCCCGGCCGTCGGCTTCTTTGAACTCACCATTACTGGCGAATGACGGCCAGAAGCTTAACGACAGCCACTTCAGTGGTGAACACAATGTGGGAAACACTCCATGCTCAGCAACCAAGAAGGAACATACGATGTGGACAAGATCTTCGATCGCAGCAACACTGTGTACATCAAAAACGTGCCCCGAAAAGGCCGAGGTGTATTTGCCAATATTCCATTCAAGGCTGGAGATGTAATTGAGCGTGCTCCATCATGGGAATTTGATGACGCGACCGCAAAACTGTTGGATCGTACGGGACTATTTGAATACTACTTCGTGCGTCACGATGGGAAAATCAAAAAGGAATTTCTGGCGAGCTACGTTGTTTTTGGTTTTATTTCGATAGTGAATCACTCTTCGTATCCAAATGCAGAAACAGTTTGGACCGATACAAACTCCGGCGCGTGGGCCAGCCTCGTGGCAATAAAGGACATAAGGGTGGACGAGGAAATAACGCACCGCTATATGAATATATCTGACTACCCTAAAGCTATAAATTTCGTTGAATGAAGTGTAAGGTGAGTCGCTGGCCATCTGGATCAAGTTTTAGTCTTGTGGTAGTCGTTTTCCGTGATCTTTTGCTTCAGCAATGGAGCGTGGCAGGACAGCGGAGGGCCAGTTGAGTTGGGGCGCGATGCTCATCGCCGCCTCCCGCCACCGGCCAAGGCTGCGCGATGGACGCGCAGCCCGTCTGTATCGAGCCGCGGATATATTATGGTCGATGTCCGCGAGCGGTGCCGCAGCACATCGCCCATCTCTTCGAGCCACGCGCCCTCGTTCCCTGGCCGTGTACAAGGCTATGACGCAGGAGGTGCGATCCACATTGGGGTGTGACGGGCTTCTGGCCGGTCGCGACCTAGCCCGAATATCTCACATTGTTGAAGTGCATCGGGGTTACTCCGAATCAGAGAAGTTGTTTTTGCGACAACAGCTTAGCTTTGATCTAGGACCACCCCGATGCAAACAGAGTGTATAACAGATCGGTTCGATTTTGCACCTGTTGAAAAGCGCGCAGTTGTGGCTGGTTTTGACGGCGGAACAATCACCTCTGATGCCGGCGCGCTGTTGTTGGGGCTGACGGACCGGGCGATCGGGCTGGTTGACCGCTTTGCCCGTTGCTTCATGGACGTCCGCAATGCCGCATTGATCGAGCACGCGGTGAAGACGCTGGTGGGCCAGCGCATCTTCGCGCTCGCACTCGGCTATGAGGATCTCAACGACCACGACGGGTTGCGCCATGATCCGGTGATGGCGGTGCTGGCCGGCAAGCTCAAGGCGCGTCGTCACAAGAAATGTGCGGCAGTGGCCGGCAAGTCGACGCTCAACCGGCTGGAACTGAGCCGCCCGCAGCCTTCGCGCTATCACAAGATCAGCCACGATCCGGCGGCGATCGAAGCGTGTTCGTCGCTCTGTTCCTGGGTGCACACGCCGCCCCACCCGACGAGATCGTGCTGGACCTGGATGCCACGGACGATCCCTTGCACGGCAACCAGGAGGGGCGTTTCTTCCACGGCTACTACGGCAACTACTGCTACCTGCCGCTCTACATCTTCTGCGGCGATCACTTGCTGTGTGCCAAGCTGCGCCCCGCCAACATCGACGCCGCCGCCGGCGCGATCGAGGAGGTCGAGCGGATCGTGCGCCAGCTACGCCAGCGCTGGCCCAAGGTGCGCATCGTGCTGCGGGCCGATTCCAGCTTCGCCCGCGAGGAACTGATGGCCTGGTGCGAGAACAACGCCGTCGGCTACCTGTTCGGCCTGGCCCGCAATGTGCGGCTGGCCCGACACATCGGGGTCGAACTCGAGCAGGCCAAAGCAGAAAGCAGCCTCACTCGCCGTCCGGCCCGCCGCTTCAAGGACTTCCTGTGGACCACCCGCAAGAGCTGGAGCTGCCGGCGCCGGGTCGTGGCCAAGGCCGAGTGGACACAAGGTGCGGCCAACCCGCGCTTCGTCGTCACCTCGCTCGATGCCGAGGCCTGGCCGGCCCGCAGCCTTTACGAGGATTTTTACTGCGCCCGCGGCGAGATGGAGAACCGCATCAAGGAATGCCAGCTCGACCTGTTTGCCGACCGCACCTCGGCCGCCACCATGCGCGCCAACCAGCTCAGGCTCTGGTTCGCCTCCATGGCCTATGTGCTGATCTGCGCATTGCGCCGCATCGGCCTGGCCAACACTCGGCTCGCCAGGGCGAGTTGCGCCACCATCCGCCTCAAGCTGTTCAAGATCGGCGCCCTGGTCAGCATCTCGGTGCGCCGCATCAAGCTGGCCATGAACTCAGCCTGCCCCTTCCAGCGCGAATGGGCCCTGACCTACGCCAGGCTCGCGGCAGCCGCTTGAGCGCCCCGGTCCACCCTCCCGTCAACAGCAAGCAACATCGCCGAAAAGCAACAATCGCCCTGCGGTCAATGCCGCTTGCACCAACCTCAAGCCCCAAACCGACCCCGCCATCAGTTCTTTACCGATAGACAGTATGAGAAATCCGGGCTAGCCATCCTTAAGGATGGCGTTGACGATCTGGCCCTCCTTAAACGCACGATGCGGCGCCACCTGCGCGTGGCCAACACCGTGCGGCACGTCGTCGGCCCACTCTCGCGAAGTATCGGCTCAACGTTTTGCCGACCTCGGCGGATAGCGGCTCACCGATGACGTTCACCGCCGCAGGGTGCGTAGCGGAGCGGCGAGTTGGCCAGCCATCTCGCTTGTGTGCTACCGGCGAGTCTTAAAGTGCAGGGATGCTCCCCGAAGCGCTCGAAAGCATCTTCAGCATATCCTCCCGGGTCAACCAAACGAGCCAGTCGTCTTCGTATATTCGCTGCGCGGGCAAGCGCAGGATTGCCCCATGTGGCTCTTTGTGCAGATAGCCGTTGCGATCTGCTACGCCTTTTTCAATATTCCAGCCAGCAACCAACGCGTAAATGAAATCCGGCGACCATTTAGCCCAGGCCAGTCCAAATGCGATCCGACCAAGGAAGGCCAGGAGACCGCGTCCCCGAAAATCCTCCCGCAACCAGAGGTCGCCGCGATATGCTACAAGCCCGGTAATCCCTCGAGCGGACGGTGCGTAGCAGTTGCACGAAGAACCAGGGCCTGCTTTGAGTTCAGGGTCCGCGAAGAAGGCCCTGAGCGTCCCAAGGTGCTCATCAAGAGTTGTATTGGATAGATCGTCCAGCCGCATTGCTTGGACATGCGCTACCCTATCTTGTCGGTCCCGCCCGATGATCCAAAAAGCCTTTCCAGCTAGAAGGTCAGAACAGTCTGGACGGAAGTTTGGATCAGTCGGTGACTTTCCGCGAAGCTTGCCAGTGATCCTAACATACTCCTCAAAATCGTCTCCCATTGTGATGTGGAGACCGGACTTGCGCGCCAGTTTGTACGCTGCACAGATGAACCTAGAAGCGTCCAACGTCGTCACGTTACCCTGCATGCCGATACATCCTGACAGCTAAAGGAGTGCGGCTTTTAATCTAGTTGGACACGGACCGATACTACGGCGTCTGATAGTTGACGTAACCTTTCACAGCCCACGACCTGTCCTCCGAGCCAACCAGGTCTTTGGCGCGACGATCAGGATGAGACGCCGTATTGTCTCACCGTGGAATGCTCCCGACCGACATTGTCGGTAGCCTTATAGTAATTTTCCCCACGACCGGCACCCGAATCAATTCGTCATCGGCTCGGTTGCCGGCTCGAACTGCATCGCGCCGAACACCATTGCGTGCGCCTTTTCCTTTCGCCAGATCTTCAAGCGGCGCTGCAACGTGCGCAGCAACTGATCGGGAATTGCCCCGGACGCTCCGGCTGCAGACGCTCCAGCAATTCACGGCTCGTCCGACAGGGTCGAACGTCGCAATCGGTCGCTGCCCAGATGATAATGGTGCTGCCTGTTGGCGTTCCAGCCGGCTTCCAGGCTGCGCAGGCTGTCGGCGCCACTGAGCTGCGCATAAACCAGCACCATCAGGTGGTCCCAGCTTCTGAACGACTTGTCATAGGCGTCCCCATCATGGCTACCACAACCGCCTCGAAGCTCCGACGATTGATGGGTTCAACAAAGCTTTCCAAGAAATGCGAGGCGTGAAGCGCATGGCCCGTCCCTTTTGTGAGTCTCGACAACCAGAAGGTAGACGGAAAAACGCCGTCTTACGGGGCATGCGCATGCGGCATTTCGATCCACCCAAAACTTTCGCCGGACAGCCCTGCGATCCGGCGGGAGGAGTGGACGCCGCTCCATAGCTGTGCAGAATCAGCGACGCCGTAGCGCATCTCGAACGGCGGCTGGTCGTGCACGCTCCTGTAGCGCCCGCAATCGCGGAAAGATCCAACTCCTCCCTGCCTAGCTAGGTTCCGTACCCGGTCGCCGCTCTTGGCGGCAGCACCAATATCCCGCTTGCGGCGGGCGCAGGCTCAGGAAGACGAAACCATTCTGCCGATCGGCTGTTGAGGCCATGCATATTTTCGGTTCGCCCACCTGGATCCGAAAGGCCGATCAGGCCTTTGCGGAATGGGGGAAAAGGGTGGTGGAGCGGTCATGCGGTTTTCATGAGCGCTCC
>NZ_JAMYLV010000067.1:0-13706 GCF_040318195.1 Mesorhizobium sp. M1273 | reverse complement strand
GATCACCTCATGAACGTGAACACAACGCCCGGCCCAGGGATGCCATGGATAAAGAAACTTGCGTTCCTCGGTCCCGTGGGCGTTCTCTCGTCGTGTTGTACAATGCAGAGCGCCCGCACGAGGCGATCGACGGCGCCGTGCCGCTCGACCGCTACCGGTCTTCCCCGCGCGACTTCAGGGAGACCCAGCAGCCCTTCGACTATGCGCCCGGCGACCATATCCGCAAGATCCAGCAGAAGGGCGCGACCTCGCTGTTCGGCCGCCACTTCAAGATCTGCAATGCCTTCGCCGGGCGCGCCGTCGCCTTCCGTGCGACCGACAAGGACGGCGTCTTCAACGTCTTCTTCCGCCATCAGAAAATCCAAACCATCGACCTCAACCTCGTCGAGAGATAGCATGGAGCACTGTTCGCGATGTCCTCGCACACCTGTTCGCGATGTCTCCGGTCCAAACAGGGGGGAGATTGGCAGCTTCGCCGAAAATTCTCCCTTCTTTAGAGATTGGCGAAAGCTGGAGCGACGTCCAATCTCCCCCCTTGAGGGGGAGATGTCCGGCAGGACAGAGGGGGGTGCTGGCCCGCCGACCTGGATAGGCATGGCACCTGTATCACCGCCTTACCCGCGATTTCAGCCAGCGGTCGAAGGCCACGGCGAGGATGAGGATCAGGCCGATGACGATGCTTTGCGTGTAAGACGAGACGTTATTGAACTGCAGCCCGTTCTGCAGCACGCCGATCAGCCCTGCACCCACCACCGTGCCGCCGACGCTGCCGATGCCGCCGAACAGCGAGGTGCCGCCGATGACGACCGCCGAGATCACCGTCAGCTCGTAGCCGATGCCGGCCACGGCTTCGGAGGAGTTGAGCCGCGCCGACAAAACGAAGGCGGCAAGGCCGGCGAAGAAGCCGACGATGATGTAGACCGAGATCAGGATGCGGTCGACACGCAGGCCGGAGAGCCGTGCCGCCTCGGCATTGCCGCCGACGGCATAGACCGCGCGGCCGTAACGTGTGTAGCGCAGCACGATATGGCAAAGGATCGCGGCAATCGCGAAGATGATCGCCGGCACCGGAACCGGGCCGATCAGGCCGGTACCGAACCAGCGCATCGAGGCGTCGAAGCCGGAGATCGGGCCGCCATTGGAAATCGTCAAGGTCAGGCCGCGAAACACGGTGAGGCCGCCAAGCGTGACGACGAAGGGCGGCACCTTCAGCCTGGTGATGGCAAAGCCCTGGACGCCGCCGGCCGCGGCGCCGACGACGACGGCGGCGAGAAGGGCGGCGAACCAGCCATAGCCTTGCGTGCCCGACGTCGACAGCGACAGCGTGTTGGCGGTGCCGCCCTTGGCCACCACCGCCGCGACCATGCCGCAGAAGGCGAGCAGCGAGCCGACCGACAGGTCGATGCCGGCGGTGAGGATGACGAAGGTCATGCCGAGCGCGATCAGGCCGGTGATCGAGATCTGGCGCATGATGTTGAACAGGTTGATCGGGTCGATGAAGCTCGGCTTCAGCACGGTGAAGACGACGATCAGCAACGCCAGGAACATCAGCGGGCCGAAGCTCATCAGCAGGCGCGCAATATTGACGCCGCCGCGCTGGCTCCGTTCGGTCGTGCTGGTCATTGCGTTGCTTCCTGCTTCTGGTCGAGCGCCATCAGTTCCATCAGTTTCTCCTCGGTCGCCTCAATACCGGGCATCTCGCCTGTAATGCGCCCGCGTCGCATGGTGACGATCCTGTCCGACACCGCAAGCACTTCGGGCAGCTCGGACGAGATCATCATGATGGCGATGCCGCGCGCCGCGAGCTCCACCAGGATCTGGTGCACTTCCGCCTTGGCGCCGACATCGACGCCGCGCGTCGGTTCATCGACGATCAGCACCTTGGGATCGCGTGCCAGCCAGCGGGCAAGGATGACCTTCTGCTGGTTGCCACCGGACAGTCCCTCGATCGCCTGCTCGGGCGAGGCCATGCGGAT
The DNA here is from genome assembly GCF_040318195.1 of Mesorhizobium sp. M1273. NCBI lineage: Bacteria > Pseudomonadati > Pseudomonadota > Alphaproteobacteria > Hyphomicrobiales > Phyllobacteriaceae > Mesorhizobium > Mesorhizobium sp. M1273. The sequence goes on along the minus strand of NZ_JAMYLV010000067.1, from coordinate 11,730 downwards.
CGACAGCGTCTTCCTATAGTTCGCCAACGCCTCGCGCTCTCGCCGCTCGGCCATGAAGCCGACATTGGAGTAGCGGTCGAGCGCGGCGATCGAGAAATTGGTGAGGATGGCGAGTGCTGCGAAGATTGCCTGGTGCTTGCGGTCTTCCGGAACCAGCCCGATGCCGAGCTCGATGGCGTCGGCGGGTGAGGCGGGCGCGATCGGCTTGCCGTCGAGCATGATGGTGCCGGCTGCAATGCGGTCGGCGCCGAAGATGGCGCGGGCGAGCTCGGTGCGGCCGGAGCCGACGAGCCCGGCGACGCCGAGGATTTCGCCCGCCTTGAGGTCGAGATCGATGCCTTCGAGCACGATGGCGTGCGGCGCCTGCGGATCGCGCACCGTGCGCAGGCCGCGCACCGAGAGCCGGACGTCGCCGGCGACGTCGCGCTGCGTCGGCCTGGCATAGAGCTCGGAAGCGGCGCGGCCGACCATCTTCTCGATGATCTTCGGCAGTTTGATCGGCCCGCCTTCGCGGTCGAGATGGCCGGCCAGCCTGCCGTCGCGCAGCACCGTCATGCGGTCGCAGATCGCCGAGGCCTCCTCCAGCCGGTGGGTGACGAACATGATGGCGACGCCATCCTTGCGCAGCCGGTCCATGATCGACATCAGCCTGTGCACTTCGGTTTCGGTCAGCGCCGAGGTCGGCTCGTCCATGATGATCAAGCGGCTCTTCAGCGATAGCGCGCGGGCGATCTCGACCAGCTGCTGCTCGGCCACCGACAGCGCCGACACCGGCGTCGCCGGGTCGAGGTCGAGGCCGACGCGAGCGATGATCGCGCGCGAATCTTCCTCCATCTTCCGCCAACTGACCAGCCCGAACCGGCCGAGCGGTGCGCGGCCGATGAAGATATTCTCCGCCACGGTCAGCGTCGGGATCAGGCTCAGTTCCTGGTAGATTGTGACGATGCCGTGGCGCTTGGCATCCTGCGGATTGTGCGGGCTGAATTCGACCCCATCGAAGACGATGCGGCCGCTGGACGGCGGCATCACGCCGGACAGGATCTTGAGCAGCGTCGATTTGCCGGCTCCGTTCTCGCCGAGCAGGCCGAGGATCTCGCCGGGGCGGACTTCGAGCGAAACGTCGGTCAGCGCGGTGACGCCGGCAAAGCGCTTGGTCACGCCCTCGACGGTGAGCAGGGCGGGAGAGGGCGAAGGCGCAGTGGTTTCGGCTGCGGGCAAAGGTTGCTCCCAATTTTGCGATTGATGGCGGGACAGCGCCCCCCTCTGTCCTGCCGGACATCTCCCCCACGAGGGGGGAGATTGGATGTCACCTTGGCTTTCGCCAATCTCGTGCGTTGCAAAAAAGGCGCTATCGGCGAAGCTGCCGATCTCCCCCAAGTGGGGGAGATGCCCGGCAGGGCAGAGGGGGGCGCGACAGAATGCTACTTTTGCCGCTGCGCGCCCTTTGTGCAACCTTACTTCGTCTCGCCCAGCCTCTCCGCCTTGTCGAGATTGTCCTTGCCGATGACGATCGGCGTCAAAAGCACCAGCTTTTCCTTCGGCTCGGTCTTGTCCCTGGCGTAGGCGACCGCGATCTGCACCGCAGTGCGCGATTGTTCGCCGGGGAATTGCTCGACCGTTCCGGCCAGCTTGCCGTCGCGCACGGCGACCAGCGCTTCGGGAAGCGCGTCGAAGCCGTAGATCTTGACGTCGGTGAAGTTGCGCGCCGCGCAGGCTTCAACCGCGCCAAGCGCCATGTCGTCATTGGCGCAGATGATCGCGTCGGGCTTGCCGTTGGCGGCAAGGCCGGCCTCGGTGACGGACAGCGCCTCGGCGCGGGCGAAGTTGGCGGTCTGCTCGAAGATGATCTGGTACTTGTCCTTCATGGGATCGAGGACGTTGTGCACGCCCTTGTTACGGTCGATCGCCGGGCCGGCGCCGGGCTGGCCCTGCAAATGGAAGATCTTGGCGCCGTTCGGGAATGCCGCCACCATGGCCTGCGCTTCGGCCTCGCCGCCCTTGACGTTATCGGCGCCGACATGGGCGAGGATGCCCTCGACGCCCTCAACGCGGCGATCAATGGTGACGACGGGAACGCCGGCCTTGACCGCTTCCTCGATGGCTGGGGCCAGCGCGTTGACGTCGAGCGGCGAGATGACGATGGCGTCGACCTTCTGCACGAGTGCCGCCTCGATATCGGCGGTCTGCTTGGGCGCCGAGTTCTGGCCGTCGCTCTCGATCAGGTTGACGCCTTGCGCCTGAGCTTCCGCCTTGATCTGGTTCAGCATGTGCACGAAGAACGGAAAGCCGAGGCTCGGCACCGAACCAAGGATGGTCAGCTTGTCCTGGGCAAAAGCCAGTTGCGGAGCGGCCAGCGCCAAAGCGCCCATCGCCGCCGACGACAGCAGGAATTCACGTCTGTTGATCAATTTAGTCTCCTCCCAGATGAGCGCACGACCCCGAAACCGGAATGGGTTTTCCGGAAGGTTCCTTGCGTCGATTCAAAAATGGAGTGTCCTTCGAGCGCCCAACTCATGTTTTGAAGGGACGCAACGGCGCTCCAGCCGGTCCACCGCGACGTTCTCCTCCGCTCGGTGCCTGCCGCCGGATGCTAGCCAAGGCCGGAGCTTTGCGCAAGAACGGGAGCAGGCAAGACCTACCGATCGATCATCACCATGGTGCGCTCGCCGTAGCGCGGCCCGGCGACCTTTCCCGGCGCCAGCGCGTCGTCGAGCACTTGCATCTCGGCTGGGTCCAGCCTGATCGAAGCCGCGGCGACGTTCTCCTCGAGGTATTTTCTGCGCTTGGTGCCGGGGATCGGGACGATGTCGATGCCGAAGTCGCTCCCCTTGTGGAGCAGCCAGGCCAGCGCGATCTGACCTGGCTTGACGGGCTTCGCCGCGGCGATGTCGAGTACCGTGGCCGCCGCCTGCATGTTGGCGTCATAGTTGGCGCCCTGGTAGCGCGGATCGCCGCGCCGGTAATCGCCCTCCGGATAGTCTTCGGCGCGCCTGACATCGCCGGTGAGAAAACCGCGGCCGAGCGGCGAGAACGGCACCAGGCCGATGCCGAGCTCCTTCAGCAGCGTAATGATTTCCGGCTCCAGATTGCGCTCCCACAGCGAATATTCGCTCTGCACGGCCGATACCGGATGCACGGCATGCGCCCGGCGGATATTGGCGGCGCCGGCTTCAGAGAGGCCGAAGAAGCGGACCTTGCCCTGAGCGATCAGCTCGCCGACAGCGCCCGCCACATCCTCGATCGGCACCGCCGGATCGACGCGGTGCTGATAGAGGAGGTCGACGTGGTCGGTGGCGAGCCTCCTCAGCGAACCTTCCAAAGCCTCGCGGATATGTTCGGGCCGGCTGTCGCGCTCGGTGCCGACTTGCTTGCCGTTTTCAATGCGGAAGCCGAATTTCGTCGCGATCGTCACCTCATCGCGCCGGCCCTTCAGCGCGCGGCCGAGCAGTTCCTCGTTGGTGAACGGCCCGTACACTTCCGCGGTGTCGAGGAAGGTGCAGCCGAGTTCGATGGCGCGGTGCAGCGTGGCGGTCGATTCCGCCTCGTCGGCCGGGCCATAGGACTGGCTCATGCCCATGCAGCCGAGACCGATTGCCGAGACTTGCAGCCCCTGGCTGCCGAGTTTGCGCATCGTCAATGTCATGTGAAGCTCTCCGGATCAGCATCGCGTTCCAAGCCGCCAGGGCAATATAGCGCACCGGCTCGGTTTCCACAGAGCGGGAGGCGCCACCGCGCGCGGCTCGCAGCGACCGCCAAATTGACAGCCGACACGCTCTCGGCCATCCTTAAGGCACGCCGCCTTGCGGCTTGTGCGTGAGTAACCAGCATGGCCAGTTCCGTCGCCAGTCAGAAATCCAAGCGCGCCGCGGTGCGGAACGCGCTCGACCGCCACAAGGTGTACATCACTGCGCAGCGTTTTTCGGCCGGCAGCTACAGCGCGCGCGTGCTGGTCGACGGCGAGGCCTATTGGGTCGACGAATTCCGGCTCAGCCAGCTGCAGCAGGGCCTGTCGCCGGCCGAGCTCGAATTGACGCCGGCCACCGACGATTGAGCGGCATGACGCCGACCTGCCGCATGCTGACAAAATGATTCAAGACATGCGCATCAAGCCGTTGTTTTTGCGCAAGAGCATGTGGCCGTGACCGCCCCGCCAAAGCTCAAGGCTTATCGCGCCAAGCGCGAGTTCACGAGGACGCCGGAACCAGCCGGCGGTCTGGTTGCCGGTGAGGGCAATCGTTTCGTTGTCCACAAGCATCACGCCACCGCCGATCACTACGATCTTCGCCTGCAGGTCGGCGACGTGCTGAAGAGCTGGGCGGTGCCGCGCGGCCCGTCGCTCAATCCGGCCGATAAAAGGCTGGCGGTCGAGACCGAGGACCATCCGCTCGAGTATATCGACTTCGAAGGTGTCATTCCCGAAGGCGAATATGGCGGCGGGCCGATGATCGTCTGGGACACCGGCGTCTGGGCGCCGATGGACGATGTCGAGAAGAGCCTGCGCACCGGTTCCTTCAAGTTCCGCCTCGCCGGCGAAAAGCTGAATGGCGGCTGGATGCTGACGCGGCTGAAACCGAAGCCCGGCGAGGATGAGGGCAAGAAGAACTGGCTGCTGTTCAAGGAGCGCGATCTCGCCGCCGACGCCAAGCTCGACATACTGGAAGCCCGGCCGGAAAGCGTCAAATCCGGACGCCGCATCGAGGAACTGGTGGCAACGCCGAAGCCGGCCGCTGCCAGGCCGGTGGTGCTGAAGCCAGGTGCTTTGCCGGGCGCCGTCAAGGCGCCGCCGCCTTCCCGGATCGAGCCGCAGCTGACTACGCAGGTTTCGAAACCGCCGGGCGGCGATGACCCAGCGGCCCGAACGGGCGAAGTTTGGCTGCACGAGATCAAATTCGATGGCTACCGCACCATGGCGCATCTCGCTAACGGCGCAGTCAGGCTGATCACCCGCGCCGGCCTCGACTGGACGAAGCGCTATGGCGACCTGCCGCTTGCATTCGCCAGGCTGCCGTGCCGCGAGGCGATCATCGACGGCGAGGTCGTCGCGCTCGACGCCAAGGGCATCAGCCGCTTTGCCCTTTTGCAAGACGCGCTGGCCGAAGGCGCCGGCAACAAGCTCCACTTCTACGCCTTCGATCTTCTCTATCTCGACGGCTGGGACCTGAGACAAGCGCCGCTCCGCCGGCGCAAGGCGCTGCTTTCGCAATTGCTGTCCGGTCTCGGCGCCAATTCGGCCATCCAGCTCAGCGATCATGTCGAAGGAGACGGCCAGGCACTTTATGACCAGGCATCCGAGATGGGGCTCGAGGGTGTCGTCTCCAAGCGCGCCACGGCAATCTACCAGAGCGGCCGCACCAAGACCTGGACCAAGACCAAGGCGCTTCAGACCGGCGACTTCGTCATTGCCGGCTACACCGTCTCCGATGCGGCAGAGGGGTTGGCCGCACTCGGCCTCGGCGAATTCGAGGACGGCGAATTGCACTATCGCGGCAAGGTCGGCACCGGCTTCGACGCCGCCACCGCCGGCGAGTTGCTGGCGCGGCTGGAGCCGTTGCGCGCCGGGGCGTCCGCGCCGGAAGGCGTTCCGCGCGAAATCATGCGCGAGATGAAATGGGTGCGGCCGCTGCTTTCGGCGCACATCCACTACGCCAACCGGACCACCGACAATGCGCTGCGCCATGCCGTGTTCCGCGGCCTGCGCGACGTCGGCCTGTCGACGCCGGTTTCGGCCACGCGCAAGCGGCTGATCGCCGAGGCCGACCTCGCCACCATCTGGGTGACCAACCCGACGCGACGGCTGTTCGGCAAGACCGGCCCGACCAAGCTCGACATTGCCGTCTATTACGCGCTGGTCGGCGATTTCATGCTGCCGCACATTCTCGGCCGGCCGGTGTCGCTGGTGCGCTGCCCGACCGGCAGGCCGCAGGACTGTTTCTTCCAGCGCCACGCCTTCACCGGCATGCCGTCCTCTGTGGCGACTTTCGAAGCGACCAATTCGGAGGGCGAGACCAAATCCTATCTCTCGGTGGAAGACGCCAAGGGCTATCTGGCGCTGGCGCAGTTCGGTGTCGTCGAGTTCCACACCTGGGGCACCCATCGCACGCGGCTCGACAAGCCGGACTTGATCGTTTTCGACCTCGACCCGGGCGAGGGGATCGCCTGGCGCGAGGTGGTTGAGGCGGCGGTGCACATTAAGGGCGAGCTGGAAGCGCTAGGGCTGGTGCCGTTCGCCAAGACGTCCGGCGGCCACGGCATCCACATATCAGTGCCGGTGACGCAAAAGCAGAACTGGAAGAAATTGCACCAGGCGACCAGCGCCATCTCGACGCATCTTGCCGCCACCGCGCCCGACACTTTCACCACCACCATGGGCAAGGATAACCGCAAGCGGCGCATCTTCATCGATTATCACCGCAATGCGCGCGGCCACACTTCTGCGGCTCCCTATTCGCTGCGCGCCCGCACCAATTTGCCGGCCTCGACGCCGGTGAGCTGGAGCGACCTGGAATCCATCGACGCCCCGCAGGATCTGAATTATTCGTCGCTGCCGGGCCTGCTGGCGACGTCAGGCGATCCCTGGGCCGACATGGAAGATTTCGCCCGGGATTTGCCGGTGATAGGCACCGCGAGATAGTCCCGCGGGCGCGGCCCCAGACTCCATCGACGCTCCGGAAAATTTGAATTATTCTTCGCCACGGATCCCTTGCCTGCAGGCGGCTCTCAGCGGAGGAAGATTTCGCTAGGGATTTGCCGGTATTGTAAGGGCAATGTAGGATTTCGGCAGCCCCGTTCGTCCTCCGGACGAATGAACGCTGCGAACAGTTCGACAGCACAAGGCCGCGTAGGAGTATTTCATGGCGCCCAGGGCAAGTTGGAAAGGTTACCTCAAGCTCAGTCTGGTCAGCTGTCCGGTCCGGCTCTATCCGGCGACCAGCGCCAGCGAGCGCATCAGCTTCAACCAGCTGCACAAGAAGACGCACAACCGCATCAACATGAAGCCGGTCGACCCCGAACTCGGGCTGGTCGAGCGTTCAGACCTGGTCAAGGGCTACGAATACGAGGACAAGCAGTACATCATCATCGAGGACTCCGATCTCGATGCGGTACGCATCGAATCCAATCATACGATGAACATAGAGGCCTTTGTCGACGAGCATTCGGTCGACGTCATCTATCAGGACGCGCCCTATTACCTGGCGCCGGACGGCGCAATGGCCGAGGAGACCTTCGCCGTGCTGCGCGAAGCCATGCGCAAATCCGGCAAGCTGGCGATCGCCCGCCTGGTGCTGTCCAGCCGCGAGCGCGTGGTGACGATCGGCGCGCGCGAGAACGGCATGTTCGTCTGCACCTTGAGGAATCCGAACGAAGTGCGTGCCACGGCTGAGTATTTCGGCAATATCCCGGTCGGAAACCCCGATCCCGAAATGCTGCAATTGGCCGAGGCGCTGATCAAGCAGAAGGAAACCACCTTCGATCCGAAGAATTACGAGGACCGCTACGAGATCGCGCTGATGGCGATGATCCGCGAGAAGCTGAAGGGCCATAAGCCGATCATCGCGGCGGCCCCCGAGCGCGGCAATGTCATCAATCTCATGGATGCGCTGAAGGCGAGCCTGTCCCAATCGGCCAAGCCGCCGGCCAAGTCCAAGAGCAAGGCCGATGAGGCGACGAAACCGGCAGCCAAAGCAAAGTCCGCCAAGGGCGGCGCCAAGGAAAACCCGCTCAAGGCCAATCTGCTGCAGGCCGTCGGTAAGAGCAAAGGGTGACGGCGCCCACTGGCACGATCTTCGGCACTATCGGCGCGCTCGCGGCGTTTCCGCTTCGCATGGCGGCGCGCGAGGTCGCGCGCCGGCAGGGCCAATTGCGGCGCGGAGTCACCAGACGGACCACCCATGTGGTGTTCGGGCGGAAGTTCCTCGCCAAGGCCGATGATGCCGAGATTGAGCGCCGCGTCGTCACCGAGCGCGCGGCCGGGCGCAAGCTGGTCAGCGAGAACGGCTTCCTGTGCCTGCTCGGCCTGATGAAAGCGCCGGAGGCTTCGGCGCTGTCGCGGCAGTCGCTGATCGACCAGTCGCGGCTGACCGGCGAGGATCTCGACCTTTTGTCGCTGTTCGATGCCTTCGAGCATGATTGCGAACCGTATTCCTTTCGCGACCTGATCCTCGCCCGCAAATATGCCGGCCTGGTCGCCGGTGGCGCCTCCTGGGGGGCGATTGCGCGCTCGGTGCACCGGTCGGGCCAGGTCGCCTCGCTCACCGCCAAGTCGCTCGCCGTCGGCTCACAGCATGGGCGGGCCGACGCGATCTATCTCGAGGGCGGCCAGAGCGAACTCGACGGCCAGCTGCTGTTCGATCTGGGAACGCAGGATGACGACACGCTGGAAGAGCTGTTCGCCGATGCCGAGGCGGCGGAAGGGGCTGAAGACCACGACCAGGCGGCGGCGCTCTACCAGCGCTGCCTGGCCATCGACCCAAGCGATGCCATCGCCGCCTTCAACCGCGCCAACTGCCTGCGCGCCGCCGGCCACGCGGCCGAGGCGGCCCACGACTATGCCCGCGCCATAAAGCTCGATCCCGGCTTCGTCGAGGCCTGGTTCAATCTTGCCGGGCTGATGAGCGAAGAGGGGCGGGTAGCCTCGGCGAGACGGCATTTGCTGAAGGCGATCGCACTCGATCCCAATTATGCCGACGCGGTGTTCAACCTTGCGAGGCTGGAGTTCGACGCCGGCAATCTCGCCGAGGCGCGGCGTCGCTGGGTGCGCTATCTCGAGCTCGACGCCAATTCCGAATGGGCGCGCACGGCCGCGCGGGGCATCCAGTTTGTCGATTTGCAGCTGGCGCGGATGTCGGCAGGGTGAGGTAGTAGCGCCTCCTTCTCCCCTTGTGGGAGAAGGTGGATCGGCGCGCAGCGCCGAGACGGTTGAGGGGTGTTGGAAGAAATGAGGCGTCGGCGTTCCCTGGAACACCCCTCATCCGACCGAGCTTCGCTCGGCCACCTTCTCCCACAAGGGGAGAAGGGGTCACCAGCGTTGGAGTCCCCATGACCACCTTCCTCTTCGACGGTCCCGACACCGCCGCCATCACCATCCTGCTCGCCCATGGCGCAGGCGCTCCTATGGACTCGGCCTCGATGACCGCCACGGCAAAAGCGCTAGCCGCAGCCGGCTTCCGCGTCGCGCGCTTTGAATTCCACTACATGGCGGCTCGCCGCTACGGCCACCGCAAGCCGCCGCCGCGCGCCGAGACGGTTAACCCGGAATACGTCAAGGCGATCGCCGACCTCCGGATGAAGGGCGTGAAGGGTCCGCTGATCATCGGCGGCAAGTCGATGGGCGGACGCGTCGCTTCGATGATCGCCGACGAGATGTTTTCGAAGGGCGAGATTTCAGGGCTGCTTTGTCTCGGCTATCCCTTCCATCCGCCTGACAAACCGACGCAGCTTCGGACAAAACACCTGGCCGATCTCAAGACGCCGGCAGTGATCTTCCAGGGCACACGCGACGAGTTCGGGACCAAAGACGAGGTCGCGACCTATGCTTTGTCCGATGCAATCGAGATCTTCTGGCTGGAAGACGGCGACCATGATCTGAAGCCGCGCAAAAACATCTCCGGCTTCTCCACCGCCGATCATCTGAAGACGCTCGCTGATGCGGTGAAGGCGTGGACCGAACGCATCGTGCGCTGAAACAGGCCGATGAAGATCGCCACCTTCAACGTCAACAACATCAACAGCCGGCTGCCGAACCTGCTCGCATGGCTGGCTGCCGCCAAACCCGACATCGCCTGCCTGCAGGAGCTCAAGGCGAGACAGACGCAGTTTCCGCGCACTGCGCTGGCGGCGGCCGGCTACGGCGCAGTTTGGGTCGGGCAGCCGACCTGGAACGGCGTCGCCATCCTTTCGCGTGGCGCAGAACCCGTTCTGACCCGCGAGGCGCTGCCCGGCGACGATAGCGACCAGCAGGCGCGCTACATCGAAGCGGCGGTCAACGGCATCGTCGTCGCCTGCCTCTACGCGCCGAACGGCAATCCGCAGCCCGGCCCGAAATTCCAGTACAAGCTCAACTGGCACGAAAGGCTGGAGGCGCATGCGGCGCAGTTGCTCGACACCGGACTGCCGGTGGTGCTGGCCGGCGACTACAACATCGTGCCCGAGCCGCGCGACATCTACCCGACCCGCTCCTATGACGACAACGCGCTGGTCCAGCCGGAAAGCCGCGCATCGTTCCAGCGGCTGCTCGACCAAGGCTGGCTTGACGCGCTGCGCAAGAAGCACCCGAACGAGACGCTCTACACATTCTGGGACTATCGCCGCAACCGCTGGCCGCGCGATGCCGGCCTGCGCCTCGACCATATCTTACTCAGCAAGAAGCTGTCGCGCCGGCTGGTAGCGGCGGGCATCGACCGCGACGTGCGCGGCGAGACCGGCGCCAGCGATCATGTGCCGGTCTGGGTGGAGTTGAAGTGAGGCACGGAGGCTGGCGCCGCCTTTCCGGGCGGCAACCAGTCAAGTTGGCCGCGCGGCTTCGCGGGCGAACGCCTCGATCAGAGGTGCGTATCCCTCAAGGTCGGGCTGCGTAGCGAAACTGTGGCTAGCGGCGGTCGAAGCCCAGGGCAGCTTTTCCGACGTGAAGACTTCGACGAAAGGCACGTACCATTGGTGCTCGTCCAGCATGGTCGCACGAATGTTGACGAAAAAGTCCAGGCCATGCGGGCGCGTGAACATCCAGTTCTTGCAATGCGGGCAATAGAGCTGCCGGTGCGGGCCGTGCAGGCCGCCGACCACCGGCTCGCCTTGCGTTATGGCAAAACCGTCGCTCGGCACGGCGATGGTCAGGGAATATGCGCTGGCGCTCAGCTTCTGGCAGCCGGTGCAGTGACACGCCATCGTCAGCAAGGGCGGGGCGCTGATGCGAAAGCGTATTCCGGCGCACAGGCAACCGCCGCCCCAAGGTAGCTTCCAATCGTCCATTGCTGGCCTCGCGTTAGCCTCTGCCAGCGATCTAGCGCACGACCGGCCTCCCGGCAAACGCGGCGATGCCTGCGGCTGCTGCCGAAGGGCTGGGGTGGACTTGAGCCATCACCGACAGCCAGGCGCCGAGCGCCATCATTGCAGAGCGGATAGATGAACAGGTTTGCTGACAGGCTGCTTGCAGCCCTCATGATCGTGATCGGCACGGCTTGCTTCATCGAGGCGTATCTGGCGCTGGGCGAGGCGTGCTCGCGAGGTGCCGAACGGCCTCAGTTTCACCGCCGGCAGACCGGCAACCAGCTCGCCATGTTCGACAGCCAGTCCGGCCCGATCTATGCGGTTGCCTTTGCCGCGGGCGGCACGGTGCTGACCGGCGACTACGACCGCAGCATCAGGGACTGGCCGGCTGGCGGCGCCGATAGGATGGTGCTTTTCGCCGGGCGCCGGATTGATTGCGGGATATCCAATTTCGTCGCCGGGGCTTGGACACCCCCACTGTTGCGCTGGGCAACCGCATTTGGATTCTTGCGAAGATGGACCCCCACCCTAACCCTCCCCACAAGGGGGAGGGAATGCTGCCGCGCGCCCTTACTTCGCCTTTGGCGCCGAAAGGCAGGCAATTTGCCGAGGTCAGCGCCAACGGAAGTCTCCCTCCCCCTTGTGGCAGGGGAATCGCATATGGCGATTTTGGGGTTGAGTTTAGGCTGAGAAAGGATTCTTTGGAGAGGCAGTTGAGCGAAGGAGCGACTGCCATTTCCTGCCTTG
>NZ_JAMYLV010000066.1:0-13754 GCF_040318195.1 Mesorhizobium sp. M1273 | reverse complement strand
CGCCGATGCTGCCAAAGTTCCCATCAGCCATCGCATCAAGAAATGCGCCTGGAACGACGACTATCTCATCAATGCCATCACTCATATGCGATAGCCCTGCCCTTGAGGGGGAGATGTCGCCGAAGGCGACTGAGGGGGTCGGTACGTCTTGACGCGACTCTCCTAACCGACAGAACAGGCTGGAGCTCCGCGCGCGGCGACCCCCTCTGGCCTGCCGGCCATCTCCCCCTCAAGGAGGGAGATTGGCAGCTTGGCCGCAGTGCCAACCTGACGCGATTTTCTTGACGTACAGCAATTTTGTTCTTGCTTTGTGCCGGCAGCTATGCTACTAATCTCGCTATAGTGTCAATTGGCCCCGAAGACCCGCCCGCCGAGGCGGGTTTTTTATTTTCGGCCCTTACAGGCGAGTTCCCACCCAGCCCCACCATGGACGGGATTTCCACCACCCTGCCGGGCTGATAGGCTCGGCCTGTCTGCGGAGGACACGGCGATGCCGATCAATCTCGACGAGTTGAAGAATGCAACCAACCTGCGCTCCAAGCGCGATGGCGGTTCGTTCATTGCGCCGGTCGACGGCACGGCGCATGTCTCGGGCGAGCGCAGCGTGCCGCTGCTCAACCTGACCATCCCGGCGCTGTTTGCCGATACGGTCGGCAAATATGGCACGCTCGATGCCGCCGTCTTCGTCGAGCAGCATAAGCGCTTTACCTGGGACGAACTGTCCGACACGGTCGATGCGCTCGCCGCCGGCTTCCTGGCGCTCGGCCTCGAGAAAGGCGACCGCGTCGGCATCTGGTCGCCGAACCGCTGGGAATGGCTGGTGACGCAATTCGCCACCGCCCGCATCGGCCTGGTCCTGGTCAACATCAACCCGGCCTACCGGCTGGTCGAGCTGGAATATGCCTTGAACAAGGTCGCTTGCCGAGCGCTCGTCACCGCCGCCACATTCAAGAGTTCCGACTATCTCGGCATGATCGAAACGCTGGCGCCGGAGATCGCCAAGGCCACCCCCGGCAAGCTCGACGCCAACAGACTGCCGGCGCTGAAGACCGTCATCCGCATGGACGAGGACAATTCGCCGGGCATGTTCAATTTCGCCGACGTGCTGGCGATGGCCGGCCGCGACGAGCATGACCGGCTCGACCGGATTTCAGCGGGGCTGAAACCGGACGACGCCATCAATATCCAGTTCACCAGCGGCACGACCGGCGCGCCCAGGGGCGCGACGCTGACCCACAACAACATCGTCAACAACGGCAATTTCGTCACCGCGGCAATCCGGCTCACCGTCGACGACCTGCTGTGCATCCCGGTGCCGCTCTATCATTGCTTCGGCATGTCGATGGGCACGATGGGCTGCGTCACCAAGGGCGCGACCATGGTTTTCCCCAGCGAGGGGTTCGATGCCGGCGCCACGCTGAGGGCGGTGGCAACGGAACGCTGCACCGCGCTCTACGGCGTGCCGACCATGTTCGTCGGCCTGCTCGACCATCCGGAGTTCGCCTCCTTCGATCTCACCAGCCTGCGCACCGGCATCATGGCCGGCTCGCCATGCCCGATCGAGGTGATGAAGAAGGTGGTGTCGCTGATGCATATGGCTGAGGTGACCATCGCCTACGGCATGACCGAGACCAGCCCGGTGTCGTTCCAGAGCAGCGTCGACGATCCCCTGGAAAAGCGCGTCTCGACCGTCGGCCGCGTCCATCCGCATGTCGAGGTCAAGGCCATCGACGCCGAAGGCGCCACCGTCGCGGTCGGCGCGCCGGGCGAGCTGTGCACGCGCGGCTATTCCGTGATGAAGGGCTATTGGGACGACGAGCAGAAGACCCGCGAGGCCATCGACGCCGACGGCTGGATGCACACCGGCGACCTCGCCACCATCGATGCCGAGGGCTATTGCAACATCGTCGGCCGGGTCAAGGACATGGTCATCCGCGGCGGCGAGAACGTCTATCCACGCGAGGTCGAGGAGTTTCTCTATCGCCACCCGAAGGTCAAGGAGGTGCAGGTGTTCGGCATTCCCGACCCGAAATACGGCGAGGAGCTGTGCGCCTGGATCGTGCTGAAGCCCGGCCAGATCACCACCGAGCAGGAGATCAAGGCCTTCTGCGCCGGCCAGATCGCCCATTTCAAGATACCGCGCTACATCCGCTTCCGCACCGAATTGCCGATGACGGTGACCGGCAAGCCGCAGAAATTCCTGATGCGCCAGGCGATGGTCGACGAACTGGGACTGGTGACGCAGAAGACGGCTTGAGGGCGCGCTTCGGGCTTTCGCAGGGTTCGCAGACGAGGCTTGCCCAGAAGAGGCTTGCAAAAGGGGCTTGCGGAAGGGGCTTGGAATGAGTGGTTTCGCAAGATCGGCGGTTTCCTACGGCATGCCGTTGGCCGCGCTGGCGATGGCTGTCGCGGTCAGGGCCAGCGGGGTGTCGGTCGACGAAGGGTCGCTGGGCACCAGGATATTTATCGGCGCGCTGTCGAGCGCGATCATGTTCACCACCATTTTCGTGGTGCTCGACCACGCCGAGGCGGTGGCCCGGCGGGTGGGCGAGCCGTACGGCACGTTGGTGCTGACCATCGCCGTGACGGCAATCGAAGTGTCGATCATCGTTTCCATCATGCTGCACGGCGCCAACAACCCGACGCTTGCACGCGAATCCGTGTTCTCGACGGTGATGATCACGTCCACCGGCGTCGTCGGCATGTGCCTGACGTTTGGCGGCTGGCGCCATCGCAAGCAGGCAATCGTCCGCCAAGGAACCAGCGCCTATCTGGCGGTACTGGTCGCGCTGAGCGTCATGACGCTCATTCTGCCGACCTACACGCGAACCACCGATCCCGGCACGTTCTCGGCGGCGCAACTCGGCTTCGTCAGCGTGCTTTCGGTGCTGCTTTATGCCGGTTTTCTGTTCGCGCAGACTGTCCGCCACCGCGACGATTTCATCGACGGGCAAGCACATGGCGCCGCGGTGCGAGCCGACGCTCACGAAAGCGTCGCCGCCGGCGCCGTTCTCCTGCTGATCGGGCTGATCGGCATCGTCATGCTCGCCGAACAGGTCGCCGCCAGCGTCGAGGACGCGCTCGTCGCCTACCAGGTGCCGCAGGCCGATGCCATTGTCGGCGCAATGATCGCCGCGCTGGTCTTGATGCCGGAGGCCATTTCGGCGGTTCGTGCCGCGCTCAGCAACGAGCTGCAGCGCGGCCTGAACGTCGCCATGGGCTCGGCCTGCGCGACGATCGGTTTGACAATACCCGGCATAGCCGCCGCCAGCCTGCTGACCGGAAGAGGCCTGACCCTGGGCCTGCCGGCGACCGACACGGTGCTTTTGGTCCTGGCGCTTTTCATCTGCAATGTGAGCTTCGGCACGGAGAGGACGACGTTCCTGACCGGCTTGGTGCACCTCGTGGTATTTTTTACCTGGGTGTTTTTGATATTTGTGCCGTGAGGGTTGGGGGGCGAGCAAGGGGGCAGGCAGATTCTGACGACTGTTTCTCGGCCGAGCAGCCACACGTTTTCCGCACCGAGTTCCGAAGTAGGCAAGCCGCACAAGTTCGGCAAAGACGGCGTGAGGGGTGGGCGCCAATTTTTCTCCTTTGCGCCATGGGCGGACGCTTAGCACCAAGGCCTTGAACGTCTCGATAGGGGCCGCGAGCGGATTGGCAGCTTCTGGCTTCGCAACGAAGATTGCAGACATTCAACCCGCTGGATGGAGGTCGTGAACTGACCCAAGGCGACATTCCTCAGACTGTCCGTTTCCACCGAAGCGGGGCGATGCGGCCGATCAAGCGCCCTTTCGGGTTCGAAAGCTGTTAGGGTAGGATGATAAACGATGTGCCGCAGGAGCGGGGATGCCCGTCGATCGCGTTCAGCGGAAAGTAGCTGCCATCCTCGCTGCCGACGTGGTGGGGTTCAGCCGACTTGTCGGCAAAGATGAAGAGACGACCCTTGCTACCCTGAAGGTCCATCGACAAGCGATCGACAAGCTAATTGCCGGCTACGATGGACGCATCTTCGGAAGCGCAGGCGACAGCGTCATCGCAGAATTCGCCAGCGCGATAGGTGCGGTTCGGTGCGCTATCGACATCCAGTTGGCGATCGATCGGCTCAACGCCGACTTGCCTGGGCCAGGGCGCATGCGATTCCGGATTGGAGTCAACCTCGGCGACGTGGTGGTTGATGGCGACAATCTCATGGGTGACGGTGTGAATGTCGCCGCCCGCCTTGAGGGGCTGGCGCTTCCGGGCGGCATCTGCGTCTCTGACGCTATCCAGATGCAAGTTCGCGACCGTCTTGCAGCAGATTTCGTTGACCTGGGTGAGCAGCGCCTAAAGAACATTGCGCGGCCGGTTCGGGCTTTTCGCGTGCCCGTCACGTCTGAGGAACCAACTAGCTCGCCGTTTCGCGGCCTCGACAGTTTCGATTTCGAGCACGCCGATCTCTTCTTCGGGCGGAGCCGTGCGATCGCTATCTGCACTGAGCGACTGGAGCAGCTCGCGGTCGCGGGCAAGTGCTTCCTGCTCATCTACGGGATGAGCGGCTCCGGCAAGTCCTCGCTCGTGCGCGCCGGGCTGATTCCGGCCGTCACGCAACGTGGCGCGGTGCCGGGCATCTTGCTCTGGCGGCGTTGCGTCATGCGTCCGTCCGAGGGACCTGACGCGATCACGTCTCTGTCATCGGCGTTGCTCCGCGCCGAAGCCTTGCCCGAACTTGCCGAAAACGGGACGGCGACCGAGTTGGCGGCGACGTTTCGGAACAATCCCGATCGGGCGCTGGCTTTTGTCCGCTCGGCGCTCGCCTCGACCCCCTCCAGTGGCGGCCCGGGTAAGGCGCGTCTGGTCCTAGCCGTCGATCAGATGGAGGAACTCTTCACAACCGAAACGGAACCAGCCTCGCGCGCTTTGTTCGTGCGATTGCTTTCAGCGTTCGCCACTAGCGGACTTGTATGGGTGATCGCGACGATTCGCGGCGACTTCTTCCATCGGTGCGGCGAGGTCCCGGGTTTCTCGGCATTGAAGGATGGCCTGAGCAGCTACGAACTCTTGCCTCCGACCGGGGCCGAGATTTCGAAGATCATCCGTGAACCCGCAAGCGCGGCGGGCCTGCGCTTTGAGGAAACGAAAGACCGCGGCCGACTGGAGGACGTGCTTCAGGAGGCGACAGCGGCCGACCCGGTTCCCTACCACTGCTCGAGTTCGTGCTCGAAGCACTTTACCAAGCCGGCCGAGCAGAACGCCTGCTTACCTTCGCAGCCTATCGTGCGCTTGGAGGCCTCGAGGGCGCGATCGCGCGCCGGGCCGACGAAGTGGTCGAGGCGTTGTCGCCCACGGTTCAGGATGCGCTGCCAACCGTCCTTCGCGCGCTGACGACGGTTCGTCTCGGCGACAATTCAGTCGCCGCGGCCCCGGCGGTCCGCGACAACATGGCGCGAACGCCCGCACAAGCTGCACTTCTCGACGCGTTGATCGCGGCTCGGCTTCTCGTTTCCGACGAGAACCTTGAAGGGCAGGCAGTCGTCCGCGTCGCCCACGAGGCGCTTTTGAGCCGTTGGCCCCGCGCGCGCGACATCGTCAACGCTGATCGAAGTTTTCTGGAGACGCGTGCCCGGCTGCGAACCGATGCCGGCCGCTGGCATGCCGACAACAGGAATCCCGACCTGCTTCTGCCCGCCGGCATACGACTTGCCGAGGCGAGGAATTGCTAGTGTCGCGGCGAGAGGACGTCGACGATCAAGTAGCTCAGTATGTAGAAGCATCATTGTTGGCTCAGATGGCGGTCGCGGAAAGGGAGCGACAGGCCGATCGTGCGCGCATAGAGGCCGAAGAGGCGACCAAACGGGAGCGCCTTGAGCGCGAAGCGGAACGCCGCAGCCTGGTGGCGGAAGCGGCGACACGGCTTGCGCGCCGCACGCGTTACACCGCTATTGTCGCCTTTGCATTGGCGGTCGTGGCAGGCGCCGGCGCGATCGCCGGATTCTGGGGACAACACGAGGCCAGCCTTCAGGCAGAGCGCGCCGACGAGAATGCCCAGGACGCAATAGCGGCGAGAGACCTCGCGCTGCGCAACCAGTCACGGTCGCTCTCGTCGATCTCGCTGCAACTGTCGTCCGCCGGGGACAGCGAGCTTGCCATCCTTCTGGCGCTGGAGGCCCTTCCCAAGAAGGGAGAAACGACCGAACGGCCCTATGTGACCGAGGCCGAAGCCGCCCTGTTCAGAGCTCTGTCCGGGTATCAGGAACTCGCCGTCCTTCGCCATGAAGATGCCGTCACCCACGGCGCTTTCAGTCCGGAAGGAGACCGCGTCGTTACATCTTCCTTCGATCAGACCGCGCGAGTTTGGAACACCGCCGACGGAAAGGCGCTTGCCATCCTCAAGGGCCATAAAGGCGTGCTAAAGTTGGCAGTGTTCAGCCCGGACGGAAGACAAGTCCTCACTGGCTCGGTCGACGGCACTGCAAGGGTCTGGGATGCGGCGACCGGCAAGCAGCTCTACGTCCTCAATCAGACCGGTGACGTCCACGCCGCGATTTTCAGCCGCGACGGAACGCGGATCTTTACTGCTTCGGAGTTTGCCGCGCCGACGATCTGGAACGCTCGGGACGGCACCGAGATTGCCAGATTGCCGGGAGCCAGTTGGCAATCTACCGTTCTTGCGGTGAGTCCCGACGGTCAAATGCTTGCTTCCGTCCAGTTCCACGGAGACGTTCAAATTTGGAATGCGAACGACGGCACTCCGATCGGCACGATTCCGGTTCGCGGAGACAATGTTACTGGCATCGAGTTTAGTCCGAACGGGACCCAACTCCTGACCGTCGCCTGGACTGGCACGTCTCGTCTTTGGAGTCTGGCGGATCTGTCGGGACTTGCCGCTCTCCCCGGATCACCGAGTGCTGGCCATCAAGGGACCTTCAGTCACGATGGCCGCCTTGTGGCAGTCGTTGCCATCGACGGATCCGCCCGTCTTTGGAATACAAGGACAGGTGAGTTGATCCGCATATTCGGCCAAGAAACCAGGGCAAGCGCGCTCAATGCCGGAATCTCCTATCAATATCTCGACGTCAACGGCGCGTTCAGCCCTGACGGCGAACTTTTCGCCACCGCGTCGGTGAACGGCGTTTCCCGTATCTGGGACGTCAAGAGCGGCTCGCAGGTCTCGATCCTCCACGGGCATAGTGCGCTGATCGAGGAGGTCGCCTTCAGCCCCGATGGCCGTCGCCTTCTCACGGTGTCGCACGACGGAACCGCGCGCATCTGGGACGTCGACGGTGTGCTAACGACCACGTTGCGTCACGAAACCGCGCGCAGGTTCGCAGTATTCAGTGCTGACGGGGCGCGCGTCGTGACGGGAAGCGGTGTCGTGGGGCATGTCTGGGATGTTGCAAGTGGCAATTTGGTTGCGACGCTCGCGCCCGGCACGGAAGGCTTGCTTAAGCTTGCGGTATTCAGCCCTGATGGGCATCGTCTTGCCACGACGTCCAACGACGGCGTGGTTCGGCTGTGGGAGGCCAAAGGCGGTCGCGAAGCGGCAGCGCTGGAAGGTCATGATCCCAAGGTCGTCCAGGTCCAATTCAGTTCCGATGGCTCGTTCCTGGCATCCGCTTCGGTCGATGGAACTGTGCGGCTCTGGGACGCCTCGACCGGCGCTGCCAAGACAGTATTTCAAACCACAGCGGATTTGCAGGATGCCTTGTTCAGCCCGGATGGCAAGCTGGTCCTTGCGACGTTGAACGACAATACAGCGCGGCTTTGGAAGATGGACGGCACTGAGATCACAGGTGTTCCAGGACACGAGAACCGCATCAGCGCAGCGGCTTTCAGTCCCGACAGCCGATTGGTCGCCATTGGTTCTTCTGACGGAACGACGCAAATCTGGTCAGTCGCGGAAGGGGAAGCTGCCGCCACGTTGGAGGGACACGGCGGGCCGGTGACAAATGTTGCCTTCAGCAACGATGGCAGGTCGCTGGCAACTGCCTCACGAGATGGAACCGTTCGCATCTGGAGCGTCAAGGACGGGAAGGAAAGGTCTGTCCTCACGGGGGGCAATGCCAGCATCGACAACGTCGCATTGAGTCCCAACGGACAATATGCGGTGACGTCGTCCTACCGTGAGCGGTCTGTCAGGCTGTGGTCTGCCGACACGGGTCAGCAACTCGCGCTCCTTGTTGGCCAGCATGACACCAGCACGATCGTCCCGGCGGTCACGCGGGCCGCATTCAATTCGGATGGCACACAGGTCGCAGCTGTCTCAGGCGGAGATAGCGTGCAGTTGATCCGCGTCTTCACGTCGCCAGAGGACCTCATCGCCTATGCTCAAGACGTCGTGCACCGAAAACTCACTTCTTGCGAGCGTAAGCGCTTCTTCCTGCCCGTGGCAGATGATGCCGAGGACTGCCCTAGCTAAGCTGGCGTTGCAGCAGTCGTGTCAGCAGCGAGATGAAACGAATCCAGAGGGTCCGAAGCTGGCGCAACCTCGCCCGTCGTGTTGACACCAGGGAAGTCCGCTTCTGAAGGAAGGCAGGGGCCGGCTGAATGACCGACATTGCTGAAGGGTTTCGGGTGCCGTCAGGCGTACGAAAGTCTCTGATGCAGGAACCCGCGGGCCGCAGGCGGTGAGCTATGGGGATTTGTGTTTCGGGGTGTGCCAGCGCCTGTCGCGAACTTCCGCATAGGACGCGGTGGGCATGTCGTGGAAGCGGCTTCCGGGCCAGGTCGCAGAGCCTGTAGCGTTGATTCCGACGGGATTGGTGTGCGTGACGACCGGCGTCACGGCAACGTGCACATAACATCCCGTTGACCGGCGCCAGCGTGGCGCAGCCGTGTGGACAAACGGTCCATGCCGGGTCATGGGGCGTTCTCCCGGTTCGGCGCCCTTGAGGCAGGCGGTGCACGAGGCTGGCACCACCGTTCGAACCTCTCGATGACGACCATGCGCCCGCCGCAGCAAGGGCAAGGCCGGCGGACGTCAGCCGGTTCTTCCGAAGTGTCGTCTTGGGGCGGCAGATCGACGTTCAGCAGTTCGCGCGCGAGTGCGAGGCTGGCCTTGCGGGCGGAGGTGGCGAGCAGCCCATAGTGACGGATGCGGTGGAACCCACGCGGCAGGACATGGAGCAGGAAGCGGCGGATGAACTCGTCGGCGGCAAGCGTCATGGCGCGCTGGCGCTCGACACCATCGCGGCGATAGTCCTTGTAGCGGAAGGTGACTCCAGCCTCGTCGAAGGCGATCAGGCGGCGGTTCGAGATCGCGACCCGGTGCGTGTAGCGCGACAGGTAGGCGAGCACCGCTTCCGGCCCGGCGAAGGGCGCCTTGGCATAGACCACCCAGCGCTTGTTCCGGACCGGCGACAGGTGCCGCAGGAAGGCCTGCCGCTCGATGAGACGAGCAAGGGTGCCGAAGAAGGCGAGCCGATCGGCGTCGTGCAGCGCGATCAGCCGGGTGAGGAACAGGCGGCGGAACAACTTGCCCAGTACTCTGACCGGGAGCAGGAAGGCCGCGCGCGACGATATCCAGCGGCTCCCGTCCGGCGCGATGCCGCCGCCCGGCACAATCATGTGGACATGCGGATGGTGGGTCATTGCCGAGCCCCATGTGTGGAGCACGGCAGTGATGCCGATGCGCGCGCCGAGGTGCTTCGGATCGGCGGCGATGGTCAGCATCGTCTCCGATGCCGCCTTGAACAGCAGGTCATAGACCAGCGCCTTGTTGTGGAACGCGATCTCGGCGACTTCGGCCGGCAGCGTGAATACGACATGGAAGTAGCCGACCGGCAGCAGGTCGGCTTCGCGCTCGGCGAGCCATGTACGCGCGGCCGCGCCCTGGCACCTGGGACAGTGCCGGTTACGGCAGGTAATGGGCATCGCCCATTACCTGCCTTATGGGCAGATCCAGTAATGGGGAGTCGGCGTGGCGTCGCTGACATTTTCTGTGAATCTCGGCGCTTCTTGTCTCCATAACTGGGTGTGCTCGCGGCCCCATCGACTTGGCCACTGATGGCCGGTCACAAACGGGGACGAACATGTTGGAGACCTACTTCTCGGCATCGAAGATTCTGGGGCATCTGCGGAGCGGGCCAAGCGGGCCATACCTCGACGGCTTCGCAGCATCACTCGAACGGCAAGGCTACAGCCCAGACACGGCCGTGCGCTATTTGCGGGCGGCAGCCCATGCCGGCCACATCATGATCGAGCGCGGCGTGAGCCTGGGAGACATCGATCTGGCGGCCTTCAGCGAGCACCTGCGCAGCTGCAGGTGTCCGCGCGTCAGAGGCGGCCGGCGGAACCACCACACCATCTACGGTGCCCGGCTCTTTCGACGGCACCTTATCGAGGTCGGCGTCTGCCGATCCGCGGCCGTGGTAACGGCGCCCGCCGAGCCCAAGTTGGTCACCGACTTCAAGGCCTGGCTGCGCAAGCATCGCGGGGCATCCGATGCCACCATCAGGCTCTACGCTCGCGACGCTGCCGGCATAGTGATAGCGCTCGGATCCGCCCCGACTGGCTGGAGTCCGGCCGATGTTCGCGGCTACTTCATGGAACACGCGAGCAAGTGCGGCAGCGGCACGATCGAGAAGATGACGACGAGCCTACGGGCATTCCTGCGATACCTTGCAGTCGAAGGCTGCTGTCAGGCGGGTCTCGACAACGCCGTTTCAGCTTACGCCCATTGGCAGCTTGCCGACATGCCGCGATATTTGTCGGCCGAGCAGGTCAATCAGTTGATCGCCGCCTGTGATGGTGACACCAGTGCGCGTCGACGTGATCTCGCGATCTTGCTGTTGTTGGCCCGCCTCGGACTGCGGGCCGGCGACGTGGCGCAACTCCGTCTCACCGACATCGAGTGGCAGGCGGGCTCGCTCCGGGTCAGAGGCAAGGCGCGCTACGAGGTCCGCCTGCCGCTCCCGCAAGACGTCGGGGATGCGATCGCCGCCTATCTCGAATGCCGTCCGTCCGCCTGTCGTAGCGATCGCGTGTTCCTGCGCACGATCGCGCCTTGCCGACCGTTCCGGAACGGCGATGGAATCTCGTCGGTGATGAAGCGCGTCATGAAGCGCGCCGGCATCGTGACGTCGGTAAAGGGGGCGCACGTCCTGCGGCACACCGCGGCGACCGAGATGCTGCGCTGCGGCGTTCCGCTCGAGAAGATCGGTCTGGTCCTCCGCCACCGAGGCATCGACACGACGGCCTACTACGCCAAGGCCGATGTCGCGCTCTTGAAGCAGGTCGCTCAGCCCTGGCCGGAGGCGCTGTGATGCTGGACGCGATCGAGACCTATCTCGCCCTGCGCCGCGCCACGGGCTTCGCGATGTCGAATGCGGAGTACCTGCTGAAGAGCTTTGCCGCCTTCGCGGCCGAGCGCGCGCAAACGCACGTTGAGACGCAAGCGGCGATCGAATGGGCCGCGCTCGGGCCATCCGTGGCGCAACGCGATGCACGACTCAGAGCCATCTGCCGCTTCGTGCGCCACACCCAAGTCGAGGACGCCGGGCATGAGCTGCCGCCCGCCAATCACTTCGGTGCTCGCAAGAGGCGCCGCACACCGCACATCTACTCGGCAGACGAGATCAATCGCCTGATCGAGGCTGCGCTGCGGCTTCGGCCCAAGGGCAGCTTGCGCCCGCTCACCTTTGCAGCCTTGATCGCGCTGCTCTCGGCCACCGGGTTGCGGATCTCAGAAGCTCTGAGGCTCACGGTTGCCGACGTGACCGGCGACGGCCTGCTGATCCGCGAGACCAAGTTCCGCAAGACGCGCCTGGTGCCACTGCACGACACGGCAGCAGCAGGCCTGGAACGCTATCTGGCGCATCGACGGCCGCGCTCGCACGATGATCCGGTGTTCATCGACAAGCGTGGTCGGGCACTCCGCTACATCGCGGTTAAAGAGCTCTTCGACAGGCTGGTGGGCATAGCTGGCATCCGATCGAGGACGACGCGCCGTCCTCGGCTGCACGATCTGCGGCATACGTTCGCCGTGCGTGCGCTGCAGGGCAGCCCGGCCGGCCGAAGCCGATGCGGGGCGCATATGGCGGCGCTGGCCACCTACATGGGCCACGTCAACATCTATGCGACCTACTGGTATCTCGAAGCTACCGCTGAGCTCATGCGCGACGTCGCTGCGGCCGGCGAAGAGTTCCTGTCGGAGGGACGGCAGTCATGACGCCGATCGCTCCTCTCATTGAAGCGTTCCTGCGCGAGACGCTCTCCCGCCAGCGAGGCGTCAGTCGGCACACGCAGGACTCCTACGCCCTGAGCTTCCAGTTGCTGTTCGTGTTCGCCGCCGAAAAGCTCAAGGTCAAACCCTCCCTGCTAACGTTGGAGCAGATCGACGCTGGCTTGGTGAGCGCCTTCCTCGAGCATCTCGAGGACAACCGAAAGAACGCGGCTGTGACGCGCAACGTGCGACTGGCGGCGATCAAGTCGTTCTTCCGCTTCCTCGAGTACCGGCAACCGGCAGCACTGGATCAGATCCGCCGCGTCCTGGCGATCCCGTTCAAGAAGACGGATGCGCGCTTGGTTCCCTATCTACTGCGGGAGGAGTTACAAGCCGTGCTCGACGCGCCCGATCCCACGACGTGGGAGGGCATCCGCGACCGCGCCATGCTGCACCTGGCTGTCTGTGCGGGGCTGCGCGTATCCGAGCTGACCGGCCTGAAGATCGAGGACATCGACTTGCCGTCGATGAGCATCCGCGTTCTCGGCAAGGGGCGGAGGGAACGAACACTGCCGTTATGGAAGAGCACAGCCACAGCACTGCGCGCATGGCTTGCCATTCGCGGCCAGCCCGCCGTGCCCGAGGTGTTCGTCAACGCCCGGGGAGAGCCGCTGAGCCGATGGGGCTTCGCTTATCTGCTTAAGCAGCACGCCGCGACCGCGGCTCGCAAGCAGCCCGGTCTCGCCAAGAAGCGCGTTTCGCCTCACGTCCTCAGGCACACTTGCGCAATGATCGTTCTGCAGGCGACGCATGACATCCGGAAAGTGTCGCTATGGCTGGGCCATGCCACGCTGACGACGACAGAGGTCTACACGCGTGGCGACCCGACTGAAAAGCTCGATGCGATGGAGGCGATCATTCCGCCGCATCTGCGACGGGGAGCCTTCCAGCCGTCCGACAGGCTGATAGCACTCCTCAAGCGCACCTCGTAATGGTGAGCCGGGCTGGCGGCGACTGTCGCAAGAGCGTGATCAAGTCGTCGCCGACTCCCCATTACTGGATCTGCCCATAAGGCAGCTGTTATAGGCGATCCGCCATTGGCCGCAGTCCGCACAGGCTTCGACATGACCACCCAATGCAGCGGTGCGACACTGTTCGATCGCCGACATGACCTTGAGCTGCTGCAAGCTCAGATGCCCGGCGTGGGAGATCCGGTATCCGGGGCCGGCAGCACGGAAGATATCGGCGACCTCCAGGTCGGCGCGCACCGGTTCAGCCGGACGGCGTCTTGCCTTCCATCAGCGCCATCAACCGGTCCAGCGGCCCTGCGACCGCGTGGATCGTCCGGGTCGAGACCTTGGTGTAGAGCGCTGTCGTTTCGAGCTTGCAGTGCCCGAGCAGCACCTGGATGACGCGAATGTCGACATCCTGCTCGAGCAGGTGGGTGGCGAAGCTGTGCCGCAGAGTATGCGGGCTGACGCGCTTGCGGATGCCGGCGACTTCGGCGGCTTCCTGAACCGCGCGATGGAGTTGCCGCGACGAGATCGGATCGGTGCAACTGCGCCCCGGGAACAGCCAGCCATGCGGAAGCATCACCCCGCGACGCCTGCCT
>NZ_JAMYLV010000065.1:0-13857 GCF_040318195.1 Mesorhizobium sp. M1273 | reverse complement strand
GTTTTTCTCCCCCCCCAGGTCCCTTCTCATTTTCCCCCCCCTTTTTTTTTGTGGGTTCGTGTGGGGGCGGCGGTGCGCCCGCCTCTTCCAAATGGCCGACCACCCCCGCTTTTCGCGAAGCCGGTAGCTGTCGCCACGGATGGTTATCACTGTCGAATGATGAAGCAGGCGATCAAGGATCGCCGTTGCCACCACGGGATCGCCAAACACGCTGCCCCATTCGCCCACCGAGCGGTTTGAGGTGATCAGGATCGATCCCCGCTCATAACGCCGCGACACCAGCTGGAAGAACAGATGTGCGGCATTGGCTTCGA
This sequence comes from Mesorhizobium sp. M1273, assembly GCF_040318195.1. Taxonomy (NCBI): domain Bacteria; kingdom Pseudomonadati; phylum Pseudomonadota; class Alphaproteobacteria; order Hyphomicrobiales; family Phyllobacteriaceae; genus Mesorhizobium; species Mesorhizobium sp. M1273. The sequence goes on along the minus strand of NZ_JAMYLV010000065.1, from coordinate 13,543 downwards.
ACGGGAGATAGCCGAGCTCGTCGATGATCAGCAGTTTCGGCCGCGACAGGGTCGTCAGTTGCTTTTCGAGTGAACCGTCGTCATGGGCCTTGGCCAGCATCGCCACGAGCGTGGCCGCCGTGACGAACTGGACGCTATGGTTTTGCCGGATCGCCTCGCGCCCGAGAGCCACCGCCAGATGTGTCTTGCCCGTACCCGGCGGACTGGGCTCATAATGCCTGTTATCAGGATGGCGAGGCAAACAAGATTGTCCGTTACGCCTTTCATCCACGTTCGGGCGGGGAGATTTTCGTCACAGGCCGTCAGCGTTATTGCGGTGAGCCGGCCTATGTCGGGCGACAACCGGATGGCAGCCTGGCGCTGATTCCGATCTGGATGACGGAAGAGATCGCCCTGACGATGGCGGTTCGCGAGGCGCCCCGTTTTCCCCTTTCATGCCTGCGCGACCTGCGCCGCGAGGTCGATGCATGTCTACGTTTTCTGCAGAGCGACTCACGCCAGCCAGGAGACGACCATGCAGCGCAGGCAATGCCGAACCGACCAGCCAGACCTGTTTTCCAAGAAGGCTCCGCCATCGAGTCTTCCAGGCGAAGTCCGTGAACGCACCCTCCCGCTGATCGAGACCTTGCTGAGGGAAGCGGTGGTGAGCCAGACGGGACGGGAGGCAGATCATGAAGATCACCGCTGAACATCTCGCGCGCGGTGCCTATGTCTATGTCCGGCAGTCGACGGCCGATCAACTCGTCAACAATCCCGAGAGCCGGCGACGCCAATATGGCCTTGCCGAGCGAGCGCGGTCCCTTGGCTGGAAAGACGCCATCGTCATCGATGAAGATCTCGGTCGTTCAGGGTCTGGCATCAGCCGTCCGGGCTTTGAGAAGCTTCTGGCGGCGATCTGCGAAGGTCGGGTTGGTGCGGTCCTCGCCATTGAAGCCTCCCGGCTGGCCCGCAATGGCCGGGACTGGCATACGCTCATCGAGTTTTGCGGCCTTGTCGGAACGCTCATCATCGATGAGGACGGCATCTACGAACCGCGTCATCCCAACGACAGGCTGCTGCTCGGCATGAAGGGCACGATGAGCGAACTGGAGCTTTCGATCCTGCGGGCCCGCTCGATCGAAGCCCTGAAGCAGAAGGCACGACGGGGCGAACTTTTCCTGACGGTGGCGATCGGTTACGTCAAGTCGGGCCGGAACCGGGTCGAGAAAGACCCGGACCTGCGGATCCGCGAGGCGATCGATCTTGTATTCCGGCGTTTCGACGAACTGCAGAGCATCCGGCAGGTGCATCTGTGGTTGCGCCGCGAGGGCATTATGCTCCCTGCCGTAAATTACACGCGCGCGGCGGACAGGGCGATCGTCTGGAAGCTGCCCGTCTACAATACGGTTCACCACATTCTCACCAACCCGATCTACGCCGGCGCCTATGCGTTCGGGCGAACCTGCAGCAAAGTCACCATAGAGGCCGGACGCAAACGGATTTTGCTTGGGATCAGGCGCGATCGCGCCGACTGGGAGGTCTTGCTCATCGACCATCACGAAGGTTACCTGAGCTGGCACGATTTTGAGAGGAATCAGCGCCTGATCACGGACAATGCCACAAGCAAAGGCCTGGTGCCGCGCGGTGCTCTTCGCCGGGGCGAGTTGCTGCTCGGCGGTCTCTTGCGCTGCGGCCATTGCGGCCGCAAGCTGCATGTCTCCTATTCCGGCAGCAACGGCAATACGCGGCGCTATCATTGCCGCGGAGCGCAGGTCAACCACGGAACCGACCCGTGCATCGGCTTCGGATCGTTGCGGGTCGATCAGGCGGTCAGCGCGGAGGTTCTTCAACGCCTTCAACCGCTCGGCATGGAAGCGGCGATCAAGGCCATCGAGACCTCCACCGTGGAGACTGGAGAGAAGCGGCGCCATGTGGAGCTCGCACTCGAGCAGGCACGTTATAAAGCCGCCCATGCACGCCGCCAGTATGACGCCGTCGACCCGGACAACCGGCTTGTAGCAGGCGAACTGGAGCGACGCTGGAATGCCGCGCTCGTAGCCGTCCGCGAGCGTCAGGACGAGCTTGACGCGCTCGACCGCCACAAGCCTGAGGCTCTGGGAGAAGAGGAACGGCGGAGCCTGCTGCGCATGGGCGCCGATCTCGATCTGGCATGGCATCATGCCAACGCCACCGCCACCACGCGCAAGCGGATCATCCGCGCCGTGATCCGCGAGATTGTCGTCGCCATCGAAGACGACCACATCAAAATGCTGGTGCATTGGCAGGGCGGCGACCATACCGCGCTTTCGGTCAGGAAGAACAAGGCAGGCCATCACCGTTGGGGCGCCCCGCCGGACATCGAGGACCTGATCCGTGCCCTGGCACGCCAATTGCCGGATAGAGCGATCGCATCGCTTCTCAACCGGCTCGGCAAAACCACGGGTCGTCTGAATGGATGGACGCAGTCCCGTGTCTGCACTTTCCGCAACCAGCACGACATCGCCGTCTACAAAAAGGACGAACGGTCGGAGCGCGGCGAGTATACATTGCAGGAAACGGCTGCGAAGCTCGGCCTGCGGCCAATGACCGTGCTGCGCATGATCCGCGCCGGCGATCTGAAGGCCGAGCAGTATTGCAAGGGTACGCCCTGGATCATCCGTCATGAAGATATCGAGCAACTCGATATCCAGCACCATTCCGGCAGGAGCGGACACAGTCCATTATCACAATCACAGGATCAGCAGATCCAGCTTTTTCAATAACATAGCGAGGTGTGCATTATGTCGTGGGATCGGGAGGTCCAAGGAACAGGACCGTGTCGCCATGGGCAATCCAGCGGCAGGTCGCCAGCTCCCGGACTTGGCGCTGATCCAGCGACGGCTGCGCGTCGAAGTCGAAGCCATCGAGTTCGCGCACAAACGGGAACTGCGCGATCTTGCCTGCCATGGAGATGCGCCGCTCGTCGCGCCGCGCGATCTCGCGCGTCACCAGGAAGGCCAAAGCCTCGCGCAAGGTCATTTGCGAACGCGCCGCTTCGTCCAGCAGCGTATCGAGCTGATCCCGGATCGCGGTCAGCTTCAGCCGGTCGAGCTGAGCCACCAGCATCTCGTGATCGACCGTCGTCATCACCAGCTGCCTCCCACCAGTGCATCATATTCGGCCAGCGGCCGCAACAGAGCGGAAGGCGCAACGATCTCCGCCGGCGCCGATCGCACCGGCGCAGCAGCGCCGACCACGCCGGCAAGATGCGCGCGCTCGACAATCCGTTGGCGACGCCCGCGGCACAAGGCATGATCCGCCACCACCTCGCCCGCATGACGCACGATAACGCGGCCGCCCAGCACCACGACCTGGACGCTCTCCCCGATCAGCCGCCAGGGAACCGAGTAACTGTTCGTGTCCAGGTCGATTGCGCAGTCCGCCTGGACCTTGCGCACGAGATCGCGCAGCTGCCCAAAGGGTGCCCGTCCGCCCAGAGGGCGAAGCGCCATGGCTTCTTCGGCAAAGCGCTCCGCAGGAGCCACGCCGGTCGTGCCATGCACACGCTGATCAGCAATCTCGCGCGTCCACCGGTCCAGATGCGCCTCGAACGCCGCCCAGTTCTCGAACCGGCGGCCGGCAATCGCATTGCGCTTGACATAGCCGACCCCGCGTTCGTCCTTCCCCTTCGTACGCGCCCGGTAGGGCGCACAAGCCCGCGGCGTAAATCCCCAGTAGCGGGCAAAGGTGTGCAGCCTCACATTGAACCGCACCTCCCGCGTCGTCGCATCGTGATGTTCGACCAGCGCCTTCGGATTGTCGAACAGTACTTCCGTTGGAACCCCGCCGAAGCGAAGGAAGGCTCCTTCCATCCCCTCGAACCAGTCCGCCTGGCGCTCCCGAAGCGAGGGACGGATATGCAGCCGACGCGAGTAACCCAGCGTTGCTACAAACAGGTGCACCCGAACACGCTCGCCGCCGACCCACGCCCGCGTGTCGCCAAAGTCGATCTGCATCTGATGTCCCGGCGCCGTCTCAAACCGAACCGTCGCGCGCTTCTGCGCCCTCAACTCCCGACGCCAACCCTGCACCCGAAGCTCCACCGACCGAAGCCCTATAACGATCCCATGTTCGCTCTCCAGTTCCTGGCGCACCACATCGGCGTTGCCGCCATGGCGGAAGAAGCGCTCCCGCAGCCAATCGTCCAGCCCGTCAAACGCGGTCCGCCGCACAGGCTTGCGAAACGGAAAAGTCCCGCCCTCGCGCAGATACCGACGCACCGTGTTGCGCGCGCATCCGAATTCCTTGGCCAGCCGCTTCGCTCCCCAGCCAAGCTCATGCAGCCGCAGCATCGCTGCCACCTCTTCAGGCTGAAGCATCTCCTCTCCCTGCATCGTTCTCGACAATGCAGGAATCGCCGAAATCCCAATCGTCATCCATGCCTCCTCTCATAACCGAGGGGGTCAGTTCTTCATTTCGTCAGGGGGTCAGTTTCTCAATTCGCCCGACACGGGAGCGCTGGTAAGCGCTGTTGCCATTTGGGTGACGGTAAGTTCGGGTCGCTGGCGGCAGTCGCTCCTTGGACGGTCATCTCTGCAGCCGTTCTTCTTCTTGTGACGCCGGCGTCAGGTTGGTTGTGGAGCCTGTCCGAGCCGGTCGACCTGGTTCAGTTTCCGTGGCGCGCCTTGACGATTTTTGATGCGGCAACGTGCATGATGGTCGCCGTCGCATTAGATGCGCGCGGTGCGGGCTACAGGATGGCAACAGGATCGCGGTTGTTCCGGTCTTTGCCGTCATCACGGCAGCGTTTGTGCTTGGTCGCGGGGTAGTTGGCCCCGGAATTGCCTGGCTTCGCCCCGCTCCAGATGCTTTAGAAGATTCTCTCATTGTTGCTCGCGCCGACGCGCTTGAATACTTGCCGGCCTGCCGTGGTCGCTCGGTGGGAGAGGAGAACACGTCGCAGTGGAGAGAGATCTCCGTCGAGCGCGCCGCATCGTCGATCGGCGCATGCCCCTTCTATACTACTACCCTTTCTTGGAGGTCGTGGCGGACGGCGCCCGCGTCGAAGCGCGGTGCGATCGGCAAACGGGGTTCTTGATCGCGGATATCCCGGATGTCGCCCAGACAGTTGAGGTAATACGTCGGGGAACGACCGCGGAAGTCATTGGCCTCGCCGTCAGTATGACATCTTTGCTGGTGTGGATTGCAGGCTTCGTTGCGGCGTTGGACTGGAGAGGCGCTCTGAAGGCCTCGTGGCGATAGTATCCTGAAGGTTCTGCAAAAACTCTGAGAAGAGAGCGGCCATGCACAGTGGGGATGTTGCGACCAAATTCCCGTGGAGAGGGAAGTGCCATGACCCAAGTTGGCAACGCGTCCGTTGAGCGATACGTCACTTACCAGTTTATTCAGCTTACCGTTCTCCTCCCTCCTCCGCGAGTCGCTTCAACCGCGCCATCTCCGTCGGCAGCAATCCGTCGTAGTTCTCCTTCAGCTGGTGAGCGCCTCTACCAATTCTAGTAGGCGATTGCGGGGCACAGGTCGGTTAGAAACTCCTTGACGCTGATCTCCAGTTGAATGGGCCTCATCTAGGAGGCTGGCAGGAACGGCCTATGCCAAGAGAGAACGACTTTGCCAACGGAATGACATTGTCAGTCTTGCTGGAGCGGAGTTTGCTGGCTCTGTCCTCCGTCACCACAGCGATCCTTTTCGCTTGGCTGCTATACTACAGCAATTACGGTCTCAATCTCGACGACGAAGGTCTTTACCTCAACTTCATCGCGAACCCATTCCCCTACGCAATCAATTTCCCGCCGTCCCTTTTCGGCTTCGTCTATCACTGGCCGTATAAGTGGGTGGGGGGCAATGTTGCAGTGCTTCGCATGGCGAACGTCGCGCTTACCATGGCGCTGGGGTGGAATCTCAGCTTCCTTGCGATCCGGCGCCTGTGGACAGTGGGCTGGCTGCAGGCGGCGGTGCTATCGGCAGGGATCGCCAGTATGGCATCACTCGTTTTTCGCATCCGGTTGACGCTCACCCCCAGCTACTACTCGCTGGCCTTTCAATCGCTTTTGATCGTGACGAGCGGCTTGCTACTAGCCGACCGGCCAGGACACATGCGCCAAGTCTTGGGGTGGACCCTGGTCGGCGTTGGCGGCTGGTGCTGTTTCATGGCCAAGCCGACCACCGCTGCGGCCATTGCTCTCGTCGTTATGCTCAACGTCGTTTTACGCCGAAAGTCGCTGCTGCCCATGCTCGGCGCGGCGCTGGTCGCCCTCGCTCTGCTGATTGTGACCGCCCACTTGATCGACGGCGGCATCACCGGTCTGGTGACCCGGATGGTTAACAGCGCCGAGATGGAAATCCTGCTGGGTTCCGGACACGAGGTGTTTCGCAGCTTTCGGATCGACTGGCTTGCCACCAGTCGCTCGCAAGTGGCTATCGCTGTGTTACTGGCGATAGCTCTTCTGCTTAGCATTCTCATGGGGTCTGCGGACAAGTTGCTCCCATCGCTGGCGCTCGCTGCGGTGTTGATCGTAACAACAGCGATTGCGCTGCTCGGGATCGATCCAATCAGCATCCAGCCCTCGACCCTGTTTCTGGTGCCGGCCTTCACATGCCTTGGCGCGATGCTCTATCGTAAGGGATTGGTTTTGCGCACCCAGGCTGCCAACAGCATCGCTCTAGCGCTAACCTTTTTGGTCCTGCCGCACGTGTTCGCACTGGGTTCCAATTCCAATTACTGGTACCTTGGTGCGTCCGACGCGTTGTTCTGGATGCTCGCGGTAGTTGCTTTCCTTAGCTCTCTTGGGCACGAGAGACGCAGTCTCGTCACCCTACTGCCGCTGAGTGTGTTGGCACAGTTGCTCACTGCAGCAGTTATCAATGATAGCATCCTCAACCCGCCCTATGACGTCAAAGATCAGCGCGCCTATACCGCTGTCATGCCCATGCCGGGTGGTGGAAAATTGGTGATCGCGGAATCCCTCCACCACTATCTGGCCACGGCCACAGCCAAAGCTCGTGCGGCCGGCCTTGAAGTTGGTACCCCGGTGGTTGATCTCACTGGCGGCTCGCCGAGCCTGCTGTATGTGCTCGAGACGCGCGCACTAGGTCTTCCATGGCTGAGCGGATGGTTTCCCGGCGGTAGCGCGGTGGCGGTGGGAACACTCGGACTTGAGAACTGCGCCGATCTGGCCAAGGCGTGGGTACTGATCGAGCCAGAGGGCCAATATCATCTCGACCAAGCCAGTGTCATGGCCTCCTTTGGAGCTGGGCATGCAGACTACGTCGCCGCCGCTACGTTCGATCCCACCGTCGTTGACCGGGATTATCCGAATGGTCGGCAGTTTCTGTTCAAGCCCGTACGCCCCGCCGCGCCGGCGGAGCAATCGTGCCGGGAAGCTAGGCAACAACGGCCGGAGAGCCAGAAATGGAGCCAATAATGGTAGCTGTAATCCTCGCGGGTGGCCTTGAAACGCGAATCTCCGAGGAACCCACCTTCGGCGCAAGCCCATGAGCGAAATCGGCGGCAAGCTGATCTGTGGCACATCCTTAAAATTTACTCGCGCTATGGCATCAATGATTTCGTCATCTCGCGCGGCTACAAGAGATGTCTGATCACAGAATACATGGCCGGCTATTTCCTGCACGTGTCGGATGGCGATGCGCGAGGGTTGAGGAGTTCGTTCTGTCGTCCATCAGAATTCTCATGGTTGAATGCAATGCGACACCCGGCATGTCATCGTTTTTCCTCATAATCTCCCGGGCGGTCGATGAACATCCGACCCTCAGTGCACTAACGGTCGCGCGAGAATCGCCACTTCTTGGTTGCCTTGAACATACCCTGCTGATCGGATGGCGAAGACGATGGACGCGGTTGGCGCGCGAATATCGATGGAATCAGCGGACAGCGAATCCATCGGATGCAGGATGCCTATGAGATCTCCCTGCTTCACTTCATCCACCACCGAGCAGCGCGGTTCGAAGATGCCCGGTGCAGGAGATTTCAACTCGTCGGAGGGATTTGTTTCGAGTGTTTGGCCGGACTTGTGCTGACGGAACGTTGGATACTCTGCTTTGCCCTCGATCAGCCCTAGCGCAATGAGGCCATTGCGCACCCCAGCTTCGTAGATCGCGAGAGCTTCGGCGCCGACTGCGCCGCCGCAAAAGACTGTGCCGCCGCCAAATTCAGTGCAAATGAATGTCTTGCCTTGGCCATGTACCCAAGTATCGAACATTCCAGCCGTGTCGTTGTGCTCCCAGAGCAACGTCACCGGCAATTTGAATGCCTCTGAAATGCGGACCGTCTTCGTCATCAGATCCACATCAGCAATAGGATGTGTAATGATGGACGGTGCACAATCCCATGTCGGTCCGAAACTGTGCAGATCAAGTACGGTGTCCACCATAGGCAACAATAGACGCGAAATCGCATCTGCGATCCGTTCGCTTACCGAGCCATCCGAACGGCCCGGAAACACTCGGTTCAGATTCTTTCCATCAATTGGCGTGTTGCGGGTCCAAGCTTGCACGGCAAGTGGATTGATCTCAGGTACGATGATAATCCTTCCGCACCTCTGCGCTTCGGGAAGCCATTCAACAAGCCGCCGAGCAACAATCGGCCCCTGCAGTTCATTGCCATGGTTTCCGCCAGTGATAAGTAGGCTCGCTCCATCCCCTCTATTGCAGCTGAAGACTGGGAGCGAAAGAGCTTCGAAGTCCGCGCCTTTGGGGACAACAAGGTGCCCTGTGCTTACGCCAGGCGTGTCAAGATCAAACGTAAGATGTGGTGCTTCGCTCATTGTTCATCCTATTGCGAGTACTCAGGCGACCAGCCGCCGAGTCTGCGTTTTTCGGTGCTATGAGTATGCGCCGAGCTGTCTTCAATTCGCCAATATAATGTTCCGAGCGGTGCCATCGCGCTCCTAGATGGCTGCCGCCTGGCTTGGTGGAACTACCCGCTGCTCGATGTTCACCAGGGCGCTGCGACAGGCACATCAGGCCTGGCGCTGTACCACTTCGCCCTTCGATGCCGCTCCTTCGGAACGGTAGGGCAGATCTCAGGTGGCGTCGGCTCCGCCGGCTACCCCGCAAGATATGCGCGAGAAGATCAAGCAGTGCAGGCTGATCCTGAAGGCGTACCGCGCCACAAGAAGCGCGCGCTGAAGCTCGGCCAGATGATCGACGGGCATCGACGCAAAGTCGATGACCAGCCGAGCAGTCGCGGTTCACGGCGATCGGCGAGGAAGCGCTCGGGCGTACCGCTCGTGCTTGCGCCGGCGGCGCTGATACTGGCGGTATGCGTCGGCATGAGCGGCATCTGGCTTGCGAACTTCGCAAGGAGCGAGGGCGCGGCTCATGTCCGGAGGAGCTCCCCTTGCCGTGTGATTAGGTTGCTCGCTGCCGCCGGACCCACCATCCGATCCGCGCCGGGCCGGAGCGCGGTCGGCGCAGCCGCAGTGGTCGTGTGGCAATCGCCGTGAGGCGCGAAACCGTTCGACTGTCCGATAGGTGCGGCCCGGGCCGCCACCCGCCCGAAGCCTGCGGCGGCAATCAACGTGAGAGCGCGTATTGCCTCACCAAGGAATGCTCCCGAGCAGTTCTTCCGTTGCTTCACTAGTGGATTGATTCCAACGTTTGGAACCCTCGTTTCGGGCGGCGATGGTGTCATCGGGGTTGGCTTTCCAGATGAATGGTTGCGGGTTCTCTGCATTGTATTCGCGGATGAAGCGGTTGATGGCGGCCTGAGATCGACAACGGAATGGAAGACGCGTGCTTGAGCCTGCGCCGGGTGAGTTTGGCGAAGAAGCCCTCGACGGCGTTGAGCGAGGAGCAGGATGTTGGGGTGAAATGGAAGGTCCAGCGCTGGTGCGCGGACCTTGTCTTTTTGTGCGCGGCGTAATTGTCGATTTGAGGCTGGAAGAAGTTCACGAACAGCCGAACCGTCGAATAGAGCTGCGCAAGGGCTGCAGCAGCTTCAAGCCCGTCCAGCCGACGGTACCCGAGATGCGCCGCACCACGGCGCCTTTCTTCTGCTCGACGAACGCCTGATCGTTCTTGCGGTAAGGGCGGCAGAGGGTGAACTCATGCCGGCACCCTGACAGCAATCGCGTATCGTCTCGTTCAGGAACACGCTGTCATTGTCTGTGTCGAACCCGAGAAGAAGGAAGGGCAGGAACTGCCGTAATTCCGTCAGCACCTCGCTCAACACCTTCTGCTCGAGAGATTTCCTGCCGCAGGTTTGGGCGGAGCATCACCGGTAGCCCTGCGCTCGTTGACGATTTGCCGAAGGTTGTCGATGCCGTCTTGGGTGAAGAGGACGACAGTTCGCTTAATTCGGTTGCGGGATAGCCGTCGTAAGCGCTCAGGCAGCCGTCTTCCGAGAACATCTCGATCGAGCATCGCGCAAAAAGTCTTCGTTCTCTTCGAGCATCTCGGCCACGTATTTGAGAGTGTAAAGAGCGGAGTTGCGATATGCCATCTGGTAGGTTCCATCTGGCCAGCGGTCGGGATTGGCGCTCGTCCCGTTGATCTTGACAGTGGGGATGCCCCAACGTGTCCGCAGAAGCCAGACATTCTCACCTTTGAACGCATGGCCGCGCGCTGCGACAAAGCCTTCCGCGTTCAGCGTCGCGGCGATCTGCTTGTCCATTTTGCCCGCGACGTTGAGTTCGATCACGCGGCTGCGCAGCCGCTCCAGATCGATGTAGTCGCCATAGGTGTGGACCCGCCTCTGGAGAGAGTGTTCACTTGTCGCTCCCGTCTGCCACAAGATCTTGAACCAGACCTGGCCGTGGAAGCGCTTCTGGTCGAGAATGACCTCGCAGACGATGAGGCGCAGGATGCCCTTGCGCTCGGCCGCCGTTGTCGAAGGCGAGTGCCAGATGCCGGGCAGATCTTCGCCCAGCTTTTGCAGCGCCTCGCGATCCGGCTTGTTCAAGACCAGGGGCTCGTCATGTCGCCAGCGTTCGTAGTCCTGTTCGATCGCCTCGGCGGCGCGCAGCTTCTCTTCCCACACGCGCTCCAGCGAACGCGCCACCAAGCGGTTCTCCGGCTCGACCGCATCATATTGGCGCCGCGCTCTGTCCGCCTCATAACGAGCCCGCTCGCGCCGCAGCGCCCACTGCCGCTCAAGTTGACGCGTCTCTTCTTCGATCTGGCCCAGGGCGGCGACGGCGATGGCGGTCTTGTCCGGCGTCAAGGCCTCGAGCAGGATGCTTTCGACGTGCGCATCGACAGGCAGCGCACGCACTTCCTGGCATAGCGGCCCGCCCTCCTGATCACGGTCGGCGCGACATGTGTAGACGGGATAGTCGCCGGCGGGACCGCTATAGCGCAGGCTCATCCGGCGACCACACCGCCCACAAACAGCGATGCCCTGCAGCAGTGCCGCTCCCTTGCGCGGCACGCCTGAATGGCTGGCTTCGTAGCGGTTGATGTTGTTTTCCAGTCGCCTCTGGTTCTCCATGAACTCCTCCCAGCCGATATAACCAGGATGAGCAGCGTGAAGGCAAACCTCCCAGTCGGCGATGGGGACCTGGTAGTCCTCGGGCGATAAACGCCATGGCGAATCCGCCCGCCTTCCATCCGCCTCCGGCCATAGACATACGCTCCAGCATAGGCAGGATTTTGAAGAATGCTGAGAACCCGTGAACTGTCGGCCTCGCGCCACACCACATCGTGCGGTGCTGGGCCGAGCACGGGACGCACGGGCAGCGGCAAATCGTTCTTTCGCAGGTAGCGCATCACGGCCCGTGCACTGTGAAGCTCGCGGAATTTGGCGAAGACGAGGCCGAGCCTCGCCTGCACCTGCTCATCGGGATTGAGAATGATCTCGCTGGAGCGACCATGCGCCAGTCCGGCGGGAACCGGAAGGCGTAGCTCGCCGCGTGCCGCCTTCTGACGCTCGCCCTGATGGAGGCGCTGCTTGATCTGGTGCAACTCCGCTTCGCTCATGATGCCCGACAAACCGAGCAACAGGCGGTCATGGTAGGCGCAGGGATCGTAGAGACGTTCGCCATCGGCAATGATGACGCCGAAGAGCGAGCACAAATCGAGGAGCTGATGCCAATCGCGGTTGTTGCGAGCAAGGCGGGAGGCATCGAGACTGATGACCAGACCGGCATTCCCCAATCCGATCTCGGCGATCAGCTTCTTGAAGCCCATCCGCTCGATGGTCCCGGCTCCGGATTTGCCAAGATCTTCGTCAATGACGTGCACACGTTCATGCGGCCAGCCGAGAGCGACCGCGCGATCGACGAGGCGGTCCGTGCTTTCCTGATGATGGCGCACCTGGTTCACGGAGGACTGGCGGACGTAAATGTAAGCGAGCTTACCGCGATGCGCAGCAGTGACGCACTCGTCCGGTCTATTCGATGCTCTCAACATGCCGATCCGCCGCTGTCGGCGCGCCCGTCGATCGCATCCGCAAGAGAAGTCGCGCGAGGCTCTGCGCGATCTGCTTCTGCGTCTCCCCCGGCAAGTTGAGCCAAAGGCTCGGGAGTGTCGTCATGCCGGGTTGGGAAGTTCGGTGAGGGTCTGGGACGCTACGCGGTGCAGATTCGACTGTATGTTCATCGCGAATCACCTCCTCGATACGGGAAGCCAAGGTGCTGTTCAAATGGTGCAGCAATGTGAGCAGCGTTCGGACGTTGATGCGGGCCAACGATTTCGACACGCCCTGTTCTTCCGGTGACGCCGCTGCAAGGTCGGTCACCGAACGCCGAATTGAGCGGCGGCGTCCGTCAGGCAGTCGAACAACGACGAAAGCCGGACCGCGCGCAGAACGGGACGAAACCAGCTCCAGACGCTGGCCCGCAAGGCCGTGACGCGGGTCGATCACCGTCAAATGAGACACCACCCGGTCGAGAATGGCGGCAGCCTCTGATGTTTGGTTCGGCAAACACGCTGCCCCATTCGCCCACCGAGCGATTGGAGGTGATCAGGATTGAGCCCCGCTCACAACGCCGCGACACCAGCTTGAAGAACAGATGCGCGGCATTGGCTTCAAAGGGGAGATAGCCGAGCTCGTCGATGATCAACAGTTTCGGCCGCGACAGGGTCGTCAGCTGCTTTTCGAGTGAACCGTCGTCATGGGCCTTGGCCAGCATCGCCATGGGCGTGGCCGCCGTGACGAACTGGACGCTGTGGTTCTGCCGGATCGTGCCCAGCCGCGAGGGGTGGCGTGGAACGGCGCCGGAGCCTGGCTGACCGCCTCGCAGTCGCGGCAGGTGAACTTCTCCCGCACGTGTTGGATCACCTTTCATTGCCGCAACCACCTCCAGCGTCTCGGTGATATCCTCACCCAGCTTGCGCAGCCGATGACCGCCGCAGCAGTGGCAAGCGGTCGGCGCCGGCTCGACCACGCGTTCGCGCGGCAGGTGCTCGGGAAATGGCTGGCGGGTCGGTCGCTTGCGCACATAAGGCGCCACCTCGGTGGTCCGGGCCGCTGCCTGTTCGGCGGCGATCTCGTCTTCCGTTGCCGTGCTCTCGAGTTCCTCGAAGGTGAGTTCCATCTGGTCGTGCAGGCGGGCTGAGCGTTCAGAACTCTGACCATGCAGCGCCCGCTGCAGCTTCCGGATCGTCA
>NZ_JAMYLV010000064.1:0-13958 GCF_040318195.1 Mesorhizobium sp. M1273 | reverse complement strand
GTGCTCGAAACACTGACTTTGCCCGAGGACAGCAAAACGGTCACGGGCTCTTCGAACGTGCCGACATCTCGTTCGCAGGTCATATGCTGGTCTCCTTTCGCAAACCTCCCCAAGACTTTACCGGTGAACCATCCGTTCCGTTGCGTCACGTTTGTCCCGGTAGGCGAACATTGTGAGGATGGGCTTCGTCCACCCCCTCATGCCTCCTCTCATAACCGAGGGGGTCAGTTCTTCATCTCGTCAGGGGGTCAGTTTCTCAATTCGGGCGACAGGCGTGTCGGAGCGGCTCTTGTGCTTGAGGCCGGCTCGCGAGGAGCTATGGTCGGAATTGGGTGACGCGGCCGATCAGGCGGCGCGGTGATCCGGTGTCGCGGACTGTGCGACACCATTGGTGAATTTGACGCCGGCGATGTCTGAGCAGCTCAAGCGTAAGGCGACAGTATCGAGGTACCTGCACGGCGGGAGGCACGCAACGCTCGATGCGGATTTGCTGGAATGGATTATGCGGAGGCAGCTTCGAGTTGCCGCGCCGGCTCCTGGTGCGGCGCAGCATCTGTTCCCGCGCCAACGCCGGCCGGTCATGTTCCTTTAGGCCGAGCGCGGTGGCTTCAGTAAAGGCGTCGACAAATGCCAGCAGGCGTGTGGTCCGGTCACGGTGACGCCGGCGCTCACGGCCGATAACGTGCAGGCCGCTGTTGAGCGCCAGCAGGTGGGGCCGCGGTCTTGCGGCGCTGCCGCAGCATGCGAGCGACTAGAAGGGTGCCGAGCCAGGGTTGATGCTGGAGTGGACTGATGTCTTCCCAGGCGTCCGAGAGCATCGCAGCAACAGCACTTGATGAGATCGGTTATCGTGCTATATATGTAATCATCCTCACCAACCCAGCGGAGTGGAATATTATGGCACATACCAATGACACCTTTGAGCTATCGGGATTTGGCGCGCTCACCGGAACTCCGAAGGAGGTTGGTGACCAACTTGATCGGCTGACTGCGGAGCAAGTCATAGCGCTAACGTTCGAGCATGGGAGTGAACCCGCAGTTCGCGCCCTTGCGGACACGGTCGTCAGCATCGCGCCTCTGGTCCGTACCATCCTGATGAGTCGTCAACGTGAAGCCATTAACTTAATAATCGAGGCCCTGGTCCCTCAGGTGCCGCCCCCGCAGTACATGCTTGTCGAGGCGCGGATGACGGCCGAGGCGAGAAAGGCAGTGCTGGAGAGCGGCGATTGGCTGACCGCTCCCCAAATCGCCAAAATGGCTGGGTTCAGCACAAGCAACCTGAGTGCGCAGCCAAACAAGTGGAAGAAAGAAGGCCAGATCTTTGCAGTTCGGCATCGGGGCGTAGACTATTTCCCTGGGTATGCTCTGGATTCCGCCGCTGGATATCGGCCTATCAAAACGCTCGCTAAGGTTCTGAGCGTCTTACACGAGAAAAAGGACGACTGGGGGCTCGCCTATTGGTTTGCATCGGTCAATAGCTTCCTTGGGGGCAAGCGTCCGCAAGATGTGCTCCCTGCGCAACCCGAGCGCGTTCTTGCAGCCGCCGAGGATGAGTTGGTAGGCGCACTCCATGGCTAAATCAAAGATTGGACGGGGACCTGGGATTCCCGTTCCATCGCACGATTTGCAGGATATCATCACCCGAACGATATGGCCGGCGGACCAAGTTATCCATCGTATCCATTTGAATCTCTATGCCGGCGTCGAGTTCAATCCAGGCCTGAAAGGCAATGCCCGTTTCAGCCCGATCAAGAATGCAACTGGGGCCAATATCCCAACTCTGTACGGCGGCACGACCTTTGACTGCGCGGCGATGGAAACCGTCTTCCACGATGTGCCATTCGCGCCGGGCCTGAAGACCTACGACAAGGTGAAACTGGCGGATCAAGTCTATTCGCAGGTGGCGCCGCAGGGCGAATTGGTCTTGGCTGATCTGAGCGTCACAGCGCTGAGGAAACTCGGCATCAAGCGCAGCCAGATCATCGACACCGAGAAGGACCGCTACCCAGCAACACGCCCCTGGGCTGAAGCCATTCACGTACAATGCCCAGATATCCAGGGACTTTGCTGGATTTCTCGGCAGGACGACCGGGCTCTCGCCGTGATGCTGTTTGGCGATCGAATTCCGGCAAGGACGTTGGTGCAGTCCGGCGTGTCGCTCGATTTGACCGGGAATTCTGACGTCTATTCCGAATTGCTCGAACTCGCCGATCGTATCGGCGTAAAGATCGTAGGCATCAGCTTCTGATGGCGGGACAGGAGATCATGGCAATTCTGGGGGCACAACGAGGTAGTCGCTGACCTCCCCAGCCGCGCCTTCCGGCAACCGTCTGATCAGAGTGTGCCGTTGCGGTCATGGCCGCGCCGAAGGCGGAGGGACGGTTGCGGGTAAAAGCCGTCCGTATGCGCCGTGCACCGTGCGCTGGCGGCTGTCGAGCTGTTCGACGTGATTCAATGGCGCGGTTTGCGCGGAAATTTTGCAGCCCCGGGGCCTGCAGAGCGCGATCAAACTGGCGGTGCGCGCCAGGCCCGTCCGCGGCCGCAAGAGCAGGAACGCTGTGACCGCCGATATTCTGGCCGCCCTCTTGAAACATGCGCCGGTGACCGTCTCGTCGACGTCGGGGATCGCGCGATTCTCATCACGGCCTTCGCCTGCAGCGGCCGGCGTCGCAGCGAAATTTCTGCTCTTCGCGTCGAACAGCTGGTCGACGAAGACCCGGTTCCGGCCGATCCCAACGCTCCCGGCGGCGATAAATTGCCGTGCCTGTCGATACGGCTCGGCCGCACAGAGACGACGCAAGCCGACAGCGACGCTTTCGTGCTGCTCGTCGGCCGGCCTGTGCTGGCTGGAACGCGCCAGGATCAGCGACCGCGTCGTGTTTGGCGGCATCGACCACTGGGGCAATCTCGAAGCGCGCGTCCTGACGCCGCAGGCCGTCAATCTGATCCTGAAGCGGCGCACCGCCGAGGCCGGGCGCTCGATCCGGAAGCCTTCTCCGCCCACAGCTTGCGCTCCGGCTATCTCACCGAAATCGCACGCCGCGGTATTCCGCTGCCCGAAGCCATGCAGCAGTCGCAGCATCGCTCCGCGCAGCAGGCCTCAAACTATTACAATGACGCGGAACGCACGCTCGCGGGCGGCGCGGATAATCGCCTGAGTCGCAATTCGATCCGACCCTTGCGGCGTTAGCTCCAGACAATTGGTTCCGAGGCAGCCGGCCTTCCGGATCGATCACCTTGACCTGGTGCGGGAGCCCCTCGCCCCAGCTCCATAGCACGAGGTTCTGATCGGATGTGCCGGCACCTGGGGCGAAGCTGGGCACGAGAATGCCGAACTTGCCTTCAGCAACCAAGCGGTCGTGGATGCTCCATGACGGCGGCCGTTTGCCATCGACGAGAAAATCCATCCAGGCACAAGCCATATCTTCGAACTGGGCGTCGGCCTGGCCTTGCGCCGTCCTCAGATCGACAATGTCGCCCCCGAAACCGGCCAAATGCACGCACAACGTCCAGTTCTCTCGATCGGCCGCCCATTGGCGATCCCCGCGTCTCGACGGAGGATCGGGCGACCGACGCCCGACGAGGTCAAGGCGGCTGGCTGCCGCCTCGCCCACCAGGAGCACGGCTCCGGCGCCTCGCCCTCCCGGCCGGTGCTGGCGAAGCTGATGCGCGAGATAGCCGTATGTGGGACACGCCGCTATGCGATATAGCGCCCAGAATCTCCAGGGTCGCCGCCGGCGATAGCCTGCCAAGACGGTCACCCACGCTTGCCGTGGGCACCCGTAATGGAAACGATGGCGGGCGCTACCGTGACGAACAGGATATAATGCTCACCGGCAGCAAGCTGGTTGAGGAAGGCCCCACCGTCATGAAGCCAATGAACGAAGAGCACCTTGCGGTCCTACGCAGGCACATGGTCGAGATGATTGCAATCCATACCGACCTTGCAAGCGAAGAACTCGGCAAGGCAGCGCTCGATGAGCGGGTGATGGCGGCGATGCGGCGAGTGCCGCGGCATCGCTTCGTGCCAGCCTCGGTTGCACCTTATGCCTACCAGGACATGCCGCTGCCGATCGGCTTCGATAAAACCGTCTCGCAGCCATTCATCGTCGCTCTCATGACCGATCTCCTCGCTCCCCAACCGCACGAGGCGGTCCTCGAGATCGGCACTGGCCTGGGCTATCAAACCGCAATCCTCGCGGAACTCGCCGGGCAGGTTTGGAGCGTAGAAATCATCGAGGAATTCGTAAGCCGTGCGGAGGCTCTCCTGCAGGAGCTAGGCTTATCCAATGTCGGCATTCGTGTCGGAGACGGGTCTCGCGGCTGGCCCGAGCACGCCCCATTCGACAAGATCCTGGTCACGGCGGCGGCTGAGCAGACACCGCCGGCTTTTCTGAAGCAACTCAAGCCGGGGGGACGGCTGGTTCTGCCTTTGGGATCTAAAGAAGCACAGTTTCTGACTGTCATCGACAAGGATGCGGCAGGGCAGCTCGAGACCCGGAAACTCATCCCGGTTCGGTTCGGCCGGCTCGAAACCGTCTAGTGAGGTGCGACAACTAACGCGACCGCGCTTTTCCACCGTCAATCAGATGCCAGCCTTCCGCGTTTCTTCGCCCTTTGTGAACGCGAGAAACAACACCGTCGCAGACTTGTGGAACGCTTATCCGCAGCGTGGCCTGAGTTAACTGCGACATACGGCGCCAGCATAGTCTGCTGAGGAAGCGCAGTCTTCGGCGGCCTCGCCTGCGGGCGAATGCCTGTCCGCGGGATTTCCTCACGACCGAGGTGCAAAATGATTCCGCGACATCTGTCATTATGCACGACGACACGCGCGTCGAGGAGGCCCGCCATACGGCCCTCGATACCACACTTCTGCAGGCCTTGCCGTGGATCGTCTCGCTCAAGCGGGGAGACTTAACCACCTGATGCTTGCAACACCTTGATCTAAACGCAGTTTACCTCATTCAAACAGACGAGGACATTAGGCCACCCCTCCCCTACGGTAAGAGGTCGTTCGGCCGACTTTATCCGGGAGAAACTATTGTAGTCGTATGGAAATAAAATCAAACGCGCCGATTCTTCATGCAGACACTATTGGAGTTCATGTGCTCGCATCCCATAGGGGGAACGTTGTCGAAGGACGAGTGGGGGAACAACGATTTTCTCGGTGTTACCGCAAAAACCTATAAACCCCATTCGGTGATATGCCGCCAGGAAGACGACAACGGTGAGATATTCATTGTAAAATCGGGTTGGGCTATACTTTATCACGCGCTGCCAGACGGAGAGCGGCAGATCATAGACACTCCCCTCAAGGGGGACGTTGTCGGTTACCGTGGTTTGGACGGACCCCGTCTTGCGTCGCTGGCGTCCATAACCGAACTAGCTGTCTATGAAATTTCCAGTAAGGAACTGGTCGAGGCGATCCTGTCGGACGGCCGAATCGGGAAGAAGATCGCCTCCTCGCTGGCGCGCCTGAACGCCATCCTTGCCGAACATCTGATAAATACCGGGCGGCGGAACGCGATGAGGCGTACCGCCCATTTCCTGCTCGAGTTGGAAGAGAGGCTCTCCATGGTTGAGCTGTCGGTTGATGGAAGATATGAGTGTCCTCTTGCCCAGCATGAACTGGCCGACATCCTCGGAATGACCACGGTTCACGTCAACCGAACGTTAAGGGAGCTCCGCAAGGCCGATCTCGTCTCTTTCAAGTCAGGCCATGTAGAGGTGATCAACCGCAAGAAGCTGGTCGAAACAGCCGGATTCGACAGCGAGTACCTCAGGTAGCGGCTATCTCTCTTTGAACGCCAGCGCATGGACGCCAAAATGAAAACGGTCGTTCCGTCGCCGGAACAGTTCGAGACGACATTTATGGAGGGCTGGTCGTGCGCAGGACGCCTGACGTCTCGACGACAGCGGTATCCGGCTCGAGGCGGTCGACGGTTGGGCCGAGCGGAACGCAACCCGTTCGTGCTGACCAAGTGTGACAAGGGAGATCATCGTGGCCGCGGCAACTCGGCCTATCGCGCGAGTGCGACGTGCTGCCAAATTATGCGCAGAGGGCCGCTTACCAAGGCCTGCTCGATTAAAGTGGGGAGCCAATGCTGCCAGCACTGTCCCCCGACAATGTCAACGGCACTTTCGGCGGTTCTGGTCTGCCGATGAAATGTCGGAGGCACACGCTGATCCAGATTCGGCTGTCTGCTGGGCTGAAGATGGCTGGGTGTCCAATGCATGCGCCTTTCGCACAGAATCCAGCCCTTTGGGTCCAGCTTGGCATCGGTTCCCTGAAAATTACCAAAAAAGCAATCTATGTTAGAGACTGCTTATAAATAACCCCTACACTTACCCCACGCTGGGTATCACTGGGGGTTGGGGAACTGACAACGACGCAAATGGGGTAATCGAGTCTCGACCCTTCAAAACGCGCAGTACCAAACTTTCACTGCGAGAGAATGCGGAAATCATGTCGGCCAGCGCAAGACGGCTTGTGTGGGAAAGAGGGAGTATTGACATGGGTGCCACGGCAGGACTGCACAATTGTAATTCGGCCAGTCAGTCAGAAGTTCCGTCCGGCGGGCCGGGAATCGACCAAGGGCAGACAGGCAGGGAATGCCTCCTCATCTTGGACGGAAGGGCTCTGGACCGCGAGTGTCTCGCATCGGCTCTCGTGGACCACGAACTCGGCATGGATGTCGCCGCCTTGGCGTCCGTCGAGGAATGGCGCGTCAGAAAGAGATCGGCCCCTCCCCTTGCAGCCATACTCTTCAACCTTGGCAGTCGGAAGGTCACCGATCGTGGCATCGCTGACGAGATCAGGCATATTTCGGGCGAGTTCAAATCAGTCCCTGTGGTCGTCCTGGCCGACACCGAAGACCTTGCCCAGATACTGACCGCTCTCGAATGCGGTGCACGCGGTTACATTCCGACCTCTGTTGCAATCAATGTCTGCGTCGAGGCCATCAACCTTGCGGCAGCGGGAGGCATCTTCGTGCCGGCGAGCAGTGTCATTGCTATGCGGCACCTGATAGATTCGGGCAGCCGCGACACGCAGCCTTTAGCAGGCATGTTCACGCTTAGGCAGGCCGAGGTTGCGCAAGCGCTCCGGCGCGGCAAGGCGAACAAGATGATCGCCCACGAACTGAATTTGCGCGAAAGCACGGTGAAGGTCCACATCCGCAATATCATGAAGAAACTAAAGGCGACCAACCGCACGGAAGTCGCCTGCAAGGTCAACGACCTTCTCGCAGAAGGAACTCTGGCTGAGTAGTGAGCCCAAGCGCCCAAGCGTAACACTTCCCAACTTGCGTGAGTCCCGCAGCCGCATTCTATTGCTGAACGTCCAAGGGCGGAATCGGCAGCTGAACTGCTGTCTAGCCAGACCTCGATCGTATCGAAAATCTTGTGCTGGCCCTTGATCGGGAACGAGGCTTCGGAAAGTGAATGCACCAGCCAAAACGAAGCTCTGTCGCAGGTCAGATAGGAGGACGATTGTCGAAAACGAGGTATGCATTTTTTGCTTCAAGTAGATCATGCCGATGGTGAGATTCCTGAGGTACCACCGTATCGTTCCCCGGCGCGCCGTTGCCAGTCGGTGGAGTAAGCATACCATGATTCATCGCCCAAACTGCAGCCTGTGTTCGGTTGCGGACTCGAATCTTTCTAAGTATGGCTTTGACGTGTACCTTCACCGTAGCTTCGGCAATGTTGATTTGGCGCGCGATCGCTTTGTTTGACTCCCCTTGGATCAAGCGGCACAGAATACAGTTTTCGCGATTCGACAAAATTACCAGTTCTTGATCGCTACTCTCCACTTTACTTTCCACCTTTGGTAACTCATAAGCTATCGGTTCATCTTTCGAACCTTGCCTTATATCTTGAATAATCATCGAAGTTTCCGCAGGTAGTACCGTTTGCCCAACCATAACCAATTCGAGGGCTTTGATGAAGGTGTCGTAAGCAGCGATCTTTGTCAGATACCCGTCAGCCCCCGCACGAAAGGCTGAGACTATATCGGTCGTGCGACAGTGATCAGCTAGCGCAACGACATGGCTGGCTGGGTAAATCGCCTTAAACTCAGCAATCTGCGCGAATTCAGCTTCCGCATCAGCACCGCCGATATCTATGATTAGCAAGATCGACCGGTGATGCGGTAACGGCTTTTGCAGAAGATCGTTAACAGAAACCGTAGAGAAAAGAACGCGAAAATCTTCTTCATTCAGGATTCGACTAACACCTTCTCGAAGTAACTCGCTTGGCCCGACAAGCACGGTTACGAAAGATTGCCTTGTCATCATCGCTTCTCACCCGGCGCGATTGGTTACACGCGTCGATTAGGTGCTCCATGCGCCAACCGTACAGTTTTCTTTTTTTAACCTTACGCCAGGAAAGCCGTACACCAAAATACCCTCTTTAGGCGTAGGGCAGCATCATCGAGGCGTATCCCGAATCTTCAACCTGGGGCTTTTGGTCAAGAACCCGAGCTCGTGGTTTCAAAGCAAGCGAGACGAACGACAGTGAAAGACCTACGATCAATCCTGCGCCTGACGCATGAGCAAGGCCTCTCGGTGCGTGCGGTGTCGGAACGGCTGAAGATCAGCAAGACTTCGGTTTCGACCTGTCTGTTGCGGGCGCGTGAGGCTGGCATCTCGGACTGGCCGCTTCCGCCGGGCTGTGACAATGACGTATCGCTTGAGAGGCTTCTGTTTCGCCGGGTTGGCCGTCCGCCGCAGGATATGGACGAGCCCGATTGGGCGATGATCGCGCGCGAGTTGAAGCCCAAGGGCGTGACGCTGACGCTGTTGTGGCAGGAATACCGTGCGGCGCATCCCGATGGTTATGGCTACACGTGGTTTTGCGACCGGTTCGGCGCTTTCCAGCGCCGGGCGAGCGCAACGTTCCGCAACCGCCACGAGGCGGGCGCAGTGATGCAGACCGACTATGCGGGCCACACCGTGCCCGTCGTTGATCCCGATACTGGCGTCATCTACCAGGCTCAGATCTTCGTTGCGGTGCTGGGCGCCTCGTCCTTCACCTTCGCCCATGCCAGCTTCAGCCAGAAGCTGCCGGACTGGATCGAGGGCCAGTGCCGGGCACTCGCCTTCTTCGGCGGGGTAACGAAGGCGATCGTCTGCGACAATCTGAAGGCCGGCGTCGCCAAGGCGCTGTGGTTCGAGCCGACGCTCAACCAGACCTTCGCCGCCATGGCCGAACATTACGACACGACGATCCTGCCGACCCGCAGCCGCAAGCCGCTCGACAAGGGCAAGGTCGAGGGGCGCGGTGCTGATCGTCGAGCGCTGGGTCCTGGCCCGGCTGCGCAACCGGCGCTTCTTCAGTCTCGGCGATCTCAACGCCGCAATCGCGGGGTTGCTGGAGGATCTCAACAACCGCCCCATGCGCCATGTCGGCAAAAGCCGCCGCGAACTGTTCGAGGAGATCGAGCGGTCGGCTTGCGCAGAAAAGGAGCTTGTTCCTAGCGGCGCAGCGATGATTGAGGATCTCGTCGTAGTCCTTGAATATACGGTTGGAGAGCCCCTTGTCATGAATTGCCGCAGGTTTTCGACTGGGTTCAGTTCCAGTGAGCGCGCGGCACGAACATCAGAGTGATGTTGTCCGGCCGCGTCACTTGCGATCCGGCCTGATCAGGATCAGCACCGCATGCGCGCCGTCGTCGGCGCTCCGACTGATCTCGGCGAGGTGCTCCCGCATCGCCGCGGTATCGCAATAGGGCATGCCCTCCCGGAGGCAGACGGGCCGCTGGTCGAACCAGTGGGGGAATTTCACACAGTAGCTTTGCCAATTGCTGCGAGTCCAGCAAGGCTCGGTAGGTGTCTCCAGTTCGGCGATGTCGCGAAGGCGCGCATCGAATTGCGCCGCAAGCTGCCGCTGCCGCGTGACGAGTGCGGGAAGCCGTTGCAGTTGCTCACGCCGATGGCAGCGTGCAGGTCGGTCGGTAGTTGTAGCCGATTCAGGATAGCCCTCGTAGATCACCTGTTTCGAGCTGTGCCGGACCCGTGTCGGTAACGTTCATGCGTGCATGACCTTGTCTCCTGTCCTCGGGGGTAAGTTCACACGTAATCCGACATACTAGACGACGTTTGCAATTCGACGTAGGCGCAAGCTTGAGCGCAACGCCAATCGCCCGGGAGAGTCTCAGTATAGCCTTATCAAGGCCGCATTATGGTCATGAACGTTAGCATTATATCCCATATGAAATTTCTGGTTGTATTGTCAGAATTTCGTTAAGACGATAGATCTTCGTTTTATTGCCCGTGAGTGTCTTTGTAGATACTTATACAGATTACTGCTTAACTGGAGAAACACATGAGATCGATGAGTCGCTACAAGGAAATACTGCGAACACACTCGGAATGGTTGAACAACTTACGCGCGACGACGGAGGCAGCCGAGTGACGACCGAAGCTCCCATTTCCACCGTTTCCGCGTCGACGGCAACGACGCAGCCGGCGCAGGGTCTTACCTACACCACGACACCGATCCAATCGCAGTATGATGGCCAGGTGATTGAAAATCTTGACATCTACGTCACCAACGGGGACGCGGTCACGATTACGCACGACAATGTCATCCTGCGCAATTGTCTTATTCATCACGTCGAAGGTGACGGGGTGGTGGTATCGGGCGCAAACGGCGTCACGATCGAGAACACCGAAGTCATCAACGCCGACCCGCCGGCGGGAATCGACCCCGAGACGAGCCCGAACATCAACAACATCAACGCAGAAAACGCCTCGAACTTGACCGTTCATAACACCACAGTGCGGGAAGGCTCGACTGGCATCTATCTCGTGAACTCGCCCGGCGCGAGTCTTTCACACGTCGATGGCTACGACTTCCATGGCCCAATGCCGCGCGGTCAGTTCGTCCAGTTCAACAACTCGGGCAATAGTTCGCTAACCGACTTCTATGCCGTAAACGACGCCGGCAGTTCGCATCCGGAGGACATCGTCTCGGTATATGGCAGCCCGAATACGACGATCTCAAATGGGGTGATCGACGGTAACAACTCTCAGACCGGCGTGGCCGTTATGTTCGAGAACGGATCGACCGGCGGCAGGGTGGATCACGTTGACGCCATCCATCAGGGCAATGGCGCGTTCTCTTCCTACGCGAGCGATGTGACCTTCGATCACACGAGGTCGTTCGACGGTATCAATGAGGATCAAGGCCGCGGGCTGCCCTCGTCGAATGGACTGATCTGGAATGTAAGCTCCGGCGGGGTCAGCGTCCTGAACTCGAGCTACACCAACCCTGGCAATCCCAACAACACCATCTGGGACGCGTCAAAGGCGGTCGTAGCCGACGTGCACGAGGATCCCACCGCCACCCCAGCGGCACACGTCGACAACCAGTTCACCTGGGACTACGCAGGGGATAGCTCGACCGACACTGTCACGGGCGCGAACGTCACCCCGCCAATCACTGGCTCGACCGGGACCGAAACTGGGTCTGGAACCGGGATTGCCGCTCCTTCCGGCGGCACCAGCGATGGCACCTTGTACGGCACCGGCGGCGCCGATGTATTGCATGGAACCAGCGGCCACGCGATGATCGGCTATGGCGGTAACGACACTTACAATGTCGATAATGCCAACGAGAAGGCGGTTGAGGCTGTGGACGGCGGTAACGACAGTGTGATCGCCTCGGTGAGCTATGCGCTTTCGGCCGGCTCGGAGATCGAGCATCTCGCCACCAACAACCCGTCCGGCACGCAGGCGATGAGCACCACCGGCAACGAGTTCGCCCAGACCATCGAGGGCAATGCCGGCAACAATGTCATCAACGGCGGACTCGGCGCCGACGTTTTGACCGGTTACGGAGGCCACGATGCCTTCTCGTTCAATACGGCTCTTGGAGCCGGCAATGTCGACAAGATCACCGACTTCAAGCGCTCCCAGGACACTTTCCATCTCAGCGATACCGTTTTTGCCGGGCTTCAGTCGGGAGGGCTTCCGTTCAAAGCTTTCTTTGTAGGTGCAGCCGCGCATGACAGCTCCGATCATATCATCTACAACAGTGAAACCGGGGCTCTCTCTTTCGACGATGACGGGGCCGGCGGCGCATCTCAAACGCAGTTCGCCACCCTCTCCCCACATCTGTCGCTCACCGCAGCCTCGTTCTTTGTGACCTGAAGGACTACGCGGGGAACCAATATCCCGCGAGGGGCTGCCCTGGCAAATAGGGACTGGATCACAGTACCTCAAAGCCATGATCCCGAACCGAAGGTCAGCGTACCAAAAAGGGGAGCCCGGTTTCGGAGAAGATCACGCTCATGGAGTTCCATCCCGATATCATCGGGATGGAACAGACTCGAGTTGTGAGCTTTCCGTAGTTCACGCGGACCGAACCGAGGAGACTGGAGTTACAGACTTTCAGCACTCACCGGAGGGTACTAAATCAATATTCACAAGAATGCCCGTCTGACGCCGTGGCGTCGAGAGGAACTGGCTCGTTCGGCCATCGAGCGACATCTTTCCCAAGCCTTGCGGCGCAGGCCTATGGTGTGTCGAAGCGAGCCGGCCTGTGAAGCTGGTCGATGTAGATCGGCGTCGTTTTGAAGAGAACATGCTCTTCAACCGGTCCATTCGCGAGAACATCGCGCTCGCCGATCCGGCTATCCCCATGGAGCGGGCATCGCTCGCCGGCGTTCACGATTTCATCCTGCGACTGCCCGCGGGCTATAACGTGTCGACTGCGTCATTGCCGGCGCCTGGGTCGCCGGCGTCGCGCGACATGGCTTCTCATCGAACGGATACTCTGATCCTCGAAGCAGCGGACGCCTCGGCACTGAGACAAGTTCGTGTAATTCCGAGTTTATCCATGCGGCATTACGATCCGGTCGGATCGCTAAAGGCTCAGATCTGCGTAGCGGGTCGGGAACAGCTCTATCGTCACTGCGAGCGAGCCGCCGATTCCGCATATGCGCCGCGGCAAGCCTTATAGCCGCAGGAAACCGGTGTTTGCTTCTCTCCAGGCAAACGCGTCCGGTTGCGCCGCGGGAGCACCCGTCTGTCGGCCAACCTACAATTGACCGCCTGGCGGGCTGTCCCTCTCCTAACCAGCAGGAAGGCAGATGCGCGGGCATCCAGAGCCCACAGCCCCGCCTTTTCCACGCCAACCTACCCGATCGTACTTCGGTCTCGTCGACATCTTGCGCCATAGCGAGCCGTCGTAGCATGCCGTCAGGCCGCTTTGGGAACGGCCGACGGTAGCGCCGGCGGCTCGGGATAGGCCCGCTGTCACGGTCATCGTGCACCGGTATCCCCGAGGAAGGGCTCGGTTAGTCCGTCAGCGCGGGCAAGCGCGGCGGCACTCTTCTTGCGTTATCCAAGTTTCTGCGCATGGCCATTCAAACGTAAGCGCGAATTTCCCCGCACCTTTTGCTGTTGAGTGCTCTGATGCATGAGGTGTCCACCAAAATAGGTGGACACCTTGTGATGGAAGAAGATGAGCAGAAACTGCGGGTGAGGCTTGTCGGTCGGGACGGGCGACGCCGATACGACCCGGCATCGAAGGACCGTCTTGTCTCGGCCTGTCTTGAGCCTGGCGTGTCGGTATCGAGGCTTGCGCTCGAACATGGGGTCAATGCGAACCTTCTTCGGAAGTGGATAAAGAAGCGGGCGGAGACCCAGTCCCTCCCACAGCCCCCACCATCGGCGTTCATCCCGGTTCAGATTGAAAGCACTTCCGATCGGGCCTTGCTGCGACAGAGCAGCATGGCTGCGGTGGATTTGCCGGGGACTTGCGATGGGGCACGTAGGTCGGCATCGAAAAGGACAGCGCCTTTTTCCTCTCCAGCCAAGGTGAGCGCGTCGCTGCCGAACGGCGTGACGTTGACGCTGGAATGCGGTGATGTGGATGCGTTGACGGCGACCATCGGAGCACTGGGTCATGTTCAGACTGGGCGCTGACCTGAAAGTCTACCTGCACCGCGA
>NZ_JAMYLV010000063.1:0-14337 GCF_040318195.1 Mesorhizobium sp. M1273 | reverse complement strand
TGGATGTGTTTTTTTAGGTTTTGTTTTTTATTGTTTTTCCTGTGCCCTGGCTCTGCGTCCTGGGGTGGTGGGCTCTGGACTTCATCACAGGGTTGATTCGTCCACTTCATGTTGGACGACCCGGACGCGCAGAAAAAAGCGCCTGCGGCGGGTCCTTTGTAACCACCATGATGCGGGACCACAGCGACAGGGCGTGCCGGAGACGGTCAATCCGGCCGGCGATGTCGTCGCCGGCGGCGACGGTCTCATTCAGGATCAGCATCGACCAAAGAGCGAGGCCACTGCCGTTATGCTCGAGATCTGGGGACGGCGGCTTGGCGAACGCCGTCTACTCGGCGTTTCTCGAACTCACTGCATGCAAGACCGTGACGAAGCCCTTCACATTGCGGGTCGGGACATAGCTGGCTTCTTGGCGCGCTACCACCGCTAGAGATGCAGACTTCGCCCGACAGCTCCTGCTGGAGCGCGGCTTGGATCTGATGGCAGAATTCTTGCGGAGACGCGGACAAGTGGGGAGCACTCCAACCCTACACACGCGTCACTGGGCTATCAGTGTTGACCGTATAATCTTCGGAATGGCAATGGCATATTTTACAAAGCACGACGGCAATCAAATTATATACCGCAGCTGGGAAGAGCCGGAACAGTCAAGCGCAAGGATGAGAATTTTGGTCCTCAAGCTTGATCATGTCGGCGACTTTTGGATGTCTCTAGGGCCCCTAAAGGACCTTCGTCAGCGTTTTGCGCATGCCCACATTACGCTGGTGGTGGGAAGCTGGAACATCGCTACTGCAAAACAGTTCGACCTCGCCGACGATCACATTGCTTTTGACTTTTTTCCTCGCAACCCAAAAGTCAAAACGCGCAAAGAAGCCGCCGACATAAGGCCGCTGCTGACCGGCGAGTTTGATCTTGCCATTGATATGCGTGTTCCGGAAGAAACAAGGCCCATCTTGCTTGAAGTCCCCGCCAGGCACCGTGCGGCGATAGTTGATCCGTACAGCATGCATCAGATCGATATTGCGATAGCGCCATTCAATCTGAAACTGCGCAGAACCATTTTCTACAAGCTGGTCCAAAAAATAGGGCTTGCTAACAAAATCCCCCGTAGATGGCTTGATTGGTTCATTGACCGTAAGCAGGTGCGTCTCCAGCATGTGTCAGAAATCCTCCTCTTTCTGGTCGCAAAGGCAGCTGCCTATTTCGAAAGCGGAGCGGGTCACCCACAGAATTCGACTACAGGCAATGCCCCGATTGTCGTGGCTCCGTTCTCCAATTCCAGCCTGCGAGATTGGCCGATTGAAAGTTTTGGCAAAGTTGTCGCTGCTCTTTCGACCCGTGGTGAGGTGGTCCTCGTTGGCCGTGGCGAATGCCTGGAAGCGCTTGAGGAGGTTGCGAAGATAGCTAGGGAACGTGGAGCCGCGAACATTCGGACGGCTGTCGACTTGTCAGAATTGGAATTCAATTGTCTCGTGAATTCGGCCGCGCTCGTCGTTTCGAACAATTCAGGCACCGGCCATGTCGCTGCCCAGCTTGGCCGCCCTACTATCGGCATTTTCACGGCGTCACATCTACCGGAGATTTGGGGGTTTCGAGGTCCCTTGGTCAGCATGCTTATGAGTGTTATTGAATGTCGCGGATGTGGTCTGGACCAAGTGCGGCATTGTCCGGTCAAAGTCCGATGCAAGTTCGACATCACGCCGGATCTCGTGATTGCCGAGGTAAACGCCTTGATGAATCATTGTAAGGGTACGGCACAAGCTTAGTGGCTCGCGGTCGCCACAACCGCGATTGCCCGGACCGCAGTGGCGATGTCACATTGGCCGACAGGTGGCATAGAGCGGCGCCTGAGAATGAAAGTGCCGCCGCCCAGCCTTCATAGCCGTTCCTCCTTTGTGGCGTGACGGCCCGAAAGTCGCCATCGCGTCAGATGTTTATCAGGTTCGGGATAGCCGGGGCTCGTCCGGCGACAGTCATGGCAGCGACTTCGCTTCTGGACCCGCTCATCCGGCCGCCAAAAACAAATGCGCTTCCTAAGCCGTAATTGATCCGCCGGAGCTGACCAAAGCCACCTTGCTCTGGGTTGCGGCAATGGCGACTGGGGCGAGAAGCCGAGAAGAACCGATGCGGCGAGAAATCCTGAGACCATCCGCCACGAGACGTCGCCAGGGAACGTAGTATTGCGTTCCGCGTTACACTAACGTATATACGTCCGCAGCACAGGAGCGCGCCATGGCCCCCACAGCCACGAGGAAGGAAACACCCGTCTCGATGCGGTTTCGCGACGATGATCTCACCATCATCGACCGCGGCGCGGAGCTGCTCGGCCTGTCGCGCACGGAGTTCATGCGGCGCGCCGCGCTGCACGAGGCGCAGGCGGCCATCCTCAACGAAACCGTCATCCGCGTGTCCCCGGAAGCCTATGACGCCTTCATGCAGGCGATCTCAGCCCCGGCCGCTGCGCCCCCGGCGAAGGCGGCCGAGCGGCTGCGTCGGTCCCCGCCCTGGGACCGCTAGGTGGCGCTTTCAGGCATCGAACTCCTCGACCACGCACACCGCCTCGACAGCTTCGATTGCGGCAAGCCGGCGCTCAATGCTTGGCTGGCCGGCTTCGCGCGAACGAACCAGGCCCGCGGGTTTACCCGCGTCCTGGTCGTTCACGACGAGGGAACAGTCGTCGGGTATTACGGCCTCGCGCCGGGCGTGATCCAGCCAAATAGCGCACCGCGCGCCATCCGCACCGGACGCCCGCCCGATCCGATCCCCTGCCTGCTGATCGGACAACTCGCCGTCGACCACCGCTATGCCGGACAAGGCGTCGGTAGCGGCTTGGTCAAGGACGCGCTGTATCGCTGCGTCGCCGGCGCCGACATCGTCGGCGGCCGCGCGGTGGTGGTGCGGGCGATCGACGCCGAGGCAGAGCGCTACTGGCAGAGCTGGGGCTTCATTCCCGCGCGGGACAATCCGTCGGTGCTCATGCGCTCGATCCAGGACGTGAGCCTCTGGCTGGCCGACAAAGGCCACTAGCTCCGCGCGCGTAGCGCCTCCGGAGCGGCAGGTCTGCGCGCCGGCCTGCCGCCGACCGGGCTCTAGTTGCGGCGTCCCGCCGCTCCCCGAGCCGGCTTCGCCGTCTCGGCGTTCGGGTGACCCCTCACGCAGGGCCAGAGGGAGACGGCGGTCAGAGCGAGGGAGCCCTGGAGAGAAGGGAAAGTCATGATGTCGATGATATTCATAGGGGGTTCACGCGAGATATTTGAGCTGCCGGAACCTGCCATCGCTCGGATCCGCCCAATCGTTGTTGCCGTGCACGGCGTGCTGATTGGCCACGCGTCTGGAGCCGATGCCGAGGCGCAGGGCCTGCTCGCGGGCTACGGCTACAAACATGTCGGGGTCTTCCATGCGGCCAAGGAACCCCGCAATGATCTGGGCGACTGGGCTGTACGCCGCCAAAGACCGGGAGATGGCGCGCGCCGATTTTGGGATGATAGTCTGGGACGGCGCATCACCCGGCACGGCCGTCAACGTGCTTCGGCTCGCCATGGCGAACAAGCCGAGGTCATCTACGATCTGGCCAGGGGCAGCATGGCGACTACGAACCATGTCGTCCCGGCGAGAAAGTCGTCATTGTCCGTGAGGGTGACCGCCGCCTCTACGGTGAGAATATTGATCGCCGGCAACTTATGGCGCCTGCCGACCTCAAATTCGTTGAAGTCGTGCGCCGGCGTGATCTTGACCGCGCCGCTGCCTTTCTCCGGATCAGAATACTCGTCCGCCACCACCGCGATCCTGCGGCCGACGATCGGCAGAGGATGAGGTTCTTGCCGACAAGATGCCGGAAACGCTCGTCGTCGGGATGCACCGCCGACCGCCATATCGCCCAGCATCGTCTCCGGGCGGGTCGTCGCCACGGTGATGAAGGTTTTAGGATTTTCCGGATCCAAAACCTCGCCCTCGACGGGGTAGCGGAAATGCCAGAGGTTGCCGTTGACCTCCTGCTGTTCGACCTCAAGGTCGGACTCGCGATCAAGAGCTTCGGGTCCCAGTTGACAAGCGCTTGTCCTTGTAGATCAGGCCTTTCCTTGTAGAGCGTGACGAACACTTCGAGCACCGCCTTGGATAGGCCCTCGTCCATGGTGAAACGTTCTCGGCTCCAGTCGGCCGAGGCCCCCAGCCGCTTCAACTGGTTGAAGATCGCGCCGCCGGATTCGGCTTTCCACTCCCAGACTTTCTCAATGAACTCGTCGCGCGTCAGGTCACGGCGGTGGATCTGCTTCTCCATAAGCTGGCGCTCGACCACCATCTGCGTGGCGATGCCGGCGTGATCCATGCCGGGCTGCCACAGCACGTTCTTGCCGCGCATGCGCTCGAAGCGCACCAGAATGTCCTGCAGCGTGTTGTTGAGCGCATGGCCATGTGCAGCGAGCCGGTGACGTTCGGTGGCGGGATGACGATGGTCAAGGCTTCCGCGCCCTCCTCGGCGCCTGCGCCGACACGAAACGTCTTTTACAAGCGTATTATGTTTTTTTGCGCATAGACCAACGAGTTGAACGGCGGCCCCATGAATCGCCGATGTGTAGGTCGGGCAAAGGCGCCCACCAGCTCGTACTTGTCAAGACGATGCCACCCTTGATCTTGCACCCGCCTCCGATACCAGCGATGCACTGCGTCGTATGCTCATGCCTGTCAGGATGGGATGGGCGCTGCTAGCACCGTGGCAGTTTGACAACCCGGCCATCGGGGCGGTAGCACCGTCCAAGGCCAAGAGTCGCAGGGCAGACCGCACCCCATCGGGCTGCGCGACCCAGACCAGCTGACGCCCAACTGGCACACTCATCGCGCATCGGCACCGTGGATGCGACATCTACTTTGTTGCGAGCGCGATTATCGGAACTTGGTTGTGACGCAGCTGTGCGTAAGCGCACCGCTGTCAGCGAGTGAGTGAGTGAAAGAACTACGTGGTGGAGGTGAGAAGTCATGCGGCGTCAAGATTCCCCGCCCTTTGCGGCAAACACACTGATCCCTCTTCAGAATCCGGTCTTTCGTTCGATCTGGACAGCCACGCAGATATCCAGCCTTGGCTGGCTGGTGCAGAGCGTGGCTATAAGCTGGCTTATGGCAACGATTTCAGCCTCCGATCTGATGGTTGCGCTCGTGCAGGCTGCATCGACACTGCCCGCCTTCTTCTTGTCGATCCTTGCTGGAGCGATTGCAGACAGCTTCAGCCGCCGCGGCGTGATGCTTGCCGGACATTGCCTGATCGCACTGGCATCCACGGCGCTGGCTCTCTCTGTTGGACTCGGCTTTGTCAGTCCATGGCTGATCTTGGGACTGAGTTTCTTGGCGGGATGCGGCTTTGCCTTGAATGATCCAGCCTGGCACGCCTCGGTCGGCGACATCCTGGAAAAGCGCGACATACCCGCTGCAGTGACGCTGATGTCGGTGGGGTACAACGTGGTTCGGAGCATAGGACCGGCGCTGGGCGGTGTAATTTTGGCTTTGCTGGGCCCCCTTACGGCTTTCGCCTTCGCTGCGCTGACCGACCTGGTCCCGTTGAGCGCTGTGCTGCGCTCCAAGTGGCAAGTTCGCTCTTCGCCTCTTCCGCGCGAGCGGATGACGACGGCCATTCATGATGGCATGCGCTTCACGGCAATCTCCTCGGAGATCAGAGTGGCGATCGTGCGCGCAACCCTGTTCGGGCTGTCAAGCATCTCGATCCTTGCTCTGCTCCCCCTCATGGTTCGCGACCAACTGGCGGGGGGGCCAATTGTTTACGGCGTCCTGTTAGCCGGCTTCGGCACAGGCGCCTTCATCGCGGGCATTGGCAATAGCTACTTGCGACGCATCACGTCCCAAAATCGATTGATCACGCTCGCATCCGTTGCTTGCGCAACGTGTTGCCTTTTACTGGCTCTCACATCATCGGTGGCTGTAGCAGCGATCGCGCTTGCAATCGCTGGCGCAGGCTGGGTTGTCACCTGGACCGGAACCGACGTGTGTGTGCAGTTGGCAAGCCCAAGGTGGGTCGTTGGTCGCACCCTGTCGATCTATTACGCCCTGACCTACGGCGGCATGGCAGCGGGCAGCTGGATCTGGGGTGCTGTCGCGCAGTACTATTCCCTGACGTGGGCTTTGGAAGGTGCTGCAGCGGCGCTGTTGCTGGTTGCAGCCGTGGGAAAGCTATTGCCGGTACGGCTATGGGAGGAATCGGATCAAGGGGCCTTCGACTTCAGGCCACCAGAACTGGCCCTCGATTTGAAGCCCAGGAGCGGCCCGATCGTGATCAAGGTGGAGTACTCGATACCCGAGGAGAATATCGAGGAATTTCTGAGCTGCATGCGCGAAAGGCGGCGCGTTCAGAGCCGTGCCGGTGCGCGGGACTGGACCCTCCAGCGCGATCTTCAGAACTCGACTCTTTGGACCGAGACATTCCGCACGCCGACATGGACGGACTATCTTCGTCTAAACCATCGGCTAACGGTGACTGACAGGGAGGTAGGCGAGCGCCTTGCCGCTCTGCAGGTCGGTGATTCTCCTCCTCGTCTCTCACTTTCGATCGAGCGGTCGACAAGCCCCGCCCCCGGCAGCCAAGTCCAGCCCGTGCCCTTTGTATCGCGCCCGTAAGGAAACCAGTAACTTTTCTGGGTTCGGACACGGGAATGGCCGAGACCTACTCCATCTTTAGTCGGGACTGCCCGGATTGCCATACGTTGCGGCCGGTTAGGCGAGCATGAGGATTTGTGTGGCACGTACGTCCACCACGGGCCCATGTCCAGCCCCACCGCCTCTGCCATCAGATCGGCTTGGGCACGGGTTCAGGTCGCCTGTCCCCCTGCATCGTGGCGAGCAGCGCGAGCAACGGGGCGGAGGGGTCTCCCCGGTCTGCACGGAGCGAAGCGGGCAGACGGAGGAATCCGCCAGCGGCGACTTGCAGGGAGAGGGCCGCGCGCCTCTTTCCCTCCCTCACAAAACGTGCCGCCAAGCACGTTCACGTCGGCGCAGCCGTGCCGCAGAGCCGGCCGCAACAAAGAAGGCCCGCAAGGCGGAAGCATCGAAATGTCCGCCAGCGGGACCAATTCAGTTCGGTGCTGGAGAAAGCGGTTCAACAGGGCGGCCGTAGGAGCACCAGCATAGCGCCGTCGCCAGGCGCGATGCGGACCGACAGCCCCGACGAAGGGCGCTGATTGATCGACTGAAATTGGATCGGGTCATTTTATCAGCTGACATAATCCATGAATTTTTCACGATGCTTCAGCGCGCGCCTGGATTTTCTGCATTTAGCTGCAGCGAAGGTCCCGGTGATGCGGTGGAAGCGCACCCGGGGCATCTTGGACCTATTTGATGCAGCCATCCAGGACTGCTGCATTGCCACAGCAGTGGTCACAACATGCTAGGCGGGCTTCTGGAGATGAACGCGACGATCGGTCAGACGCTCTTTCATTGGCTGCGGTCGGCGCCAGACGGTCGCGGAGCTTCAAATCTGATCGGGCTCCCGAGCGAATTGCCGTCCTACGAGCATTCGGGACCGATCCCGGCCTACAGGCACGCCTTACTTCGGGCGGCGGATCAAGTGATCCGTGAGGGGAATGCCACGCCGGCATGGCTCGCCAATGACTTCAATGCCAACTGTCGGCAGTCACATCATAAATTAAGCATAGCTCCGCGACACATATCCAAGGTGGCGCACAATCCTGCGAACTGTCATCGCTGTGACAACAATCGCCAAACCAAGCAAAGTGGCGAACTCGATTCTGCTCGCGAGATCCCAAAGCTCTCCGAACGGTATTAGATCCATGAAGCGAAACACGGCACCCTGAAGCAGGTAAAGCAGCAGTGTGCTCTGACCAAGCTCCAGCGCGACAAAGCGAGCTACGCATAGCCAACTCTCCAGCATAGGAATATAAGCTGCATCGCCACTGCAGAAGTTGCTACCGAGCCAGCGAACATCAGCAACACTTGTTTGGCCGACTGTGCATCGTAGATCAAAACAAGATTGTTGTAGACGTACGTTTCCTTTCCCCAAACAAGAAAGCACATGAACGCAGCCATCGAAAGTAACACCACAAAAATAGCCTTGTGGCGCCTGATGCTAGCTGCCTGCCATCCGATCGGCTGCGCAAACAAGAACCCCAAACAAAAGAATGGGTATGTGTATCGTACCAACGGGGTTATTGACCACGGGACGGGCGCGAATGCGATCGCAATTGCAGATGCGCCTATGATCCACACCGACGAGCCATTGAAAGTCGTGAGCAACTTTATCAGGACGAAGGACGCGAAAGCTGCCCAGATGAACCAGTATGTGCCAATGAACTCCCTAAAAAAATCCAACATTCCACTGGTTAAACTGTTCGCCGAAGACATTACGGCGGCCTTCGATATACAAATCAACGCACACCAAAAAAGCATGGGCAATACTAGTTGCATTGCTCGATCACTGACGCCTTGAGGGAATGATTTGCGCAGAATCGCTCCCGAAGAAAGATATCCACTTATCGCCATAAACAGAGGCATGTGAAACATGTAGATCTACTTAAAATATGGCGACAGCCAAAAGTCGTCAGTGCCTCGATAGATAACATATTGTAACAAATGCCCAATTATCACCAATATAATGAGGACGCCTTTGGCGAAATCGAAGCTTAGGTCTCTGGCCTTTGTCCCTTCTGGGCACGGGTCGCGCCCCTTCGAACCGACTGTTTTGTGATTAAGCATCAGACCTCCAGCCGATATCCTGCCGTTACTGCTTCCACTTTGGTTCTAGAGTGGTTCACGCACGGCATCTTCGGATCCCATTCTGGATTGTCGCACCCCAATCCAGCCGGTAATGGAGAGGATGAGGGCCGCAGCACGACACAAGCGGAACAGGCCTGTTCTGGGTTAGAAGGCCCCAATATTTCCATTGAACTTCGTCCTCATCGCCTCAATAGCGGCAGTGCCGCCGCCTGGAATGTAGATCAACCGGAACTCAGGGCTCGCGCCGGCCAACTTCGATTGGTTTCGAATGGTCAAGCGGCGCCGGTCGTTCCATAAGCCTTCCTCAAGAAACGGGCGGTATCCGCTATTCTCTTTGGTCGGTAAAATCGATTGTGTTTATGGAACGCATGCGCACGATGGATACGTGCGCATCAGGCGCACGTGAGTGCCCACGGATAGGACTTTGCTTCGGGGGTCACCGTCCTTTCGTGACTCTTGCAGTGCATGGATGAGGCGGCAATTCCCGCGGTGCAGCACCTTTCGAGCGCGTGCCACAAAATCGCTGGGTTCGACCTGCGCGGCGCTGGGTGGAGATCCGCCTGATCTAAAGCGTCACCATCCGACGGGCAACATCTCACGACGCGCCGGGCAGCTTGGCCAGCATCCGCACTGGCCGATCTTGCGCTGCGTGCGATCGCCTCCTGATAGCATAGAGCAAGACCTTCTTGAAATCAGCCTGTGCCGGCAATTTTGTCGTAAAGCTCATGGTGGCGACTGCC
This sequence comes from Mesorhizobium sp. M1273, assembly GCF_040318195.1. Taxonomy (NCBI): domain Bacteria; kingdom Pseudomonadati; phylum Pseudomonadota; class Alphaproteobacteria; order Hyphomicrobiales; family Phyllobacteriaceae; genus Mesorhizobium; species Mesorhizobium sp. M1273. Next base: position 4,864 of record NZ_JAMYLV010000063.1, on the reverse strand, counting down.
GCATGCGCGCAGGACAGCCGGCAGATCGCGCACCTTGGCGATCAACCCTGCCATTCGGCCGTCGTTCTTCTTTATTCCAATCGAGATCGCAATCAGGTCCGGCCGGTCACGCAGTAAAGTGTTCTCCCTTCGAGCAGCCAGGTCGGCGCCGCTCCGGGCCCGCCGCGATTGATCGGGTCTCATGCCCAAAGCTGCCTCGGTGCCCAGTAGCGGCACCGCATGGCCCCAACCCAGCCAGTAAAGCGTCGGCGAGCCAGCATCCGACGGTGCGTTCGAAGCGATCTCGTTCGGCGGCCATGATCGCGCCGGTCACCATGCCGCAGCGGAAAGCTGCCGAGCTCGTCTGGCCAGGTCGCTGACCGCCTCGTCGTCGCGGGGTCGACCGAAATCTTCCCCACCGCAGCGAGGTTTCTCCCGTTAGAAGATCCTGAGCGGGATGGGCAGCCAGTTCACGCCCGGCCAACAGCATCCGGCCCGCGGGGCCGACCTCGTCTCCCGGTCGTGTGAGCAGAAGAACATCGCGAAGTGCGGCTTCATCCTCGACGCCGCGAGCCTGCTCGCCGTACCGCGGCCGCCGAAAGCCCTAGGCGCTGTCACCAGGCGCCAGCCCACCTCTCTAGCTGGCGGACCATCGCATCGAGCGCGCCGATGGCCGCACCTGCAGTGATTGCAATGTCCTCATGCGCCGCAACTGTTCGGGTCGGGGGCAGCCCTGCGCAACCAGGCCGGCACCGCCGTCGTCGGCGGGGCTTCCGTGGCACCGGGAAGAGTGCCGTGGTGGCGCAGGAGGGTTTTGGCTCAGAACCATGGAATACGATGAATGACTGGGGCGCTTTTTGTAGAGCGAACGATAAGTCTTGCACGACCAGCCATTTATCCCTCGCGAGATCAATGCCGCGGGCAATTAGCAGGCGAACTCCGTCCGGACTGAGTACCCGTTTCAACGCGGGCAAAGAAGTTGTGTAGCCATGTCACGAAATGCTTGGTCCGCTTCTCTGCCGGCCGATGGTCCATGAAATCCCCTCTGCACGCACGACGCCGGAAACCTCCTTGCCGATATGATGCTCAAGCACCGGCCGCCATGGCACCAGCGTGAACTCGCGCGATTTCTCGATGACAGCGTATTTTCCGCCGGCGAGCTCGACGGAGCGGCGGAGCGTGCCTTCTATTCGATCTCCACTCTGGGCTTCAGAATAGGGCAGACCGAGTTCGTTCGACAACTGGCCGGCCACGCGGTTCAACTCGCGTTGGCGCAGCATCGAAAGCATGTTGGCGCGATAGACGATCCGGTCCTGCTCTTCCCGAGCAAGACCTTGCGCAATCAGCCACTGCCGTCGGCGGCCTTGCGCCTCTCGGACATCGCGGCCGAAACCAGAGCTGTGCAAGGCCTCCGGTATGTCGGAAACCAGCTCTCGATCGAGCCAGGTGGCGCCGTCGAAGCTGACTTGTTGTTCCAGCGGCGTCGATGAGAGCTTGTCAACCGTGACAGGCTCGGCCCCGGCCCGCTGACGCTCGTAGTCAGACACACGGTCGAGATGATCCGGTGCGACGATCCAGGTGCCGTCCGGCTCGCGCTCCACACGACCGGTCGCCCGGCGGATCGCCTCCAGTCGCCGCACGTGCGTTTCGGCAAAGCGTTCGGTGGCCGACTGGTCATGCTTGAGATGGATATCGACGCTGTAGCGCCCGTCATGGGCCGTGGCGATCTCGGCAATTGTGCGGTCGACTTGCCTTGGCCCGGTGTCCCTCCGCGTGACCCGCACTATGCAGCCCTCTGGCGTCGGTTGGGTGGCATCGCCTTTGCCGATATCAACATAGTGGCTTTTGCCGTCCACGCCGTCGACGACGAGGTAATGGCGGTCATTGATTTCGTCGGCCAGGCCGCGCGCAACGATGCGGCCGACGACAGGCTGCATCTGCTCTGCAGATCGATCATGGACAACATAGTCGGCGGCACTGCGGGCGAGCCCCTTGCCGGTCAGTTCGCGGTGCATTGTCTTGATGATGTCGCCCCGCTCGCCGATGCGGCGCAGCGTCGCTTCAAGCTCGCCATCAAGGCGCCAGCGGCCCGAGCCGACTTGCTCAGCCAGACCCATCCGCTCGAGCTTGCGCAGGCGGCCCTGGTGCAGCGTCTGGCGAAACGTGTCTCCGGTGGCCGGTGAGACATGCCCCTCATCGTCGCGCATGCGGAGCAGCTGCCGATCGATGCTGGTGAAGCGTTCCCGCTCCATTTCCTGGCGCAGGCGTTGCTCGATCTCGCGGTCCGTTCTCGGGCCAAGGTCGAGGCTGACCAGCTCGGCCGCCCGTTCACGGATTCCAGACGAGATGTAGTCTCGCGCGATGACAAGATTTTCGCCGCGGTCGTCCTTGCCGCGGACGATAATATGGGTGTGCGGATGACCAGTGTTGAAATGATCGACAGCGACCCAGTCGAGCTTGGTGCCGAGGTCTTCTTCCATTTGCGCCATGAGGCGCCGCGTGAGCGGCTTCAGGTCATCATACTCGATGCCGTCTTCAGGGGCGACGATGAAGCGGAACTGATGCCGGTCGCCATCGGCACGATCGATGAACGCCTTGCCATCGACGCGGTCGCTGTCGGCGCTATAGAGCTCGCCAGGCTCCCCTTCGCGGGTGACGCCGTCGCGCTGGAGGTAGCGAAGGTGTGCACGTGCCCCGTCAACACCCTTGCCGGCCAGCTTAACGATACGCGCCTTGACGACGGCGCGCCGCTGCCGAAACGCCGCGTGGCGGTCGCGCGCTCTGAGAACGGCGGCAGCAGCCCCGCCGCGCCCCGCCCGGCTTCCGATGAAGCGGCCAGGGCGACCGCTGCCGCCGCCGGCTCGGTTGATCGCGGCGCGGATCTGGCCGGCGAAACGCTTGCCTGCCTTCGAGCCGCGCGATCCGATTTTGCCCAGGCTCGGCTTGAACTCTTCATCCTGCATTGAGCCTCCTAGTAATCTTGAGCAAAATCAAAGCCTTGTCGGCAGAAGCTCTCCTGACGCTGAAGGCAGCCTCCATGAAAAACGATGTGCAGACAAAGACTTCGCCGCCTCAGGAGGCGATGCCTTTATCTTGCCTTCCCGGACCTGCCTCCCTGCCCCGCCCGACCCACGGTACCCCTGCCCTCACCTGCGATCCGGCCGGCCTGACCTTGCTCGCTCCGATCCGAGCGGCACCACAATTTGGCCATTCGGATCGGTCGCGGAAACACCGTTTCGCAGGAAAAACAGCGACTGCCCGGACGGGATTTCCGGCGCTTTTCCGGAACGGGATTTGCCGGTGAACGCGTCCATGTCGGCGGCCGAAATCCCCGCCGCCTTGAGCTGTTCCAGATACGAAACCGTCTCGCTGGGCAGCGGTCGCCCACGCTGCAAATGCTGTTCGTAGCGGTCTGGCCCAGCGTTATAGGCGGCAAACAGGCCGGGAAAGCCGAAGCGATCATACATGGCGCGCAGATAGGCAGTGCCTGCCAGAATGTTGTCGCGAGGGTCGTGCGGACTGGCTCCCAGGCCAAGCTGTGCGCGCAACTCCTCGTAGGTGCCGGGCATCACCTGCATGAGGCCGATGGCGCCGGCGTGTGAGGCGATCGGCCGTCCATTCAGCTTTGTCTGCCCCCGGCTTTCGGCATCCATGACGGCATAAATCCAGGGCTGTGGAATGCTGAAACGCCGGCTTGCTTCGGCTACCAAGGGCTGCCATCGTTGGAGCTGCGGACCACGGGAGATGGCGGCCGGCTGAGCGTCGGTCGCGGCGGAACAGGCGCATGGCGCTATCGCGACCATGCCGAGCATCAGGAGGGTTACTCGGTCCATAGCGGCACGAGCCTCCCGGCAATATTTTCGGCCGGCACCGGCCCGAAATAGCGGCTGTCGAAGGAGTGATTTCTATCGGTGCCGAGCAGGAAAAACTCGTCGGCGGCGAGCTTGCGGCAGGCATTCCACCAAGGCAGCGGACGGTGCTGCGTGTCGGTTGCCAGCCGGCGCGCGACGATCTCGCCGCCGATGATGATGGCGTCGCCGAAGGCGCAGACATGCTCGCCAGGCAGCGCGGCAAGGCGCTTGACCAGCGGCACATTGCTGGGCAGATAGAAGCGTTCGGCGGCGAGATCGGCGACCGGTTTTGGCGGGCGGACGAGCACCAGATCGCCACGAGCCGGTGATCCGGACGCGACGCGATAGAGGCCGACCGGCGCACTCGCCGAGGCGTTCCAGACCAGCCAGGGCGATGGGTTGTCGAAAGCGGCGAAGCCGATCAGGCCGAGGCCTATTGTGGCCACGGCGATCGTCTTGCGCGCCCGAATTCGCCGCAGATGGCTGCCGATCAGACGGATAGTGGGACGCCGGCTCATGAGCGGCCTCCCTCACCGGCCGAGCCGGAATTGTGCCCGCCATCCTCGGGCCTGGTCTCCTGCGCGCGTCCCTTCGACCAGTCGTCGAGCTCGTCGATGTGATAGCGGACATAGCGGCCGTGCTTGCGAAATTGCGGGCCACCGCCCTTGAGCCGCATCTTCTCCAGCGTGCGCTGGGATAGCCCGATATAGAAGGCGGCCTGCGCGGTGTTGAGAAACGGACTGCCCTTCTTCGCGCGGGCCGCGCGTTCGTTTTCGTCGTCCATGATGGTCCTCGTTTCGCTACGGACAAGCGAAGGCGAGGATCGGCGAGCGAGATCATTTTGGGGACGGGCGAAGAGTGGGGGGCGAGTTTTCGCCGCCCCTTCTTGAGAAGAGCCCCGCGCCCGGTGGGGGGCGGGGGGGGGGGGGGGGGGGGGAGTGGCCCGGGGTGGAGATTTTTGGGGTTTTGTGGGGATAGTCCAGGGCGGCGGGGCGGGCCCGAATTGGGGTGAGCGTGGGCGGGCCCCACCACGG
>NZ_JAMYLV010000062.1:0-14765 GCF_040318195.1 Mesorhizobium sp. M1273 | reverse complement strand
CCCCTCCTCCCCAACTCCCGGCGCTTTGTCTACCACCCCGCGGTGCCCATGCGGGGGCGCGTAAAAAGGGGGCCCCCCCACGCCTACAACATCAAGAGCCACCGGGAAGAAGAGCGCCGGTGGGTGGAGCAGGCCGAGAGCGCCTATGCACGCTTCGTCGCCGGTTGGAACCCGCGAGGCCCGAGAAAGGCGCGCACGGATGCCGCAAACGAGGTGCGACGATAGAAGCTGCGCGGCAGGGCTCTCACCTCGGACCCTGCTCTTCGCCACGCGGTCGTCCGTGCGCGACAGGAGAATAGCGCAGATTTATCAAAAAGGCTCTTGTCGATCACATCAGTGGTCTGCGGGTTCTTGGTCTTGGTGGGGGGATGATCCACATCCTCGAGCGCCAGATAGAGCTCGTATTCGTGAGCGGTGCCGCTGTCGGTCGGCGCCCGGCTTAGCGTCCCACCCCCTTCATGTTGCCGAGTAGAAGGTGTCCTGGCCGCCGCAATAGCCCGGGCATTCACTCTCGAACTCACCATGCGCCTCGTTGTCCAGCTTGGCCTTTTCCAGCTCCGCCGATTGGCTCTATCGCAATCTCAAGGCCTATTCGTCCTCCGCGAACCATGACCACCGGCGCGGTAGCGGAATCGCGCGATCACATCATCCAGTGGTACGCCCAAGGCCTGCTCTAGGTTCGCCCAGTAATACTCGGCACTAGCGAGTAGCTCCTCTCTCTGGTCAGGTGTGCGCTCTGCCTTCCAGTACCTGATCAATGCAAGCATGGTGAGCCGCGAAAGAGCCGCAACTGGCAAAAGTGGAAGTTCTGACTCGTTTATCGGCCGACTCTGCTCGTAGCCGGCCACAAAGGCAAAGGCATCCTGCCAAGGGTGATCCTGAGAGCGGCCGATCAGGTGCGCCACCGTATTGGCGGGGTCAAAGATCACCGCGCTATGAACAGCGTCACCAAAGTCAAGGATTGCCTTCACGAAGACCTCGCTGTGCGGGTCCACCACAACGTTGTTTGGAGCGTAGTCACCGTGGATCAGTTGCATTTCAAGACTAGACAGTCTCGGCAGCACGACTTCTTCGAAGAGCCTGAAGACCCGTTGAGCCAACAGTCGGTGCTTAGGGTCTGGCGCGTACTGAACAAGTTCCGCCCAATCGAGAAAGTGCCTAATGTCGTAAACTAAGCTGCGCGCAGCAGCTGGATGCCCAAACGATCGCAGCGCAATGTTTGCTTGCCCGAGCATGTCTCCCGCCTTGGTTAACTGCTCAAGGTTGGCATCCATTTGCTCCCACAGCAGCCCTTCGACAAAGCAGAAGACACTGAGTGTTCGATAAGCTTCATCCCCCAAGTCGATAGGAACGCTATCCCTTCGGTCAAGGGTGGGCTTGATCCGCTGGATCGGCAAGGCGTGAGCGGCATCATCAAGATAACGCATCGCGGCAATCTGCAACGCCGTAACTGGTTCAGGCTCGTCGGACGGTGACACCTTTACGAGGTATTCATTCGCTTTGGCTTTAAGCCTGAACGTATGGCCCTTTTCGCTGCCCAATCGTACAACGTTTCCACTAAGCGCATAATGCCTCTCAAGCATGTGTTTCAACAGCAAAGGGTCGATAGGCTGGCTTGAAGCAAGAAGGCTGCTCTCCTCCAGGAGCCGTTGTAACACCGCGCCGGGTGATTTATTCATGTTGTTAGATTCCTCTAGAGCCGCTGTTTCGCTACGATGGCAAAAGTCTCAAGGAGGCGGCTCACATCGGCTGCGGTAAAAGCGACTGGAGGGCGCACTTTCAACACGTTACCCGCTCGGCCGGTCCTGCTGATCAGAACTCGACGATCGCGGAGGTCCTTGATGATGCTTTCACAACGAATAGGATCGGGCTCGAGCGTCCCTCTGTCCTTGACGATCTCGACGCCAAGGTACAGGCCGCTGCCTCTGATTTCCGCGACATAGGGAGAATCCCGTGTTAGCGTTTCAAGCCCTGCCAGCAGGGTCGCGCCGTTGACGACTACGCGTTCACGCACATTCTCCTGCTGGAACACATCGAGCACGGCGGAAGCGGCAGCTACAGAAATCGATCGGCCACCCAGTGTGTTGAAGTAGCTGACCTTCTGTCCGAATCCGTCAGATACCTCCGGGCGGAAGACGACGCCAGAGATGGGGAAACCGTTCCCCATCGCCTTGCCCATCGTGACGATATCGGGAATCACCGAGTGCCGACTGAACCCCCACATCGAATCCCCGAACTGAGCGAACCCCGATTGAACCTCGTCAGCAATGTAGAGGCCACCAGCGGCGTGAACTTCGTCGACCATTGCCTGCATGAAGCCCACTGGGTGAGTAAAAATGCCGTCGGAGGTGAACGCGGAATCGGCGATCAACGCTGCTAGCCTGTATCCATGCCGCTCGAGATCAATAATTGCGGAACCCACTTGATCCCGCATATACTCCGCGAGCGGTCGTTCTGCTCCGCAGAGCCTGGGGTCAGGAGCGGCAATGAGTCGGACGTTAGGTCCGAGCGGGGATCCTGCGCCCAGCATTGGGGAAAAGCTCGCGACCTCACGAGTGCGACCGTGAAACGCCCAACGAGTAGCTATGATACCCTCTCCGCCCGTGTGGAACCTCGCGACGCGAATTGCAAGATCATTTGCTTCGGATCCAGTGCAGGGCAAGCTTAACTTCGACAGCTCAGCTGGGAATGTCGCAAGTAGCCGCTCAGCATAGGCGACCAGTCGCTCCTGGGGGTAGCGGGTATCAGTGTTGACTGCAGCCATCTGGCGGTAAACGGCGTCCACCACATGCCTATGCGCGTGGCCAACGCCCGGGACGTTGTTATATGCGTCCAAATAGTCGTTGCCGTCGTTGTCTATTAGGTGGGCGCCAAAACTCGAGACAAACTCCACCGGAATCGTCTCGGAAAACTGGTAGCCAGGACCGAGCACCGTGTCACGGCGTCGGATGATGTCCTGAAGTCGTTTTGGCAGATCGCCGACAGCAATAGGGTCGATCCGCTTGGGGTTGCGCGAACTCATCTCAGGGTGAGCGTAGACGATCGGAGAAAACCGCCGAAGTTTTCGTCGAGTCCGCAGCCATCTGGTGAATCATTGCAACGCTTCGCATAAGATTGGCAGGCTCAGCCTCGACGCGAGGTGTTTCAATCGTTGCATCGCCTGCTGCGAAAAAGCATGCGTTCATTTGGAGTATCCTAGCGGTTACCATCAGCGCCATATTTCTGATCGTCAGTAGATAGCAGGCGGCCGCAGGCGTCCAATTCAGTTTGCAGATTGGTGTCTTCTGGCGACGAGATGACGGCATGCGAGGCGGTGACTGGAGCCGCGAGCTGGCTTCAAGCACGGCGCGGATAAGCCGCAATGCGCCGGCGCCATCCGCCAGCGCGCTGCGCATTCTATGTAAAAGTTTAAACTTTATCTGACAGACGTGTCTTAGGCTGAAGCTTGAGCCGAGGCTGGGCGCGGAGTGGTCAGGGTTCGCAGCGCCCGGCCTCGGCGTTAGAAAGGACAATGACATGACCAAGGACCAAACTCATCCGAGCCGAGGTGAGGCTGCTGGAGCTGGCCAAACAGCTCGGCAATGTCAGCCAGGCCTGCAAGATGATGGGCTATTCGCGCGACAGGTTCTACCGCTTCAAGGAGCTTTATGAGACCGGCGGCGAACTGGCGCTGCAGGAACTGACGCGCAGGAAGCCGCTGTTGGCCAACCGCACGCCACCGCAGATCGACGATCATCCTCGCGCTGACGCTGGAATATCCCGCCTATGGACAAACCCGCATCGCCAATGAAATGCGCAAGCTCGGCCACTCGGTCTCGCCGTCGGGCCTTCGCGGGGTGTGGCAGCGCCAGCATCTGGAGACGATGAAGAAGCGACTGAAGGCGCTGGAGGCGAAGGTCGCCCAGCACGGTATCGTGCTCACCTCGATATTGTCCGTTCGGAGCGCACCTTTCCCTTGGTGCTTGCCCGACGGGCATGTGTAGCGGTCCTTCCTAGTGTCGTGGGTCGTTGATGAAGTCGGCCACGATGAAGAGGCCGTACCTGGCGTTGCCGGATGTCGGTATCTTGGGAATGCAGGACAAAACTCCACCGCCTTCGCAGGCCAGTACCTCATCGCCGATAGTAGCTGCGGTCGTGCCAGCACCGTGGTCTCTCTGGACCCGGTAGCATCCCCGCGCCTTATCTCATCGAGGTCAGTTGCGCCCGGTCACTGACCTCGTGCGCGACGATCGCCGTGCCCTTGCCGCTGGTCGCCATCGACCGGGCATCGGGATCGATCGAGGTATGGCGCAAGCTGGGCGATGACGGTTTGAGCAGGGCGACGTATCGAGGCGGGTGACAAAGCCGCCAGAACCTCCCGAAGGAGCGATACGCCATGGCCGCGCCCGTGTGGTGCGGCACGGCCAAGCCAACCCCTCTTGGTTTCGTAAATGCCGACCGGAAAGCCCGGCCAGAAGCGGTTAATCCCAATCCGGTGCATCACGTCGCCGCGCGCAAACGCCTCGAACATAAGATACTCGCTGATAGCGAGGCTCGATTCGAAAATACTGAGTGACCAGGACCGCCCTGCCTCACCCTGCATTCGCGCTATCGCCGAAGAAGCCACGGCGATGAAGCCCCACAGGCCGGCAAGGATACCGTCTGGAAATCCGGTGCGTGCAAGGGCGGGCCTTCCACCGGTCCAACCAGCTTGACGAGGCCGGCGAGCGCGCGGACCGTCGAATCAGTTGCGGCGAATCCTGCATAGCCCCGCGGCCGAACCAGCTCGCTTCAAGGTAGATTAGCCCGGGGCGCCGCTACCGGATCACGGCAATATCAATGGATGGGCAATCTGCGGAATCGACATCGCGGCCATCGACCAGAATGTCGCAGTCCTCGATCAGTGCCGTCAGCCGTGTGATCGCGTTGGGGGCGGTGGCATCGATGATGAGGCTCGACTTGTTGAAGTTCAGGAATGCGAACCACGCGCTGTGGCCGCTGGGCGTGAGCGGAGCGCTGTGGCGAAGTGGGTCGCCCGGTGGCGGCTCGACCTTCTGAACATCAGCGCCAAAATCCGCAAACAGCCGCGCGCAATAACTGGTTGCGGCCGAGCTGCCGATTTCGACGACCCGCAGATGCGACAACACTCCCGAGGGCTCCTTTCCCGGCCATGCTCCGGAATCACCTGCAACGCGATGCGAATCTGTGCGACCACGAGCGTGGCGCTGCTCACCAGACATCGATACACCGCCATTTGCGACTGGTACGTGGCGGCACTGGGACCAAACGCAGACCCGCTTTGATCCGTCGTCGCGTCTCTGCGGGATCGATTGCGTTGTCGATCTCGGATACCCAGGCAATTGATACGACCATCCCATTGGCACACAATTCCGCGACTTTCTCACGGCGACAGTCTTCGCGCTCGGAGTCTGCGATCGCCTCCATCTCCTGCGGAAGCAAAGTTCGGCGGTCGGTCACCAGGCCGGAAAGCCTCGCGAGTTGCACGCAAGACGGCTCGAGAAGGTCATGCCAAGCCGATCGGTGTCGGCCGGCCGACCTCCGCCGCCTTCCGCATACAACATGAGCGGCATTCGCGACTGCTTGGCCGGTGCCAGCATGCGATCCCTTTTCTTCGGATTCATGTGCACTTGGGTGCTGACGCGGACGGCGTGGTCGTAAACCACCACTTGCGGAGGGCAGCTTTCGGGTTGAAATGAGTTGCGTTAACGATCGCAACGCCTCGCAACGAGGCCGTCCTGGCATCTGGCAGTCCCATGAAACTCCTCCGCTGAATCGTCATCGTCACCTCAGGGGAGGCTCGGTCGCGTATGGGGCTCGGCGGTTGTGTCGGCTACTTTTTCCAAAATGGGGTCGCACAACCGCTCTATGTCTCGGACCTCATGGTCGGCTGTAATGCACACCCGGATCCCCGCCTTTCCTTGCGGAACTGTCGGGAAAAACGTCACCGAGGTATAGAAGCCGGCATCGAGAAGCTCTCTTGCGATTGCGATCGCCTTGGCCTCCGATCCGATGGCGATCATTCTGATCGGAAGCGAACTGCCTTGCTGGGCGGTTGCGACATGACGGTCGAAGAGGTCAATGCGTTGCGCCAACTGCCTTTGCCGCTGGCCAAGTTCTGCCGAGCGGTGAATCTTGCACGAGCCAAGCGCCGCGCCAACTGCCGCCAGATTGGCGGCCGCCGAGAACGCAGGGGGACGGAGTAACGTCGAAACAGAATCTCCTGGTCAGCCGTTCCGAGCATCAACATGCCGCCCGATGCGCCGAATCCCTTGCCCAGCGAGGCTGCTATGATCGTGCGGTCACCAAGCTCTTGCGGAAACTGAGAGCGCGCAAATCCTTGGCCTTGGCGTCCGAACAGCGATATGCCATGAGCATCGTCGACATAGAGAAAGAGCCCGTAGCGTTCCTGGAGTTGGCGCAGTTCCTTGAGCGGCGAATGGCCACCTATGGAGTAAACGCGATCGCATATGTAGGCGACCACTGGCTCCTGGCGGCACAAGCGTTCGAGAGCGTCGATGTCGTTGTGCGCAATCGTTTCCACCCGCGTTTCATCAGCCACCACCGGCTTGTGATGGGCGAGCGAGATGTGCGCAACGTGATCAAACACGACGACCGGCTTCCTTCCGCCCCGTCAATTGGCCCGAAGCAAGGAGTGGCACCGCGCCCAGATTGGCGAGCATGACACTGGAAAAGGTGAGCACACGCGCGGAGAACATCTCGGACAGGGTTGCTTCAAGTTCTGCGAGAAGATCGAAATTGAGTCGTGTTCGTGCGCAGGACCAATGCAATGACCGATGCGCCTCAATCGCCTCGATCGCGCCAGCGATGATCACCGGATGATTGTCGAGACCCAGATAGGAGCATCGCACGAAATCAATTGCCTGCGGTCAATTGTTAAGCGGACCGGTGCCCAAAGCAAAGGCGCGTCCGGTCGTGGAACGCCCAGAGACGGCCATGAGACCAGCTGCGTGGGCCGCGTCGAAATAAGTCATACTCTTGTTGACCACGTAGCCGGTGTTCCGAAAGAGTCCGGCCGGGCGAACACCATGCGAGAGAGCGATCGGCTGCTGCATCTCATTCTCCATTCTGATCTGCCCAAAATACGCTCGCGACCGCTGAGATGAGGAGCGCGGCTTGGCGACATCGGTCCGAACCGAAAGTGCCGCACGGACCTTGCCACAGCTCGATCGGCACCCAGGTTCAAGCCAACTAAACCACTGTCCACGTCGCTTGGACACCTACCAACCCAGATAGGGACCGAGCGCCTAAGGCATGTCTGTGATTGCTGCGCCGTCGGCAGCGACCTGTCGCAGGCCCGCATTCGCGGTGACCGGCAGTGTTTTGTGGCTGTAGCGACGCGGCGCCCAACTCGCTGCTATTCTCAAGGCTATCGCCCCGCGAACGTCAGGTTACCGTGACTGCATTGACCGCTGCCGTCATGTCCTTCTCAGCCTTCGCTTGAGTCAGGCTGCCGCGACTGACGCATTGAATGACAGTGCGCTCGTCTGGTTGGTCGTCGAACGGACGTGTGCCGATGATGTCGCGCCCTTGGTCGCTTCCCGTCTGGCCGAACCAAGCAAGGTCAATCCAGCCATCGCAAAGGTCGCAGGCGAACACGAGGTTGGAACTCAGTGCCGCTGAAATCCTCAAAGTGAATCGGCCGGACCGTTCGAGCTATCGTCACCTGCCAACCTCGTGGTTTCCAGAGCTACGGAGCGGGTTGATTAATCTGAATGTCCTCAAAGTCCTTTTCATTATCCGGTCACGACGACACACTCGTTAGGTCGGCTACAGCGGCAATGATTGTGTTTAGCGCGCTTCGCGCCCGGCCTTTGGCTTTGCCGTTGGCCATCAGCCGCGCCCACAGAGGCCAGCTTTCTCGTCGAGCGATACGACGCGGCCAGCGAACAGCGCTTGTGGGCCTTCGGGCCCGCGAACCAAGTTTCAAGGCTGCTGCGCTTCCTGCCCTTCGGTTTAAGATGCCTCGGCGAATTTCGGCGACAGTAAGCGAAGCAATGAAGAGGTCCTTGTCCTTCTGCGCGCCCATCCAGCAGCGAGCCCGACGGCTCCGGCTTTATGACGTTGCTGGTGATATTGGTATCAAGGAGGTGACGTCATCGGCTCCGGGCGGACCAGCAAGGGAAAAGACTACTGCCAACCGCATGGCACCGAGTGTGATGGCCAAGTGCGCCCTCCCGGTCCCGGTGGGTGATCTCCCTGCCCTGATTGGCCAGGCACGCAGCTTTGAAAGGCACGGCCGGAAGCGTTTCCGCAGCAGAGCCGGAGGCTCTCAGGCCTGCTGTGCCGATCAGGAAGTCGGTGACCCCGGACTACATCATCTGCCTGGATGATGGGAAGAAATTCAAATCGCCAAAGCGCCATTTGTCGACCCACTATGGGCTGGCGCCAGACGAATATCGCGCCAAATGGGATCTGCCGGCGGATCATCCAACGGGCGCGCCGAATTACGCCGCGGCCCGCTCGGCCGGCCAAGACGATGGGGCTCGGCCGCAAACCGAAGGAGCCGGAAACGCCGGCCGCTGCCAAGACTCGCAAGAAGGCCGCAGCCTGACGATCGGACGGACGACCTTCTAAGATCGCTCCAGTCGTAAGCGCCTCGCCGATCACCTATGGGTTTGGGCTTGATGTTTTCCGGAATCGCCAGGGCATGAGTTCCTCGATCTGGCTCTGTGGATGGCCGTTGATGATGGCCTCGAGGGTTTCGGCGAGGTAGGCAACGGGATTGACGTCGTTGAGCCTGCAGGTGGCCACGACGGATGAGAGCAGCGCCCAGTTTTCGGCCCCGATCTCATGGCCAGCAAAGAGAGCATTTTTTCTGGTCAAGCATACGGGCCGGATGGCGTTTTCGACCGGGTTGGTGTCGAGCCGGCCGTCGCCGAGGAAGCGGGTGAGCCCTTCCCAATGGGCAAGACCATAGCGGATGTCTTCGGCCAGCTTTGAGCCTGAGGAGATCATCGACAATTGCTTTTCAAACCACGGCTTCAAGGCGGCGATGATCGGGGTGGAGTACTGCTGTCGGGCGGCGAGCCGAGCTTGTGGCGTCATGCCGCGCACCGTCGCCTCGACGGCGTAGAGCGTAGCGATCTGGCGCACGGCGGCTTCGGCGATCGGGGACTTGGTGTTGCGCGCCAGCTTCACAAAACGTCGGCGCAGGTGGCTCCAGCAATGGACGAGCAGCCACGGTCCTTGTGGCCGCTCCAGGCGTGTCAGCCGGTCATAGCCCTCATAGGCGTCAACCTGCAGGAATTGTCCGCCGAAGCCTTGAAGGAAGCGTTCGGCATGCTCGCTGCCGCGTCCCGGCGCATAGTGGAACAGCACGATGGGCGGGCCTTGGCCACCATGGCCGCGGTCATCGCAAGCGATTGCCCAGAAGAAGCCCTTCTTGACCTTGCCGCGTCCGGGATCGAGTACCGGCGCGGTGGTCTCGTCCATGAACAGGCGCTCGGCCGCAGCCAGATGCCCGCGCATGTGGTCGGCTATGGGCTTGAGATGGAAGCAGGCCCGGCCTGCCCAGTTGCCCAGTGTCGCCCGATCCAGCTGGATGCCCTGGCGGGCGTAGATCTCGGCCTGCCGGTAGAACGGCAAATGATCACCGAACTTGGCGACGATGACCTGGGCGATCAGCGCCTCGGTCGGCAGGCCACCAGGCACGATATGCTCGGGCGCATGCGCCTGCACGACGGCGCCCGAGCAGCGCCGGCAAGCGTATTTCGGGCGGCGCGTGACCAGCACGCGCAGTTGTGCCGGGATTGCGTCGAGCCGCTCGCTGACATCCTCGCCGATCCTGGCCATCTCGCCGCAGCCGCACGGACACAGCGTGCTCTTGGGCTCGATGATCCGCTCCACCCGCGGCAGATGGGCAGGCAAGCGGCCACGATTGCGCTGGCGCAAACCGGACGCGCCGTCCGAACGCCCCCCGGATGACCCGCTGCGCCTTTTCCTGCGCGGCATCGAGCACGCCCTGCGCGATCTCCACGTCTTCGAGCGGCAGGTGGTATTGATCGGGATGCAGCTTCTCGGACTTGGCGCCGAACTTCTCGTGGTTGAGCTGGCTGACGACGCTCTCCAGGCGGCGGCGCGCCTCCTCGGACTCTGCCAAAGCTGCCTGCGCCTCGGCGAGGAGCGCCTTCAAACGCTCGTTCTCTTCCTGGAGAACCGTCAGATTCATGCACTAAATCAACCACATGATCTCCGATAACGCCATTGGAGACAAGGCACCTGAGTCACTGTGCCACACTCATCCGGCCAGCTGCGGACGCCGTGCCCGCTCGGGGCGAACCAGTCTCCAATCCAGCCCTTCGAACAACGCCGCGAACATCGCCGGCGACATGCGCATCACGCCGTCGCGAACCTGCGGCCAGACGAACTTCGAGCCCTCGAGCCGCTTGTGCACCAGCACAAGGCCGGTGCGATCCCACACCAAAATCTTGATCCTGTCAGCCCTTTTGGCCCGGAACACGAAGGCTGCCCCACAGAACGGGTCGAGGCCTAGCATCTCCTGCACAGCCAATGCCAATCCGTCCATGCCGCGCCGGAAGTCAACCGGCCGGGTCGCCACGTAGATCTTCAGATCGTTGCCCGGTGCAATCATCGCGAGGCCCGAACCGCTCGGATCACCTGCGACTGCTGCTCGAGGTCAACCGCCGTTCGGATCACCATGTCGTCGATCACGATCTCCACCTTCGCCGGCGTCGATTTCGATGGCCTCATCCTCCGCTGAGGCACCGATGTTTCGTCACCATCAACTGCGCGAACATCGGCGCCATGCTTTCCGGCAGTGCCAGTTGTCCCTGACGAAGGCGACGCCGCCAATCGTAGACCTGCCAGCGGGTCGCGCCATGCTTGCGTGCGACCGCCGCCACCTGCACCCCCGGCATCAGGCTCTCGGCCGCAATCCGGGCTCTCTCAGCCTCCGAGCGAACCCGCCGTCCCGTTGGACCTTCCAGAACCTCGAGCCGGCCTGCGTAGCCAGCTGTTGGGACGTCCAAATCGACGTCCATTTTGCCGTCTGCTCCCACGTAGGCCCTCCGTCTCTCGCGATCGGGGGGATTCTTCGCACATTCACCTCATGCCCCGCACGAGGGGAGCGGCGTGGCGCTTACCTCCAGTCGTGCTCCCAAGCGCTGCTCTTTTCCCCGCGAGGCTCTTTGTCTTCGTCTTCGCTAAAATAGCCGAAGGTAAATTTCGAGCGTTCCAGCTTGCCGGAATTTAGGGTCTCGGTGGATAAACCCGCATGGCGTTTCGGGTGCTGGCAGGAAGATCGAAGGGCGGGCGTGGGTGGACCAAGGCGTTTGCGTTAGGACGACGCTCAGCAGGTGCGTGCGCACGTTGCGCAACTGGAGCGCGACCTCATGGCGACACCTCAAGGATGCCATCGACGCTTCGAAGCCGGACAGGTACTTCGCATTGCGAAGTGACTCGAATGTCTCGAAGAATGCATCGCCGGAATATCGGCGAAAGGTGCGCGTTAGCAACCATGTTCTGTCTGCTCGTCATCGGCACTGTGGCCTATGTCGTCTACCGCCGTACAACAAGTTGGTCGAGGACGTGCCCGAAACTATCGTCCCGCTGCTGCTGCCTCGACGCCAAGCACACTTGCAGCCGACCATCATCTTACCGCTGCGGTCAATCGACCCCAGAAAATGCGCGCTTGCTGCCCGTCAAGAAAGGCAGATCGTGATTCATGCATAACGTTAGCCCATGAATACACTATCTCCCTTAGCGAAAGTCTAGGCACCTCCCAGACGCCGCTCGAATTCTCCAATCTTCGCACCTTTAGGTGAAGATAAACCGCCGCAAGCTGCAAGTAGATGACGGTTCTATTTTGAAGTTCGCGGTCCCAGGATTGAGCAAAGCTCATAGTCGCAAAGCTGCCATCGGGGCCGTGCAACGGAACGCTAATGCCTGTTCTTAACCCGAACGTCGCAGCCTCATCGAAAACGCGCCGTTCGTCTTCAGTCGTGCTTGCGTCCTTGTATACGTCACTCGATCGAAAGGCGTTCGCCCGCTTTCGACTCGTCTTGAGGAT
This sequence comes from Mesorhizobium sp. M1273, assembly GCF_040318195.1. NCBI lineage: Bacteria > Pseudomonadati > Pseudomonadota > Alphaproteobacteria > Hyphomicrobiales > Phyllobacteriaceae > Mesorhizobium > Mesorhizobium sp. M1273. The sequence continues at coordinate 2,716 of NZ_JAMYLV010000062.1, read as the reverse complement.
GGGGTCTATCCTCTCGTAGCCCATTTTGAAACAGCGCTTCTGCCATTCATCAGGAGAGTTCAGCAAAACTGGCGGATCGCGTCAGACCGACTTTAACAATCTTTGGTCGGGTGTAAGAGAGCGATAGGGCAACTAAAATTCACGGCGAAAGTAGCTAACAGGTCGAACAACTGCTCGGTTTGCGCAACACCATCAGCAAGGGCGAGAAATCGGCCGAGCTCGACCGCAAACGCCTCCTCGGCTGCCTTGAGGAAATGGACCGACGAGATCAAAGAAAATTGGTCGGACACGCTCGGTGCCAGCCCTCGAATTCGAGGGATCGCAGTCCGCGGGCGCTCCATGGTCTTTTCTCCGCTGCCATTTGCGCTGGATGTTGTCGCTGATGCACAGGTGCACAGAGCTGCCGGCTGTAAGCCTGCGGCTTTGCGGCGTCGTCGACAGGCCGGCCTCATTAAAGCTCTATCACATGACCGCAATGCATATCGTTATTTTAACTTAGTGTAGGTAGCGCGAAGATTGTCTGAAAATTTAACATTGTAGCAAATGCGTAATGTCTACGATATTCCCTCAGTTGACTTCGAGGATCATAGGCGGGTATTGGTCGTTCCGCCATCCGGTTGTAGGCGGAATAGAAGGCCCCGGCGGTAAGCCGCTTCAATGCCGTATCCGCCCTCCGGTCGGCGCGGAGCGCGTTCACGATCTTCGCGCCTTCCAGCCAGTTGTCAACCAGCAGCGGGATTACCTCCGGCGGGTCCTGAAGGTCCACGTCGATCGGAATGACGGCGTCGCCCAGGGCATAATTCATCCCCGCCGCCAAAGCCGCGTCCTTGCCGAAATTGCGGGAAAGCACGACAACCTTCACGGCGGAGTTCTTTCGCCGTTCGGCGGAAAGCGCAGCAAGCGTGCCGTCCGTGCTGCCATCGTCGACGAAGACGATCTCATACCCCCCCACTCGCCTGTCCGCTGGGCAGCCTCTTCAAGGCAGGGGACGACGCGCCGGAGGAACGGTGCGATCGCTTCCTGCTCGTTCAGCACCGGAACTACCAATGAAATCAGCTGAGATATTTTGTGCGAACTCATCAGCGTCAATCCACGACTATTTCGCTTCCTACTCGCCTTCGCTGAAGACGAAGAGACTATTCCCCGAGAAACCCGCGATGAGATAGCTTGTCACTGCTAACGTCTGGCTAAGATAATCACCGAATCCGAGCCAGGCAGCGGCCACAAATAGCACAGAAACATTTACGCAATACGCGGGCAGCATTATTATTAAAAATCGTCCAACTCCTAATGCGATCGGAATCTTGCTCCGGAAGGTGAAGCGTCGGTTCAGCAGAAAGCTCACCTACTGCATATCCACAAGCATTCGCTGCAATGGATGGCATTGCGACCCAGCCTATGCAGAAAAAAATCACCGACAGGCAGACAACGTGTTTACACAGCCAACGAGACCATAGCGAAGAGGCGGGCCAAGCCTGGCCCATGGCACGATGAGCTCAAAGGGCTTGGGTCTCGCACCACTATGGTCTCGGCTCGAATTCACCTGTCCATGACTTCCCGGAGATACATGACGCCGTTTTCGTATTTGTACACGCAGCGCCATGTTGCTCTCCAAAGCTATCACCAAACGCTGAACGACCTCGTGCGCGAGCTCCCTCCTCTCTCAGAAACGGGGGCGCACCGTTTTCAAGGGAAAGGAGAGCATCACTCGTTTTGCACGTGCACTCAGCCCTCACTCGGTGTTGCTGCATCTCAATAGCAACGGTCGTGCCAGGGCCGTTCGCGCGCGTTAAGCTTCTGATTCGTTTCGCAAAGTTTGTCCGCCGCAGACAGCGGCCCGTGTTTGAAACCGGACAGCCTTTGTACCGTTGTCAGAAGCCGGACAAGGATCAGCCCCTGGTTTGGTTCCGCCTCGTCAGTCTTTTTATGAGAGATTGGCAACGCGTCTGTCGAGCGATAGGTCACTCACCAGGTCTTCAGCTTACCGTTTTCGTCCCTCCTCCTCGAACTGCTTCAACCGCCGCATCTCCGTCGGCAGCAACATAGGTCGCCCGACTGGTCCCGGCTCTTCCAGCAGATGTCCGCAACCGACTCCGTCATGGCCTTACTTCGAAATAAGCCCCTGTTGGGCACCGGAGAATTTGAGGCCTTCGTCCACGAGCGGTCCAGACGTTGGGGATCGGACGACGAGGTGAGCAACCCTACCAATTCTTGTAGGCAATTGCGGGGCACAGGTCGGTTAGAAATTCCTTGACGCTGATACCATTTGAATGGGCCTCATCTAGGAGGCTGGCAGGAACGGCCTATGCCAAGAGAGAACGACTTTGCCAAGGGAATGACGTGTCGGTCTTGCTAGAGCGGATTTTGTTGGCTCTGTCCGCCGTAATCACAGCATTCCTTTTCGCTCGGCTGCTATCGCTCCGCCGAACCGGCGGAGCAATCCTGCCGGGAAGCCGGGCGACAACGGCCGAACAGCCAGAAATGGAGCCAATAATGAAAGCTGTCCGGCGGACTTGCTTTGATTGGGCACGATGTCGATGTCGGCGCCAACCCGTCATCAAACTGGAAACGGCGGCTACCCAGGCCAGCGTGGGAGCGGGATGTCAAGCGAAGTGAGGATTTGACCCCAAGGGCGAACTGAAGATTTGACCCCCTCATTGTTTTGCGGTTTCGTTGGTGCTGAGCGTCGTTCCGGCCTTCTGCAATAGGCCGGAAC
>NZ_JAMYLV010000061.1:0-15705 GCF_040318195.1 Mesorhizobium sp. M1273 | reverse complement strand
GGAGCGCTCATGAAAACCGCATGACCGCTCCACCACCCTTTTCCCCCATTCCGCAAAGGCCTGATCGGCCTTTCGGATCCAGGTGGGCGAACCGAAAATATGCGCCCGGCGCTTGGCGACACGCGCCTGACGTTCGCCAGGAGCGATCTGTGCCTGCTCTTCGTCACCGGCGGCTTCGATCTGTTCGGCCTCTTCGAGCCCAGTAGCAACTGATCCTCGGGGAGCGTCTCAGCTCTTCGGCCGAAGCGATGACGCTGCAATTCCTTGATGATCTGGATCAGCCGGGCGTTCTCGACGTCGCGCGCCAGGATCATCGCGTTCAGCGCGTCCGGATCGTCGGGAAGCTGGTCAGCAGTCATCGCCATGACCGGATCAGACCATAATCGACGACAGCCCGCGACAGCGGAATCCAGGCTGATTCACTTCGTCGCGGGTCAGCCGGCCTGGGCTGGAACGCGGGTCCGGCGCGCCTCATGGACGCGCCGCCAGTCGAGACCTTCGAGTAGCGCCGAGAGCTGCGCGGCCGTCAGCCGCATCATGCCGTCATGTACTTTCGGCCAGCGGAACTCCCCATCCTCCAAACGCTTGTACCTCACTTGGGAATGCAGACTCTACGAACGCAGTTACGCAATTAGTGCGGATCACGCATCCGTTTCATCCTCTGTTCTCGCGGCTGCTGCCATGTGTCGGCAGGCGATACAATCGGCATGGCGAACGCCTTTTGCTGCAGGCCGACGATACTGCCGTGTGGTCTGTTCCCCCGCAATGGACTGATCTTGCGAACCCGGATCCAGAAGTTGTCATGGGGAATGGGCGGGCGCTCTTGCGTACTGTCGACTTGCTGGAGCTGGCCAGTCTGGTCGGGCGCCTTTCTGGTAAATCGGCTTCGCGATCACTCGACAAGTTGTAAGGATAATTATGCCGCATCTGTAAGGCGGATTATGCCGCAGGAGGGTTGTATGACGAGCATACCCAGCATCTCGGCTACACGTTCAGCATTGATCGCACAAGCCGCCTTGACATCGATGCTAATAGCGGCATAAATATCTTTACGATTATGCTTCTTTTCACACTCGGAGCCGGCGATGTCCGACAGCAAGCGCTCGAAGACGGAGGCCCTCATCGAACAAGGCACCTTCAATCCAAACCCCGAGAAGGTGGGCGATCCGAAGTTCAGCGACAGCGAGTTCTTCGATCCGCACGACGCCGTGCAGGTCAGATACGAGATGCTGCGGCGCGTCTCCATCGACAACATGTCGGTGACGGTGGCGTCCGACGAGTATGGCGTTTCCAGGCCGACCTATTACCAGGCAAGGGCGAGCTTCGACGCAGCCGGGATTGCGGGACTGGTATCAAAGAAGCCGGGCCCCCGCGGTCCCCACAAAATCGACGACGAAGTCCTGGCGTTTCTTCAGGCGCAGTTGGGCCCGGGCGAACCCGTTCGTGCTCGGGAGCTGGCGAAGCTGGTCCGCCGCGAACTCGATGTCGAGCTTCATCCCAGGACGATCGAGCGGGTATTAAAAAAAACCGGCAGGTGAACATTGCCGCGGCATCGGTGCGTTCATCGATCCTGTCGTCGGCCATTGCGGCCCAGTATGAGGTGCTGCGCGGGGCAGCCCTCGGCGAAGCTCTGCCTCTCAAGGCTCGTAGCGGCCTCATGCTCTTTCTGCGCCGGGGCATGTGGGGATGGGCACAGACGCTGGCCGCAGCAGCAAATCCCCTGCAAGAACAAACTCATCCACCGTCGACCGCCTGGCCGACGCACGGCGGGCACGCAGCCGTCGTTCACGTCCTTGCGACAATAGCCATGAGCATCCACGACCGGAGGTCACCATGAATGCGCACCTTAAAGTCCAGCCTCATCACGTCGAACGCAGCGCCTACCTGTACATCCGCCAATCCTCGATGCGGCAAGTCATCGAGAACACCGAGAGCGCCAGGCGGCAATATGCGCTTCGTGGACGTGCGGTCGCCCTCGGCTGGCGGGACGAGCAGATTATCGTCGTCGACAATGATCAGGGTGAATCCGGTGCTTCGGCGGCCTGGCGCGAGGGGTTTCAGCGTTTGGTCAGCGACGTCGGCATGGGGCGCGCCGGGATCGTGATGGGGCTGGAAGTCTCCCGGCTGGCGCGCAACAATGCCGATTGGCAGCGCCTGCTGGAGATCTGCGCTCTTGCCGACACCCTGATCCTCGATGAAGACGGCGTCTATGACCCCGCAGGCTTCAACGACCGGCTCCTGCTCGGTCTCAAGGGCACCATGAGCGAAGCAGAGTTGCATGTGATCAAGGCACGGCTGCGCGGAGGCATCCTCAACAAGGCAAGGCGCGGCGAGTTTCGCTGTCCCCTGCCAACCGGGCTGGTCTATGACCATTCCGGCAATGTGGTGCTCGATCCGGACACGCAAGTCAGGGAGACGATCATCCATTTCTTCGAGACGTTCGCTCGCGTCGGATCCGCCTCCCAGACCGTCAAGGCCTTTCGCACGGAAGGCCTTTTGTTCCCGTCACGCCTGCACAACAGTCAGACGGTGTTTCGGCCGCTGACCGCATCGACCGCGGTGCGCGTCCTGAACAATCCGCGTTACGCCGGCGCCTATGCCTATGGGCGGCGACACTATCGGCGCACCATCGACGGCAAGAAGACTGTGCGTGCGCGAACTAATGATGATTGGCCGGCCTGCATTCCCGATGCGCATCCCGGCTATATCAGCTGGGAACAACATCAGGAGAACCTGAAGATTCTCAAGGCGAACGGCCAAGGATATGACGCGGCACGAGCGTCAATCCCAAGAGAAGGCCCGGCGCTGCTGCAAGGTCGGGCGGTATGTGGGCAATGCGGCCGGCATTTCCGGGTTCGCTACGCTGCCCGGCGCGGCCGACAGGAAGCCTGGTACATCTGCGATCGCGCCCATACCTATCGCGGTGACCCCTTGTGCCAGTCGATCGCCGGGCCTCCTGTCGATGAAGCCATCGGCAGGCTGATTGCCGAGCAGATGACGCCGGCCGCCGTCGAACTGGCGCTCGACGTCCGTAAGGAGATCCAAGCCCGGCATGAAGAAGCAGATCGGCTGCGCTGTCGCGCGGTCGAGCGCGCCCAGATCGAGGCCGATCTCGCCCAGCGCCGTTTCATGCTGGTCGATCCCGACAATCGTCTCGTCGCCGACACGCTCGAAGGCGAATGGAACGAGAAGCTCCGTATTTTGGCCAAGGCCCGCGAAGAGCGTGAGCGTGCCCGGGAGCACGATCAATTCATCCTTGATGAAGCTGTCCGCGAGCGGCTGGTCGCAATGACGGTGGATTTCAACAAGCTCTGGGCGGATCCCGACACACCAAACCGCGAACGCAAGCGACTCCTTACCCACATCATCGAGGATGTCACTCTCGTCAAGCTGCCGGCGGAAGGAACCACCAAGGTTCACGTGCGATTCAAAGGCGGCAAGATCCAGACGCTCACAACCTTGAGCCCAAAATCTTCCGCCCAGCAGGTCAAGACGCAGCCCGGCATCGTCGAACTGGTCGATAAACTCCTCGACGACCACATCTATTCCGAGATCGCAGAACTGCTCAACCAGCAAGGATACCGTCCCGGCGAGGCCGCACGCCGCGGTCGCCACACCGCCCGCTTCACGGCCTTGCGAGTTGCCTATCTCGTTCACCAATACAAGCTGCGCTCTCGCTATGACCGCCTGCGGGAACGTGGAATGCTGACAAAACAGGAAGCGGCCGCGCGTCTCAATATCCACGAGCACACCGTCACCCGATGGGCCAAACATGGCCTCATCGCCAGCCACGCCTACAACGGGCACTATTGCCTGTACGAACTTCCCGTTTCGGATCTACCGCAAAAACAATGCAGCCGATGGAACCGGCTCGTCGATCGCGCTGCCGCACGAAGGCAAAATGCCAGCCAGGCAAAAACTCTCAACTGAAGACGAAAGGGACGTAGTATGAATGCAGATCGTTGGCATAGAGGCAGACCCCGGTGCCGTCCCAGAAGATCAGCTTGATCCGGTCAGTGCAGTTCGTTTCATAATGCATCCCCTTGTCAGAGTCCGGGCAGTCGGACGACTTTATCGTATTGATATTGCTCGTAGAACTTCGGTCGACGAGCGACGATACCTTGCACCCCTATGCGCACCGCTTCTGAAGCGAGTGCTTCAACCGGGACCAGCCAGGGCGAACCGGGCAGAATCTGTTTCGCCGGCAGGATGCCCTTGAGAGCCAAGCTTTTCGCGGACCCGACGCAGATGCCAAGCCGTTCGGCGGCTTTCATCAGACTGATCATTTCGCCATCAGCCTTGGCTGGATCGTATCCGGGTATGCCGAGCCGCTCGCGCATTTCGCGCACGCGCACCGTCGTCCAGGTCTCGCCATCGCCGGTCTTGCAGCGCATCCGGTTGAGCGATACGGCAAGCTCGCGATCTGGCCAGTGTCCGGCGAGTTTGCGCAGTGCTTCGACGGCGCTCGGCGCCATATCTGGACAACGGCCGGTCTTGACGCGGGCAACACGCACCTCGGTGTGACGCCCGCCGGTCCAATGGATCAGCAGCACGGCTTCGTTGGTCGCCTCATCGAGATCACATACGATCTCCTGAACCAGGATATGGATAAGGCGCTGCTTGGTCCGAGTGTCGGTTGAGGGTGCGTTCCATACCGCCGGTAGATCATGGGCAAGCTGAAGCAAACGGGCGCGATCGACCTTTGGGCGTGTCGCCGACAGAGCCGACAGCTCCGCGATCCGGCGCTCCAGTGTGGCCACGCGGTCCAACGCATCGTTCCAGCGAGCCTCGAGTTCGCGTGCGACATGGCGCTTGGCGGGGTCGACCAGTTCGTAACGACGCCCGGCCAGCGAGGCATCGTATCGGGCTGCTTCCAGCTCCCGCTCGACGGCGGCAACGATGTCCTTTCGCGAACGCTCGGCCTGCTCCGAAGCAAAGATCGCGGCTTCCACGGCACGATCGGAGACGGCTTCTAGGATCTGCAGGGCGACGGCGCGATCAATCCGCAGACCGCCAATGCCGATGCACAGGCCAGCGCCGACATGGGCATCATCGCCGCGGCACTGGTAGCGATGGGCGTTGCCTTTCGCCATGCCATAGAAGACGCGCATCATTCGTCCGCATCGCCCACAACGCATCAATCCCGTGAGCAGGGCGCGGCCTCCACGTGCAGATTTGCGCGCGCAGTTCTTCTTCATATGCGCGTTCTCGAGCAGGAGCTTCTGATTCTCCTCGTATTCCTGCCAGCTGATGTAACCAGGATGATTGTCACGCAACAACACATGCCATTCGTCGCGAGACTTCCTGAAGCCGCTGGCCTTACGGGCGCGCCCCTCGACAATCCGTGTCCGCAGGCGCCGCCATAAAGCGGATTGTGAAGAATCTGCATGACACTGTGGTAGGCGGGAGGCTTCCAGACGAGTTTGCAAACCTCGACATTGCGCCGGACCACGGGCATTTTAATGTCTGCCGATCGCAGCCATAAGAAGACCTGCCGCGCGCTGCCCAACTCGCGGAACTTCGCGAAGACCAGCCGGATGGTGTCGGCCACGTGCTCGTCAGGATCGATCTCGACCTTATCGGCCTCGCTCCAGCAGAAGCCTGGCGGAAGCATGAAGCGGAACTCCCCACGCTTGGCCTTGGAGTCACGGGCGGCGATGCCGCGCTGTCGCATCAGGCTCAGTTCGTATTCCGACATCGTTCCCTTCAGCCCAAGCAGCAGGCGGTCGTTGACGAGCCGCGGATCGTATGCGCCATCCGGATCGACGACCAGCGTGCCGGCCAGCGCGCACAAGTCAATCAGATGATGCCAGTCCCGTCCGTTACGCGCCAGTCGTGACGCCTCGATGCAATAGACCGCACCGACATCGCCGGAGCAGACCATGGCGACAAGCCGCTCAAAGCCGGGTCGCTGCATCAGGCCGGACCCCGAGCGGCCAAGATCGTCGTCGATCACCGTCACCGATGCAAAGCCGACCGCTTCTGCGGCTCCCGCCAGGTCATACTGCCGGCGCTGACTTTCCAGATTGCCCGTCACTTGCGACATGGTCGATTGACGAACGTAAACTACCGCCGAGCGGGCGAGGTGATCAGGCGTGATCTTCGGGTTCATCACCGCCTCCCTGATCCGCTTCGGCCGCCAGCGCTTCCAGCAGAAGGTCGGCCAATGTCTCGACCAGTCCCTTTGTGTTTTTGCCCACTGGCGGATGAGGAATTTGACGCTCCAGCTGCAGGATGAGCTGCGCGCGATTGTGATATCGGCTTCTTCGCACCGTCCCTCTCCTTCTTCCTTGAAGGGCGGGATTGTGCGCCTTGCTTGCGATTCGCGCCGAGCGCCGTCAGGACGATCGTCAACTCATTGAGACCCTCGATGCCGATTTCGGGTCGCCCGAGCGTCATGCCCGCGCAGTAGCCGGCGTCGAACATCCAATTCGGGAGTTCGCGGCAAAGGTCAGGACGCTCCTCCGTGTAGATGCACGTCAACGCCTTCCCACGACGAAATGGCGAAACCTGCAACGTGCTCCCAAACAACGGATGCCAGCGATAGGCAACCGTCGCAAAGCGAAAACCATATGCAGAATGTCGATAATTGCGGCCGCTTCGCCCGGAAGACGTAGACGGCCCCGCTGAACGGATCGGCCCCCATCGTCTCTCGCACCAGCGCAGCCAGCCCCCCGAGCCCTTGCGGAAGTGGACCGGCTTCGTCGCCACCATGACCTTGACCCACTCAGGCGGTCGGTCTTAGGGGGTTGAGCGACGGGCAAAGGCGCGGAGCCGATCATGGTGCGTAGCGCCGTGTCCCGTCGCGGGCTGAAGGTGTTGGCGAACTCGAAGGGTGTCTGCCACCCGAGCCGCGAATGTGGGCGATCGACGTTATAATCCGTTCGCCAACTGGCAAGCTCAGCGGGCGCCTGCGGCAATGACGTGAACAGCGTCTCGTTCAGGAGTTCGTCGCGGAGGCGTCCGTTGAAGCTTTCCACGAAGGCATTATCCGGCATGATGTTCTTGGTGCCATCGTTTGTTCGGTACGTCAGGTTCGTTAAGCTTGGCGCATCCGGGCCACGGGGCACCGGGAGCACGCAAGTGCGGGCAGGCCGTCGTATGCAGATGAACTGCGAGTTCGAGCACATTATACGATGGAGGGAACCGTGCGTATTATCGGCATGGACATACACCGCCTAGCCGCCGAGGTGTCGTTGCTTGATGGCAAGATAGTCAGGCTCGGCCGCGTTCAAATGCTGCGCAATAAGCTCGATGAGTTCGCCAGGCAGGAACTCACCCACGATGATCATGTGGTGATCGAGGCCACGGGCAATGCTGCTGCCGTCGCTGAAGTGCGGTCGCCCTACGTCGATCGGATCGTGATCGCCAATCCCAAGCAGGTGCACATGATCGCGCACGCGAAGGTGAAGACTGACACGATCGACGCCACTGTCCTTGCGAAGCTCTACGCCTCGGGCTTTCTGCCGGAGGTCTGGGTTCCGGATCCGGGGACCCTTGCCCTCCGAAGACAGGTCACCAGGCGGACACAGCTGGTTCGCCAGCGTTCGCGGCTGAAGAACCTGATCCAGTCAATCCTCCACGCCCACCTGATCCCGCCGTGTCCGCATGGGAACCTCGTCGGGATCAGCGGGCGCACTGCGGATGAGCGCGCCGCCATCGAGCGCCACCTCGGCTTGATTAACCAGATCAACGAGGCGTTGACGGTGGTCGAGGCGGCTATCGCCGTACATGCCCTCCAGGATCCGACAATCCGCCGCCTGATGACGTTGCCCGGCCTCGAGGTCACCGTGGCTGCGAGCGTTGCCGCGGCAATCGGCGACATACGGCGCTTCAGCGATCCACAGAAGCTCGTTGCCTATCTTGGCCTCAATCCGAGCGTGCGGCAGTCCGGTGAGGGGCCAGCCTATCACGGGCGCATCACGAAGCAGGGCCGCGGCCATGCGCGGGGGATGCTGGTCGAGGCGGCATGGGCGGCGGTGCGATCGCCAGGACCTCTTCGCGCCTTCCACAAGCGGATCGCCTCGCGCCGCGGGAAGCACATCGCGGCCGTCGCCACTGCGCGCAAGCTTGCAATGATCATCTGGCACATGCTGAGCAAGGATACCGACTACATCTGGGCCCGGCCGGCCTTGCTCGCCCGCAAGTTCAGATCGGTCGAGCTGCGTGCCGGCCTTCCGACCAGCCATGCCAGACGCGGCACCGCCTTCGACTACAACATCCCGGCCAAGCGCGCCGAAGAACGATCCCGCGTCGAGAAGGCGGAAGCTGCCTATGCAGCAGCGACTTCCCGATGGCGAACGAGGCCGGAAAGGCAGAAGGCTGTGGAAAAAGCCGCCGAATGAGAAGAACGGGCTATTCTACAACATCCGTCTGCATCGGCTTGCCCGGTGCGATGTAATGCCATGCGACATGGCTCCCGTCTGCCCAGGCGAGGATGGCGTTCGAGGTGAACTCGCTGCCATTGTCGCTGACGACCATCTTCGGCTTGCCGCGCTCGATCATGAGACGATCGAGTTCCCGCGCAATCCGCACGCCGGAGAATGACGTGTCCCGACCAACGCCAGACATTCGCGCGAGCGGCTTGTCGCCCACGCGCCATATGGCCACTGGAAAACGATGACCTGATCGCGTCGAAGGCACCCTCGGTGCTCAATGGACCCATCAACGGCGGAGGCCTTCCGCCTCTATTTCGAAACGCAACTGATCAAAACCTCGAAGCCGGGCGACATCGCCGTGCTCGATAATCTCGGCTTCCACAAGGGCGCTGCCGTCCGCGACATCGTCAGAGCCGCTGGCGCAAGGCTCTTCTTCCTGCCGCCGTACAGTCCCGATCCCAATCCAATCGAGCAGCTGTTCGCCTAGCTCAAGCAGTTCATGCGCCGCGCTGCCAGGCGCAGTGTTGAAGCCGTTCACAACGCAATCGCCGCAACCCTGAATGCCATCACGCCACTGGAATGCCGAAACTACATCGAAAAAGCCGGCTATAAGTCTGCGAAAAGGCTCTAGGCTTGCCTTGCAGTAGGACCATGTCGCCGACGAGTCCAGGCCCCACTACAGTTTCGCAAGTGCTCCCGTACCGATCAGCCTCCCAAAGGGCAGACTCGTCGCCCATCGACAAGTGGTCAGCCATAGCGTTCCTGGCCGGCCGCGGATGGGCTATTCTCGAGTGCGCCGGGCCGCGCACGGCGCCGTCGGGGCGCGGCCTGTTTCGGAGACGCCGCCGAACGAACGGCAGATCCCGCGCGCCATGCGGCACGGTTGCTTGCCGTCTCATCTCGGCGCGAGATGGTGATGATCTACAAACTGAAGTTGACGCAGACTGCCTCGCAATCGACAATCGCGAAACAACGGCGGTCGGATAGAATTAGCAGAGTGTGGCCGCCTAGGAGCATGGCTATTTCGACAAAAACGGGTTGAAGCCTACCTTCGCCAATACCCGCCAAAATGCATGTGTACAAACGTGGCGTTCATACGGTTGGATACGGCGAAAAGCGCTCGCAATCTGTTGCTGATTGTTTGGCAGTCATGCGCAAATCTGCGCGCCTCTCATTAAAAGAAGGGAACAGCTAAATATGATACTCTCTCGACGCGACCTTTTTAAGATGGGCATGGCAGGCGGAGCCGCATTGTCTATCCCATCTATCTTGCGCGCTCAAGCGGGGCCGGTCGATGCGCGGACGGTCCACATGGTGATGAGCGGGGACCTTACTGCCTTCGATCCAATCTTCACGACGACTGGCATAACCTTCAACCATTCCCTGGCGATCTACGACACGCTGTTTGCCCTTGATTCCAAGTTGACGCCGCAGCCGCAAATGGTCGGGAAATGGCACGTTTCCGACGACAAGAAGACGTATACTTTCGAACTCCGCGACGGCCTAGGTTGGCACGATGGCACCCCTGTCACGGCGGCGGACTGTGTCGCCTCTATACGTCGCTGGGCGCAGGTAGACGCCGGCGGCCAACTGATCATGTCCAGGGCGGCAGATATCTCGAAGAAAGACGACAAGACGTTTACGATCGTGCTCAACGAGCCGCTAGGACTCTTGGTCGAGGAACTTGCAGGATGGAATGGGTACTACCCGGCTATCATGCGCGAGAAGGACGCAAATCGTCCCGCAACCGAGCAAGTGACTTCCAATATTGGATCGGGGCCCTTCAGGTTCAGCGAGGCCCTTGCGAAGCCGGGCGCGAGCTTCGCCTACGATAAGAACGAGAAATATGTTCCCCGCAGGGAGCTTCCCGACGGGTTCGCCGGGGGGAAGGTTGTTAACGTTGATCGTGTCGTCTGGAACGAGATCGGGGATCAGCAGACCGCTTTGGCTGCCTTGCAGGCAGGTGAAGTTGATTTCCTTGAAAGTCCGCCTGCGGATCTTTATCCCCTGATAGAGCAGGATCCGGACCTTGCCCTTCAAGTTCTCAACAGCGGTGGCCTTGTGGGTTGCTTGCGCCTTAACTGTCTCCAGAAGCCATTCGACAACGTTAAGGCACGTCAGGCGATGCTTCACCTGATCGCTCAGGAATCCACGGTTCGTATAATGTCGCCCGACCCTAAATACGGCAAAGTCGTTACTTCGATTTTCGGGAACGATTCGCTGTATTCCAATGACGAAAACACAGGATGGTTCAAGAAGGGCGGCGATCCAGAAATAGCCAAGCAACTGTTCAAGGAGGCCGGTTATGCCGGCGAGAAGGTCGTCATTCTCCAACCCACGAACGTAGCGACTTACAGTAATGCGTCACAGTTTCTGGCGGCCGAACTGCGCAAGATCGGGATCAATGTCGAGCTTGCGCCGAGCGACTTGGGTGGTGTTGTCGCGCGTCGGGCAAATAAGGGTCCCGCCGAGAGCGGCGGCTGGAGCATGTTCATTACCGATGATACCAGCAAGGCCCTGGGCGACCCGATCAGCGAAGTCTTCCTTAGCGCAAATGGCGAGGAGGGCTGGTACGGCTGGCCGAAGAGCGATGAATATGAGGTTCTTCGCGCCAAATGGCCGGACCTCGAAACGCTTGAAGACCGCAAGGCGCTGGCTCGCAAGATGCAAAGGATCTGGTGGGACTTCGTCGGCGACGTTTATTTGGGTCAGTATGTCTCGCCCATCGCACGCCGCAAGGCACTCAGCGGTCTCATCAGCATGCCGAGCGGTGTCATTCCTATGTGGCACATGCAAAAAGCCTGAGCGATGGGTATTTACATCCTGCGTAGACTGGTTTCGGCCGTCGCCGTCATGGCGATGGTCGGGATCTTCATCTTCCTGCTTCTCAGGCTGGCACCGGGTGATCCGGCAGACATCATCGCCGGTCCTAGGGCCACGCCGCAGATGGTCGCCAGCATCCGCGAACGCTTGGGACTCAGCGAGCCGCTGCCGGTTCAGTTTGTACATTGGGCGAGGGACATTCTCGGCAGCGATTTCGGCGTCTCGATCTTCACGGGGCGACCCGTTCTCGAACTGATCTCGCAGAGGCTTGAGCCGACTCTTTCCCTATCGATTTTGACGATGATCCTTTCGGGGTCGGTCGGGGTCTCATTCGGCATCCTCGCCGCGTGGCGAACGGGGGGGCTCGTCGACCGCCTCCTCGCGGCCTTTTCGGCCCTTGGTTATTCCGTCCCGGTCTTTGTCATCGGCTATTTTCTCATATACTTCTTCGCCATCAGGATACACTGGCTACCGGTGCAGGGATATGTGCCGATCGATGGCGGCCTTGAGCTTTGGTTTGTACATCTGATCCTTCCGACGGTGGCGCTTAGTCTTGGTTACATTGCATTCATAGCCAGGGTTACGCGGGCGAGCATGCTCGACGTCTTGTCGGAAGACTATATGCGAACGGCCGCCGCCAAGGGCGCTTCATCCTATGCTATGCTCTTCCATCATGCCTTGAGGAATGCCGGCGTCCCGATACTTACCGTGATCGGCATAAGCTTCGCTTATCTGATCGGTGGAGTCGTCCTTACGGAAACGGTGTTCAACATACCCGGTATTGGTCGCCTGGTCGTGGATGCAATCAACAACCGCGACTATCCCGTCATTCAGAGCTTGCTCATCCTGACGTCGGGTCTGTACGTCCTTATCAACCTTACGGTCGATCTTGCCTATACGCTGATCGATCCCCGCATCAGGTACTGACATGTCCCTTCTCTCCGCACCAGTTGAAGCCGTGCCGATGGATGGGCTGCAGCTATCCGATGTTCCCCGTGTGGGAAGGCGGCACCCGCGGGTCCTAGTCGGCGGCGGCCTGCTGGTGCTCCTAATCATTCTGGCGTTCGCCGCCCCGCATTACGCCGGAGATCCGGTGAGCATGGATCCCTTCAAGCGCCTCCAGCCGCCTTCCGCCGAGATGTGGCTCGGGAGCGACAATCTGGGCCGGGACGTATTTGCGCGAACGATCTTCGGCGCCCGGATCTCCCTGGTGGTCGGATTGATGTCGGCGGTATGCGCGGCTCTTGCCGGGGCTCTGACCGGTGTGATCGCCGGCTACAGCCGCAGCTTTGATAAGGTCGTTATGCGCGTCATGGACGGCCTGATGTCCATCCCGACCATTCTGCTCGCCATTGCCCTTATTTCTCTGACCGGCCCCGGCATCGGCATCCTCATCGTCGCCATCGCAATCCCTGAGACGCCGGCCGTCGCGCGGCTGGTTCGTTCTGTGGTTCTGGGTGTTCGTGAGCGTCCCTATGTGGAGGCCGCGGTCTGCGGCGGTGCGCGCCTGCCCAAAGTGCTGTGGCGGCATATCCTGCCGAGCACCCATCCGCCGCTCATGGTCCAGAGCGCGACTGTCTGCGCCAGCGCGATCCTGACCGAAGCGGGGCTGAGCTTCCTCGGCGTGGGCGTACCGCCCGAGATCCCCAGCTGGGGCAACATGATCGCCAGTTCACGACTTTACATCGGCATCGCCCCGATGACGACCTTCGCTCCGGGTATCTGTCTTGCCGTCACGGTCCTTGCCGTCAACCTCCTCGGGGACGGCTTGCGCGACCTGTTCGATCCCCGTGCGAAGCGGAGGCGCTGATATGCAAATGCACACGACGGTGGGCAATGACGTGCTTCTCGATGTCCTAGACCTCGAGACCCATTTCTATGGTGAGGAAAGCGTTACGCGCGCCCTGGGCGGGATCAGCTTCCAGGTAATGAAAGGCGAGACGCTCGGCGTCGTCGGCGAATCCGGATGCGGCAAGAGCGTCACCGCTCTTTCCATTCTCCGCCTGTTGCCGAAGCTGACCGGCAGGACTGTCGGCGGCGAGGTTCGCTTCCACGGACGCGACCTGCTCGTTCTGTCCGATCGGGAGATGCGAAAGATCCGCGGGGACCAGATTGCCATGATCTTCCAGGAGCCGATGACGAGCCTGAACCCGGTCTATACGCTCGGCCACCAAATTGCGGAGGCGGTGCAGATCCACACCAACGCCTCACGGTCGGTGGCCATGGCAAAGGCCCAAGAGATGCTGCGTCTCGTCCGCATCGCTGATCCGCAGCGTCGCGTGAACAATTATCCTCACGAAGTATCGGGCGGCATGCGCCAGCGCGCGATGATCGCCATTGCTCTCGCATGCTCGCCGGAACTGTTGATCGCCGACGAGCCGACGACTGCACTTGACGTCACCATCCAGGCACAGATCCTGCGACTCATCGTCGATCTGAAAGAGCGGACGGGAACGGCTGTCATGTTCATCACGCACGATCTGGGGGTCGTAGCCGAAACATGCCAACGCGTGATTGTAATGTATGCCGGCCGGATCGTCGAACAGGCGTCCGTGACAGATCTGTTTGCGCGTCCGGTCCATCCCTACACGCAGGGACTGATGCGTTCGGTGCCCGATCGACGCCGCGGTCGACAGCGTCGCCTCCCTGAAATTCCCGGCGTTGTCCCAAGCATGCGCGAGCCTATTGTCGGGTGCAGCTTTGCTCCTCGTTGCCTCTTTGCGATAGATATTTGCCGCGAGAAGACGCCCACGTTGCGAGATGTAGTGCCTGGGCATGCGGCCGCGTGCTGGCGTGCTGAAGAGGTGATGGGCGCATGAGTGGTCCTCTGCTGAAAGTCGAAAATCTGGCCAAGCATTATCCGCTTGGTGCTGGAATCTTCAAGAAAAGCATTCCGGTGATCCGGGCGGTGGAGGATGTATCCTTTTCCGTCGAAGCGGGAGAGACGCTTTGCATCGTCGGCGAGTCGGGCTGCGGCAAGTCCACTGTCGCGCGGCTCTTGATGCGGCTCGTGGAGCCGACACGCGGGCGCGTACTGATCGACGGGACTGATATTGCGGGCCTTAAGAAGGGCGCGCTTTACGCGTGGCGCCGTCGGATGCAGATAGTCTTCCAGGATCCCTACTCGTCACTGAATCCGCGCCTTACTGCCGGGCAGATCATCACCGAACCTGTGGAGAATTTTGAGCGTCTCAGCCGCAAGCAGCGCCAGGCACTTGCCGCGGACCTTCTCCGAAAAGTTGGAATGTCGCCCGAGATGATGCACAGGCTTCCGTTTGAGTTGTCGGGCGGTCAGCGCCAGCGGCTCGGTATTGCGCGCGCGCTATCACTCAAACCCTCGATTATCATCGCCGACGAGGCAGTCTCGGCCCTTGACGTCTCCGTGCAGGCGCAGATTTTGAATCTGCTTCTGGATCTCCAGCAGGAAATGGTCATCGCCTTCGTCTTCATCTCGCATGACCTTGGCGTCGTGGAGCATATCGCGGATCGCGTTGCCGTCATGTACCTGGGGCGGATCGTGGAACTCGCGCCGTGCGAGGCGCTCTTCGCCAAGCCGGTCCACCCCTACACCGAGGCGCTGATCGCGGCGGCACCCGTGCCGGATCCAACTCGGGCTCGGTTGGCGGCTCCGGTCGAGGGCGAAGTGCCAAGTCCCATCAATCCACCAACGGGATGCGCGTTTCATCCGCGCTGTCCACTCGCGGTCGAGCGTTGCCGCATCGAAGTACCGCCTTTGGTGCCGATGGCAGACGGGCGCGTCGTGGCCTGCCATGTGCGCTCCGGCCAGCGCGATATCTCACATTGTTGAAGTGCATCGGAGCTCCGAGTCAAGGAAAATGCTGTTATAACGAAGGCTACCATGAGCAGGGGTTATCCCTCGATGCGCGTTCGGCCAGTCTGGCAGTCATCCGAATTATTCCTAGTCGTGTTTTCAAGGCAATGAGGGCGCCGAGGCATGCATCTTCATCGCCTAGATCCGCCTCATGCTTCGCCGCATGGCAGCTCCGCGTCGTGCGTAACCGAGTTTTGAGTCAGGCTCTGAGGCAAAGCCGACGAGCGGAGCAAGCATTGGCAGAAATAACCGGCGACACGGTGAAGCCGGTCGCCCATGCCGGATGGTAGACGACGATAGCTGCACCGACGTCGTGGCGTAGCGGCATCATCGCTTGCCGCCGTCCTTTGCCATGGACCAGGACACTGCCCGACTGCCAATCGATATCGTCAAGACTGAGCGCCGCAACCCTCGCTGACGCGCAAGCCCTAGCTCGGCCAGCGCCATCAGAACCGCATAAGCCCCATTGCCGTGGTCCGACCGCAGGCATCGAGACCAACTGAACCTTCTTGGTGGCAGGAAGGTTGGCAGGCCAGCAAGCCGCCAGCGACGGATCGACGGCAAACAATGATAGTGATGGGGTTGTCTAATCGCCGCTGGGACGTCAAGCATGTAATTGCGTCGAGACGACGCTGCCGGGTGCATGGTTGTCTTCGCGGTCGACATCAGTCG
>NZ_JAMYLV010000060.1:0-17287 GCF_040318195.1 Mesorhizobium sp. M1273 | reverse complement strand
TTCGCCAAAGTAACAGCAGCCTGATCAGACCAGATACCGTTCCCGATTCGAAGGCCATCCGTCGAAAGCCCCCGCGTCAACGTGCAGCGAAAATAGCGCTTACCTTGAAGGAGACCGGGGTGGAATCCAAGCGACCCGACCTCCCAAACCTAAAGATCGAAAAGCGAGGGAAGTAGCGCGGCCACTCGCGTACTGCTCCCCCCGCAAAACTATGGAAGCAGTGCGATTGCGGCGGCTACGGCGTAGCAGTCGAGATAGCGTCACCGGCCATGGACTTTGGGCGACATCAGCTTGGACAATCACCAAGGTCGCTTTCCACGGGAAGGAAGAAGCGACGCCGTTCGCACGCGGTCAGTTCGCGTGGAACAGTTTGCTTCGCGAAATCGATGAGATCTTCGGGTGTCTGAAAAACCCGTATGAGGCGAACGTCTTCATCATAGGGCACGATCACGACCCTCGTTCCATCTGAATTGAAGGCCGCGCGTATCGGTGCCGGCCGCTTGTGCTCATCCTTCGAACTGGCAAGCACTGCCATCTCGCGTCCTGTCCGCGCGTCCCAGAGCCGGGCCGTGCCGTCCTGAGTTGAGGCTGTCAGGACATAGTGCCCGTTAGGACTGAATTGCGCACTGGTCGCTGCGCCGGTGTGCCCCCTGAGAACGACCCTTTCCTTTCTGTCCAGGACGCTCCAGATTCGTGCGGTGCCGTCGCGTGAGGCAGTCAGAAGCGACTGACCATCCGAGCTGAACTCGACTTCGGTGAGCTCATCGCGGTGACCACTCAGGATGGCGAGGGTGCTCCCGTCCTTGACTGTCCAGATCCGCGCGCTGTGGTCGAGCGAGGCCGTGGCGACCAGTTGCCCGTCCGGACTGAACGTTGCCCCGGTTATTCGACCCTCATGCCCGACCAGTTTCTTCAGTTCGGTCCCGTCCGTTTTCAACAGGTGCGCGGCGTTGTCGCTGGTCGCGGCGAGGACGAGATCGCCGTCCGGGTCGAAAACAACCTGCGCACTTGTTTGGATAGTGGAGACCTCGGCGCCAGTCGCCGCATTCCACAACCGCGCGGTGCCGTCGGTCGAACTCGCCTCCAGGAGGTCTCCTTTCGGACTGAACTGAATTTGAAACAGCCCGCCTGGAAATTTGAGCCGTGCGATCTCGCTCCTGCTCGCGACGTCCAAGATGAGGACTCGGCCCGCGAGGGATGCAGTTGCAATGCGACTTCCATCGGGGCTGAACATTGCGTTCTGGACGATTTCGTGCGTATCGAGGTCGGCCAGCTTGCGACCGGTTACCACATCCCAAAGGTGCACAGCGCTGTCCCCGCCTCCAGTCAGAAGATGCATATTGTCGGGACTGAACACCGCGAAGGTGGGACGATTTGCGTTGGACAGGGTAGTCGTCAGAATTCCGTCGACGTCCCAGAGGCGAGCGGTGCCATCATGTGAAGCCGTGAGAAGAATATTGCTACCGACTGGGTCGAACTCAAGGTGCTCGATCAAGGCACGATGGCCAGCGATGGTGGCGAACAGCGACGCTCGACCGACGTCCCAAATGCGTAACGGACCGTTTATGGAAGCGGTGGCCAGGAGGCGATCGTCGGGGCTGAAAGCGCTGTTCATTTCCTGATCACGGTCGTCCCCGGCGTCACTCTGTTTCAAGTTCGGGGACTCTTGGCCGAGCACGTCAATTAGCCCTCCAGAGTTTCCGTCCCAGAGACGCGCGCTACCATCGAGTGATACCGTTGCAATTCGGCGGCCGTCGTGACTGAACGTTGCGCCTTGTAATTGGGTGTCGCTCTTGTGGCCAAGGAGCCTTGCGATTTCGGTTCCGTTCGATGGGTCCCAAAGCGCGGGGACACTGTCAAATGAAACGGTGTACCACGTGCCTACCAACAGCCGACTTCCATCCGGGCTGAATGTGAGCTTGGATGCAAAGCTGCCAATAAAACATTGATGGATCAGCGCGCCATCTTTCGCATTCCAGATGAAAACGGTCTGTCCTTCTGAGGTCGCAAAGCTGCGACCATCCGGGCTGAAGCCAGCCAATCCGTCTCCACGGCTGTCTACGCTCAGGATCTTCGTTCCAGTTCGCGGGTCCCAAAGCGAAGCCTGATTGTTTCCGGCCGCGGTCAGCACGCGCTCGCCGCTAGGGTCAAAGGCTGCTGTAGGAAAGGAGCCGCCTACCGGCTGAAGAACAAAAAGCTGCGCTCCAGAGTCGGCATCCCAGATGCGCGCGGTCCCGTCCCTTGCCGCTGTAATGACCCGGCGTCCGTCCGGACTGAATCCGGCTCTCTCCACAGGTCCCTCGTGGCCCTTCAGGATTGCAATCTCTTTACCATTCGCGACATCCCAAATGCGCGCGGTCTTATCGTAGGATGCAGTGACGATGCGATCGCCGGTTCGATTGAAGGCTGCCTGCGTCACTCCGGCGTCGTGTTTGAACACCGCCGTTTGGCGGTGTGCCAACAGAGCGTTGAAAAGTGCGGCCTCTGCTTCAAAGAGATTTGGCCGCGCGGCTCCCGATCCGCTCTTCGGCAGCGCCTCCAGCGCCAACAGGATCGCGGCCTCCGTATCGCCGCTCGCCGCGATCTGCTGCGAAAGAAACGAAAGCGAAAGAGACTGATTGCGCAGCGCCTGATCGCGCGCCTCAAGGGCCCCCTTTTTGGCGGCCATCGCCAACTCGGCTTGCCGTGTTGCTGCCTGTTGTGCTCTGAACCCGAAGAACGCGCCTGCGCTGGCCATAAGGGCCAGCGCCGTGGCGACGATGGCCGCATAGCGCGTGCGTCGCGCGAGCCGGCTCGCAGCCGCGGCCGCAAGGCTGCGGCGCTCGGCCTCGCGCTCCAGGCGCTCGCGCTTTGCTGCTTCAGCCGCCTCGATGAGTGCCCGCTCTGCCTGCCTGTCCTTCTCGTCTCTATCCGCCTCAGCACGCGAAGACGTCTCAATGTAGTCGACGATCTGATCGTCGACTTCTACCCGTCTCGACTGCAGCAATTCCTCGCCCTCGGCGAGCCGCTTGCCGGACGGCAGGAGAAGCTCCCGGTTCCGGTTGTCGGCATGCCAGCGGTTGGCGTCAGCCGCGACCCGAGCGCGGGTCTCGAGGAAGCTCCGGTTCGCATTGACAATGTCGCTAGCGCGCGGCCAGCGGCTCAACAAAGCTTCGTGTGCCACGCGCACGTAGACGTGGCCTGCGGCATCCTCATCACTGACGAGAAGGCGAGCGGCGACCAAGGCCTCAACGAGAGCCAATCGTTGAGGCGTGCCCGTGACTTCCGCGCGCAAGGCCGGACGCGCCGCAACTGCCTCATCGCTTGGGCGCACCGTGGTGAGGGCACGCAATACGACTGGTAGCTCCTCCTGGATGTCCGGCGGGAGAGCGTCTACGACTTCGTCAGCGCGGCGCGCGATCGCCCCTTCCAAGCCGCCAAGTGCCTGATACGCAGCAAAGGTGAGGATCCGGCGCTCTCGCCCCGCATCGTACAGAGCGTCGAGCACAAATTCGAGAAGCGGCAAAGATCTAGGATCAGCAGCTGCTGCCTCCTGCAGGACATCATCCAGCCGGCCCCGTTCGGCTGTCTCCTCGTAGCGCAGCCTGGCGGTGCGTGCCGGCTCGCGGATGATCTGGGCGATCTCAGCGCCGGTCGGCGGCAGGAGTTCATAGCTGCCGAGGCCATCCTTGAGTGCCCAGAAACCGGGGACCTCGCCGCAACGATGAAAGAAATCCGATCGGATCGTCGCGATCACCCAGACCAGTCCGCTGCTGGCGAGTGCCGCGAGGAGCCGTACTAGCACTTCGCGCGATGCCGGCTCCGTCGTGAACAGCTCCTCCATCTGATCGATCGCCACTACCAATCGCACTTGTGAGGAGGCTGAACCTGCGGCGGCCGCCGCTTTGGCGTGAGCCTGGCGGACGAGCGCCAGAGCTCGATCAGGCGAACTCCGACAGAGTTGAGCCAGCGCTGCCGGTTCGCAAGCCAGCTCCGGCAGGGCGCCTTCGCGAAGCAGCCCAGCGGCCAGCGAGGCGACCGCATCAGGGGCGTCGGAAGGGCGAATTAGGCAGCGGCGCCAAAACTTGATGCCAGCCGCTGCACCGGTTCGAGTGATGGAAGGCAGCAGCCCTGCTCGAAGGAGAGAAGACTTGCCGGAACCGCTCATACCATAGATGAGCAGGAATGCCTTGCCGTTGGCGGCCTGCTGCTCCAGGCGTTCGATGCAGGCAGCAGTCGCCCGAGCTCGGCCAAAGAAGAGGTCGGCGTTTTCGAACTCGAAGGGGTTGAGACCTCGAAAAGGCGACGTGACCTGCTCCTCTGAAGCGAGAGGCACGCGGTACGCGTGCACAGGCCGGGCGATGTTCTTCAACCTTTGTTCGCCAAGATCGACGAATTCGAGCGAGAGCCGATCGCGGGCCTGCGTGTAGACCGCTTCCGAAATGCATATTCCACCTGGAGGTGACAGCGCCTCCAGACGGGCGGCGACGTTCACACCGTCGCCCATGAGATTGTCGCCCTCTACGACAACATCGCCGAGATTGATGCCGATGCGAAAGCGCAGGCGGCTCGACTCGGGCAGCTCAGCATTTTGTCTGCCGACTTGGACCTGGATTTCAGTGGCGCATCGAAGCGCCTCGACGGGGCTTGCGAACTCGGCGATGACGCTGTCCCCAGCGCTCCCGAACACCCGTCCCTGATGTTCCTCTATCAGTCGGTCAATGATCTGACGATGCGTCCGCAGGGTGGCAAGTGTCCCTTCCTCGTCTCTGCCAATCAGCCGGCTGTAGCCAACTGCGTCGGCAGCAAGGATGGTAGCCATTCTACGGTGAACGCGATCCAGGTCATACCTCCCGCCATCTCGGAGCATCCTAACGGAAATGGCGCCCTGTGGGGAGAGGCACCGAATTGGCCTCAAGCGAGCTCTGGCTTACCCAGCGTAGGCGGCAACCTGTCGTCGATTGTCAAACTTGCGCGACAATCCCTCAGACCACAGGACGGCCGCGAACTCCGGACCTATTCCCTTGAGGCTGAGCAGCAGGGCCGGTGTTGGCTCATCTGCCGCGAGCAAGGCGTCGCGTGCCTCTTCAACATCCTTGATCTGCTGGATCAGCAACTCGATGCGATCAAGCTCGCGGCTGATCTGCGCCATGAGCGCTGGCGGCAGTGGACGCCCATCTCCGGTAATGAGCGCGTCGAGGCATCTGCGTCGATCGCCTTTCAACGGTTCGTATCCGGACACACCTTGGCTGAACAAAAGGCCCTTTATCCTGTTGACGTGCCTGATCCGCTCGTTCGTCAGCGCCTTCCGCTCCCGCACCAACCGGCGACGGTCTTCCTCCTCCGGCGTTGGCACTCGCAACATCGCGCAAACCCGAGGCTCCGC
Organism: Mesorhizobium sp. M1273; assembly: GCF_040318195.1. NCBI lineage: Bacteria > Pseudomonadati > Pseudomonadota > Alphaproteobacteria > Hyphomicrobiales > Phyllobacteriaceae > Mesorhizobium > Mesorhizobium sp. M1273. Next base: position 11,922 of record NZ_JAMYLV010000060.1, on the reverse strand, counting down.
CGCGGTTGTAGGCCAACAACGCTCGAACCAGTGCTTCCCCATCAATCCTGTCGGTCTTGGCCCGCCGGCGGCGACGCGATGTGGCAATCGATGCCGGGTCCACGACATAACTCTCGATGCCTTCGCGTTCGAGGACCCGATGTATCCAGAATCGATCCAGACCAGCTTCCTGGATTGATATGACCCGGAAACGCCGCCCTGTCCGCACTTCCGCCTTTCGTTGCAGCTCTGCGAAATGATCGAGCAAACCCGGAATGTCGCCCCCCGGCACGAGGTGTCTCGACATTCTCTCGCCCCCACCTGGCGAAAGCGAAGTCACGAGCCATTTTGAACGAGACAGTTCTAACGAGACAAATATTGCGGCAAGATCGACGCGGATAGCGGCCGGGGCTTTGGTGGTGTTGGCTTGCATGCTGACCTCCAGGTGATGTTTGGCGACTTCACTCTGTCGCCTTCCATCCCCATAGGATCTTCAGCAATTGTCGGCCGTAGGGGCAAGCTTTGCCGTCGCCCGAAAGTCTGACGTCGGCGAATACGCTGTAGGTCGCGGTTGCACCATGAGCCGACATTCCGTCGAACATCACCTTTTCGGAATTCAAGGCGAACGCCCGTAGCCGATTTTGTAACGTACCTCATCGGAGAAACGGGTGTTGGCTGCTAAGTGTGTATGGTCTTGCCATTGGGCTTTCCTTATAATTCTGCCCAGTGGAACAGGTTCAACATCTCGAACGGAAGCTGGTCGCTATCCTCGCCGCCGACGTGGTGGGGTACAGCCGGCTGATGGGGCTGGACGAGACGGGCACACTCTCGCGGCTCAAGGCGCTCCGGCGCGAATTCATCGAACCCGCGATCGAGGGCTACCATGGCCGCATCGTCAAGCTCATGGGCGACGGCGCTTTGGTCGCGTTCGAGAGCGTCGTCGATGCCGTAGCATGCGCCATTGAGATCCAACGGGTCACCGCGCAGCAGAACCTCGGTCTTCCCGAAGATACCCGGATCGTGTTCCGCATCGGGATCAACCTTGGTGACGTGATCCCCGACAAGGACGACTTCTACGGCGACGGCGTCAACATCGCGGCCCGGCTGGAAGGGCTGAGCGATCCTGGCGGCATCGTCATCTCGGGAACGGCCTACGATCAGGCTCACAACAAGCTCGGCCTGACCTTCAAGTCACTCGGCGAACAGCGTCTCAAGAACATTCCAGAGCGGGTCCGCGCCTATCGGGTTCTGCTGGAACAGACCGCAGGAGCCAATAAGTCGCGCTCTCGGCGATGGCCTGTGATCGGCGCCACGGTGCTCGTTCTGGCTCTGATAGCGGGGATTGCGGTGATTCTCTGGCCGCAAGCGATTGCCCTGCTGCCCGGTCACGGTTCCACCCCGGTCGGTTCGTCGGTCGGCAAGCCCTCCATCGCCGTGCTACCGTTTACCGATCTTAGCGAGAAGGCAGGCCAGGATTATTTTGCGGAAGGGCTCGCAGACGATCTCATCACCGATCTCTCGAAGATCTCGGGGCTCCTCGTCATCGCACGCAACTCCGCGTTCTCCTTCAAGGATCGATCCCTCGACGTCGACGAGATCGCGGCGCAGTTGAACGTCCGTTACGTGGTCGAGGGCAGCGTCCGGCGGGAGGAAGATCTAGTCCGCATCAATGTCCAGCTCATCGATGCCCAAACGGGGAGCAACATCTGGGCCGAGCGATACGACCGCGACTACTCCAGGATATTTGCACTTCAAGACGAAGTGATCGGGCGTATCGTTGAGGCACTTTCGGTGCGTCTGACGGAAGGCGAACGCGCGCAGATTGCTCGCCTCCCCACGCGAAGCCTGGAGGCATACGATTTCTACACCCGAGCCGAGCAGAAGGTTTATGTGGTCGACAACAGGTCTCTCGGAGAGACCCTGTCCCTGTATCAAAAGGCGATCAAGCTCGATCCTACGTTTGCAGATGCTTACTCGGGCTATGCCCGCGCCACGGTGGACGTGCTCGGCTTCGACTACCAGGTGCTCATGCTCAGCGCCGTCGCTCGCCAGCGCTCCTACGAAGCGGCAGGGCGGGCGCTGGAGCTCAATCCGCAATCTGCGCGCGCCTATGCCGTGCTCGGCATCCTGCAGATGCTGGACGGCGAATGGGACCAGGCGATCGCGTCGGTCAAGAAAGCCGTCGCGCTGGACCCGAACGGCGCGGAGGCGGAGCTCAATCGGGCGATCGTGCTGACCTACGCAGGACAGAACCTGGAGGCGCTGGCAGCGATGGAACGCGTGTTGCGGCTCGATCCCAAGCCGCGCGCTCAGGTCTTCGACTATTACGGCTTCGTGCTCTACATGAACCATCAGTACGAGAAGGCTTTGCAGGCGCTGAGCAAGGTCCAGCCGGGAGAGCGCAGCGACCTTGGTCTCGAAACGCTGGCCATGGCAAATGCGCGGCTTGGCCGCATGGCCGAGGCGCACGATGCGGCTGCATCAATCCTGAAAGAGATACCCGAACAGAACCTCGCTGGTTATCGTGTCGTTTACGCCCACCATCGGCGGCAAGAGGACCTCGATCACCGGCTGGGCGCCCTTCGCGCCGCGGGGATTCCCGAGCGGAGCTTCGATTTTCGCGGGCGGGAGGAGGACCGCCTGGGCGGCGCCGCGATCCGAGCCCTAACGGGCGATCGGACATGGGTAGGACATCAACACAATGGCGCAGCGTTCGTCATGGAGCTGAGTGCAAATGGAGATGTCGCACTGAGCTCGCAAAGCAGCATCATCACCGGCACGTCCAGCGTGGATGGCGACCTCTTCTGCACGCAATCCACCGCGACCTTGCTCGGCCGCAAGTTCTGCGCCCCGGTCTATCGCAATCCCCAAGGGAGCAGCGATACCCAGGACGAGTACGCTTGGCCGGACTCCGTCACAGTCTGGTATTTCTCGGTGTCTCCGTGACAGGCGCCATTCAACTTGCGGGCTCACGACATCGCGCCGGAGCTAGTTGGCGGCCGCTCTAGCCTCGAATTCCTTCGCCTTCACTGCGGGCCATTCGGCTTCCCCTTTCGCAATGACAGGCGCCGGGTCGGCATCGAAGTCTTCCTCCAGGCCCTCCTTTCCGGAGAACAGGAAGAGCTTGCCATTGACGATGCGGAAGGCTTCCGGGTCAAGGTTCGCGGATGCCTCCTTAACTGACATTCCCCCGGTGCAGAAGCCGCCGAACTGAGGGGCATAGCGCACCGGCTCGGAAACAAAGGCATCCCGGTGTTGGACGCTGGCGAAGTACCACGTTGCTCCGAGCCACTTCCTCGAGATCTTGGGCGAACCCATCGTCGCGCGACCGTCGGTGAAATATGCTACCGGATCGTAACCCAGGATGGCGACATTGCCGAAGTATCCGGTGTTCACTCCGTCGCCGGCGTGGGATCCACCGGTGCCGAAGAGGAGGAGGGAGGCGGCGGCTACTCCCGCGCATAGCAAACTGTCAAACGTTCTGGAACGGTTCTCTGTCATGTTCTCCTCCAGTAGCCTTTCTCGATGTCAGTTGCCGAGGGCGATGCACACCTTGTACGACGACCCCATCGTTTCCTTGGGTTGGCATTTTGCGCCGTGCTTCTTGAGCAAAACCATCACGTCGGTGCTCTGATAGAATGTCGCGCGGCTGAGAGGCGTGTACCCGTATTCCTGGATTGCCTCGACCTGTGCGCCGTGCGAGATCAACAGCTCCGCGATGGCCGTCTGGTTCTCTTCTGCTGCCACATGCAGCGGCGTGATCTTGTGCGTGCTCAACGCGTCGACCTCGGCCCCGTGGTCGAGCAGCAATTTTGCGATGTCCAGGCTTCCTGAGTAGGCTGCCGCATGTAGCGCGGTGAAGCCGCGATCGTTGCGGGCTTCGATGTCCGCCTTGGCCCCGATCAACGCAATGGCGACCTCGGTCTTGCCGGCAAGCGCCGCATCGATCAGCGGGGTCTGACGGCTCTCGTCGCGATCGTTCACATTGGCGCCTTGTGCCAGGAGTTCGGCAACCTTTCCGGCGTCGCCCTCCCGAGCAGCGTCGTTGAGCGGCCCGGCCGTCACCGCACCGACGGCAAACCAAGAAATGAAAGCAACGACCAGAGCCCGACTGACAAGCCGAAGCCAACCGGTTTCGAAAAGCCTGACCCGGATCGGGAAGGCCCTCGCCAGCAACAATCGCCTGTAGACCGTCATCGTCTAACCCTCCGGGCGCGCTCGCCCGCGGATGGACGTATATGAGATCAGTCTAATACATTTGGCGCAGCGGAGCCATAGGGTGTCCGGCTTATGCGCGAGTCGAAGTCGCGCGAGGCGCCCTGTGTCACCCCCGGCAGCGGGCTATCCGGGCACCAGCACCACGACCGCTAGAATGGCCATCAGCAGGTAGGCGGCCATGCCGATCATATCGTGCTGCCGGAAGCGCCAGATCGCGGACACAGCCATATTCCTTCTCGGTCGGCTGCCGAAGCCTGGTATGGGTCGCCGGGCTATCAGGCAATCCTACCGCTTCGCCTGCAGAGCATGACTTGCAATGCCATCATTGTTGATGGGGCAGATTAGCGCTTAATCCTTTGTTGCGGCTAACCCCTTCAACGGAGATCGCCAAATGGTCAGAACCAAACTTTCCAAGCAGCTTTTACAGGCTGAATTCGGCCGCTTTATGATTGAGGCGGAGCGGCTTCAGATCTTGGTCCCACCCGGCTGAACGTCCGCTATCATTCTTCGGACGCCAGAAGCCGCCATTCCGCTGTCGGCCTCGTTCTAGTCATTCCAATCCAGCCGTGCGATGATCCGCAGTCAACGCTGCTCGGCCAGTGGGCCGAACGGGCGAAAGCAACGTGCGCCGTGAGAAGGCGTTGCCCACCCATTAATCCGCTACGACGGGGCCCTCGCAGGCTCCCGTTTTCCGCGTCCGAAGTCATCGACCGACTCGGCTTCCATCGGCTTTGGCAAGACTAATAGTCGAGCCCACGTACATCAATGTTTTCAGCTCGCCACTTCTCGACAGAAGGGCTGTCGATTGTGGTCATTGTCCTATTCTCAACATGACCTTGCGCCCGTCGGAAAGGGTTCCCGTTCCTGTGCCAGCCGGGGGTTGTCTGCTGGTCAGCGAGAACACGAACCGGGACGAGAGTTGCCCGCAAACGATCGTTCCTTCTCCATGCGAGAACGCAATATTGACGGTAGCCGTCCCTCGGCATTCGACCCCGGCATTGGTCTGTCCGCTAATGGTTCCGAGCCGTGTAATGCTGTTGACGGAAGCCGTCCCGGAGAAGGAGAGCGTCCCATCAACAGTTTGACCAGAGACTGGTGCAATGATGGTGAGCGGATTCTGCGCCTGCGCGTAGCCGACAGCGTCTACGACGCCATAGGCAATCAACATTGTCGCTAAGACTCGCTTGGTCGCGCCGAGGGCTCCGCAATGGTATCTCAATTGAAGCTAGGCCAGCCCCGCGCGGCGGGCGCCCTCCCGGATCGCGGCAATTGCAGGAGGACTGGTGACTGGATAGGAGCCGATAAATCCTTCGGCCGAAATGTCTGGAAATTCTCTCGCCAACCGGTTGGCAATCTTTATTGCCTGAGGTGTTTCGCCGAGCATGGCGTGCGCCATGGCTTGGAACAGCAGCGTTGCAGGCGAGTCCGGCGGAGCTTGGCTGAACGCGGTCAGGCACTCCCTGTGGAGACCTACAACGAAGCTCGACCGGCCCAGCATGCTATAGTACCAGGAAACATGTGGATTGAGACGGATCGCGCGCTTCGCCAGTTCATATCCTTCCTGCGGGTCGCCTGTCACGAATGCCTTTCCTCCGGCAAGCAAGGCAAGGGTATCGGCATCGTGCGGGGCGGCCGCCAAGGCAAGATCATGTTCTCTTGCTGTGGCAACGAGATCGCCCTGCAAGGCTCGAAGCTCGGCTAGACATATGCGCGCATGGGTATCACCCGCGTCGAGCGCCAAAGCTCGTTCGAGGCACAGTTTCCAGCGCTCCTTTGCGGCGGAAGGGTCATTGGTAAACGCATTGATGGCGGCGACGGCATGCGCCAGCCCCAAGACTGTCCAGGCTCTGGCAAGATCCGGGTCCAGCTCGATGGCACGCGTCAGAAGCCGCACCGCTTCCGCATTCGAAGCGTGCGTGTACAAATTGTGCTGCTCGACGCCGAGCAGATAGTAGTCATAGGCACGAAGGCTGGCGGGGTGTTTTCGACGGACGACATCACGTCGAAGTTTTGCGAGCTTGCCGCAACAGCTAGCAAGGACATTGACGACGTTTTCGGTGACTATGTCCTGCATCGCAAACAGGTCTTCCGCAGATCGATCATAGCGGGCCGTCCACAAATCGACTCCAGTGCGCGCGTCGACGAGTTGGACGCAGATCCGCAGCTGCTGCGCTGCCGCCTGCAAGGTCCCCTCAAGTAGATAATCCGCATTCAGTTCCCGCCCGATGGATCGCACGTCATCGCGCCGTCCCTTGTACGAGAGCATGGTCTGGCGGGCGATGACCGCAAGGTCGGGGTAGCGAGCGAGGTCGACCATGATGTCCGCCGACAAGCCATCGGCCAAGCGGTTCCATGCTTCGTCCGCGCTCAGATTGTCGAAAGGGAGAACCGCAACGACTGTTGGCCCTGAGCCCTCTACCGAAAGGCCACCGGATGGTGCCTGGCCCGTGTCTTGCTCGTGTTGGTTGGCAAGCAAGGTTGCAAGCGCCACTTTGTTGCGAATATCGAGTTTCCGATAGATGGCCGACAGATGGGTCCGAACGGTAGTCGGCGCTATGAAGAGCGTCTCGCCGATTTCACGATAGGTCATCCCCTCGGCGAATTTTGCAGCGACCACCCGCTCCCGGTCCGACAGACTGGTCAGAGGATTGCTTACGGCGCGAAGCATCGCTTCAAGTCTCCGATCCGCTACGAGTTGTGGCCGACCCGGCACGGCAAAATACTACAGATGCGATCCCGAAAACACAGCATTTGCACGATGCCATCCGACCGCCAGCAATTCTAGGCTTTCCTGTCGATACGGTTTCGTAGGGTCGCAGAGCCCCCAATCCATTCTGTAACAGGAGGTATCCATGACAAAGTCCTCAATCTTTGCCGCAATGCTGGTGCTGCCTTTGTCGGCTGGACCATGCTTGTCCGAAGGCATGCAATCTGGTGGCAAGCTGATTTCCGAAGATGCCACGAGAGCGGTTAGTGCCGAATTGTATTCCGATATTCTCATCCGAGCGTGCAGGAATGGATGGCGCTATCCTCGGAGCCAAATCGAGAACGGCTTCAAACGGCATCTCTGGGAGCTGAAATTGCAACTGGTCGATCAGGGTTACACGATCGTGCCTGGTGCGAAAGCGAACAACTCGCCCCGGAGTCTCTCCGCAACGGCATTTGTCGCCAAGCGCCAATCTGTCGCGTCGCGCCAGTTCGGCTGTTCCCGCCAATACTGGCTCGACGAGTGATCGTTCTGGAGCGCGCAACCGGGGCAGCATATCAGGCAAGTATTGTGGTCAATTGGCTTCCTAGTCCGGTCGTATCGGCTCGGTGGCTCCCTTTGAGTTCCAAGCTACATGTTCGGTCTAGGATCCGACGGATGTCTGGAATGGGTCAGGGGCGCGATTCGGCCAAGGGCGAACGAGCATCCGCCTGGGGTCGTGAGCTGAATGACTGCTTTTGCCAACGGGATGCTCGAAAGCTGCCGATCTGCTTGCGGCCCCGATTCGGTCATTTTGAAATATAGCCTTTGATGACTGCATGTGGCGCTCCTTGCTCCTCCCGATGGACGGGACGACCGCACTCAATAAGGCCCTCGCCGACATGGTTAGACACGGTCCAGGAACTCGAGCACCCGCCGCGTGAGCAGTGCGCTGGCAGCCGCGTCGTACGACGGGAGCGAGCTGTCGGCGAAGTGGTGCTGGTCGTCGGGATAGAGGAACAGCTCCGCGTCCTCGACCTTCTCCACGATCTCGCGAGCGGCGTCGATGTCGCCCTCGCCGATGAAGATCGGGTCGTTATCCATACCGTGGATCTGGACCGGGACGTCGTCCGGCCAGGATCCGAAGGCCCACTCGCCGCTAATCGGCAGACAGGAGTGGACGAGCAGGGCTCCGCAGGCACCGGGTCGTGTCTGTGTGAGCTTCTGCGCCGGCAGTACGCCGAACGAGAATGCGGCGTAAACGAGCTCGGGGTCAGATCGCCGGCGACGCGGACGCCGCGCTCCCGCATGTCGTCGAACCTGATCTCACCGATTTAGGCGAGACCCTCGTCAATACTCCGGAATGTGCGTCCGTCGAACAGGTCCGGCGTATGCACGGTGTGCCCGGCTGCCCGCAGGTCGTCAGCGAACGCGCGCACGCCGGGAGTCAACCTTGTGCGTGGTGGACCAGCAGGACCTCGGCCATGGGAGCCTCCAGATGGGACGTGGATTGCGGCGATAATTGCGAATCGCTTCGCAGAACTGCAAGCGATTTCGCTGTGCATCGAAGAACTTCCAAATGATGATAAGCCTCGGCGTATCGTCTTTTCCCGGCGTGACGACGCGGGGAAACCGATCTACACCAACAGATAGGCGGCGACGAAAATGCTTCGGCGTTACCCGCGTCCGCCAGACGGACGCACCGCGGTGGTAGTGTCTTGGTTCGAATTTCCGCCAAGGTTGACTCCGGCCGATGCGCGAAAGGCAGCTTGAATGAGCGCCATGAAAGTCGCTTTGAGCGCGTCCATTCGTTCAAGAACCCTAAGCTGCCGAACGACCGAAATCGACGGCGAAGGACTGGCTGGGTGGATACTGTTGAAAAAGTCCGGCGCACCGCAAATCGCCACCGATCTTAGAATCCAGTTCCACCCTGGCGCATTGCATGGAATCAGGATTCAATTTTGGGGTCTCTACGAAACGCCATCCTACGAAAGTGCCACGGGCGACCGCGACGCGGACTTTTTTGAACAATATCGGTATCGGTGGAGACCGGAAGTTCGACGCGAACCCAACAGAGAGCTCGCCAGCTGTTCACAGCTGCTCTACGGGCTCGGTCCTCGGACAAGCCGGCCAGAGAACTATCCTTCCAGAAGCGGCGCGGGATGAAGGGGCGCGTCCGCCTGGCCGGACGTGACGCGCAGGAGAGGGCATCTTTGCAGCCGCGACGATCACTCCGGCACGCCGGCAATACCCAACGCTTCGACGTAGTGCTCGGCGAACACCTTGTCCCGCCACGGGTTGATCTGCCTCTGCAGGCCGAGCGTGTAGGTCGGGAACGCCTCCATCAGCCGCCGCGCCGCCGCCTGCGCTTCGTCCGGCCGGTTGAGTTTGACCAGCGCCATGATCACCACCCGGTGCGAGGAGCCGTAATTCGGCATCTCGCGCAGCGCTCGTTCTCCCCAAGCCAGCGCTTCCTCGTAGCGTTCGAGCATCAGGTAGCTCATCCCGATGCCGGAGAGCGCGATGCCCTTCTCGGGGTCGACCGGACTCAGCCGCATCGCCCTGTGGAAGTGCTCGATCGCGACGAGGGGGTGGCCGGAATGGGCGTTCACCCAGCCGCTGCCCGTATGGCCCTGCGCCGAATTGGGGTTGAGGAGCAGGGACCGTTCGATCGTGTCCAGCGCCGTCTCGTAATCCTTGGCGCTGTAGGCGATCACCTGCGCGGCGAAACGCAAGCTTGTCGGGTCGTCTCGCGCGTCCGCCAGCACCTCGCGGGCCATGCGCACCGCGACGCGGATATCGTCGGGCTCGTGCCAGCACTGACTCACCGACAGGCTGCGGATATAGGCACCGAGTGCCTTCGCCAGGGTGAAGTCTGGGTCGATGCTGAGCGCCTCGTTGGTGAGCCGGCGCACGTCGGCGAAGCCTTCGCGCGTCATGCTGTAGAAGCGCGGCAGCGCACGAAGGTAGAGGTCGTAGGCACCGATGTAGTCGGTCGGCTTCATGCGCGCCTGCTTGATCTCCTGCAGCCGGATGCTCGGTTCGACAGCGCCGACGACGCTCTCGGTCACCTTGTCCTGCAGGTCGAAGATGTCGCTCACGTCGCCCTCGAAGCGGTCGGCCCAGACATGGTGTCCGCTGATCGCGTCCACCAACTGCCCACTGATGCGCACCCGCGATCCTGCTTTGCGGATGCTGCCTTCGAGCACGTAGCGGACGCCCAGCTCGCGCCCGACCTGGCGCAGGTCCACCGCCCGGCCCTTGTAGGTGAAGGACGAGTTGCGGGCGATCACGAAAAAGGAGTTCACCCGGCTCAATCCCGTGATGATGTCCTCCACCAGCCCGTCGGCGAAGTATTCCTGGTCGGGATCGCCGCTCATGTTGGTAAAAGGCAGAACCGCGATCGAGGGTTTCGCGGGCAGCGGAGGCGATGCAGCCACCGAGGCGCCGGCGTCGGTCTCGACGCGGTAGGCGCGCACCGGCCGCTCGATGTTTTTGAGGCGCAGATTGCCGAGTGGCGTGAAGCCGCAGTCGAGCTTGCCCTGAAGGTGGTCGTAGGCGGTGCCTGAGACGACCACGGTGCCGGGGTCGGCGATGCTGTCGAGGCGGGCTGCGATGTTGACCCCGTCGCCGTAGAGGTCGCCGTCCTCCTCGCAGACCACGTCGCCGAGATTGACGCCGATGCGGAAGCGAATCCGCTCTTCCTCGGGCATCTCCGCCTCGTGTTCTGCCAGGGCCTGCTGGATCGCCATCGCCGAGGCCACCGCGTTGACGACGCTCGCGAACTCACACAGCATGCCGTCGCCGGTGAGCTTGACGATCCGACCCCGGTGCTCAGAGACCAGCGGTTCGAGGAGGTCCTTGCGGTAGATCTTCAGCCGCTCGAGCGTGCCGCGCTCGTCGCGCTCCGTCAGGCGCGAATAGCCGACGACGTCGCACACCATGATCGCCGCGAGGTGGCGCTGCGTGTTCATTGCACCGCTCGGCCAAGCGCCTGCACGCGGGCCGCCCCGCGTCCATGTCCTGCCAACTTCCTGACGCCCCATGTGCATGGTATCCGTCTCTCCCAGTCGCCGCCCGTCGCCGATAGAGAGCGGAAAACGCAGCTCGACCTTGCCTTCACGAGATTTCGCTATCCCGCTTGCGAGGCGTGGAGCATTCCAGTCGCCGCGCTAACAGCCAACCGGCGACACGCCCACGCAGCCTCTGGGGACGCTGACACGCCACTCCCAGAAGGCCGGAGATATTTACTGCCCTTGGTAACCGGTTGACGCCACCGTGGCGGTGCTTTTGTCACCGCGATGTAACAGTGAGATGCCTACGAACGCGCATCGGGCATCACACCAGACGTTCGCGCTTTAGAGGTGCTGAGGTCGGAAAGTGGCGCGATGCGGACTTCGCCTACTCGGCAGCTGCCAGCGTGGGTCAAACGGCTTGGTTGGATAGAAACTTGCCGCATGGCGCGGCCTGTCGGAACAGCGTGATTGCGGCAAGGAGCCGACATCGAGTGGCCCCGCGTTGAGGCTTGCTCAAACTAGTCGCTCGCGGGCCGTTGAATCGAAATCACGAAGCCTAGACCTAAGGGCAGACGTTAGTCCTCCGGAATTTCGGTGACAGTGCACTTTGTGTCGCGTTCGCGCGACCGTCGTGTGTCGATTGACTGCGTGGCGGCGCGCTCGCCAAAGTGGGCGTAGGACTATCCAACGCGCGGCAAAAGAGCACTGGGCATGTTTTACAAGCCGCTTCGCGAAGTTGCCACGGACGATGATCACCTAGGAGCCTTAGGACATCCGCCCGCAATCACCAAAATCCTCAATCAACGATCGGCACATGAGGTCGCCGCCACAAAGCTGTGGCTAACCGACCTTCCACGTTCTCGCCGATACCCTCGTCACACCAGTCGCTGGCTCAGGCACGCGTCGCCATCGCCCTGTGACGCGCCGACTACAATCCTGTTTCATAACACCCATCTGTCTATGTCGTTGAAGTGAATAGGTTTTGCTGATCTGGATGCGATCCCGTGGGGTATTTTGGGTTTT
>NZ_JAMYLV010000059.1:0-17794 GCF_040318195.1 Mesorhizobium sp. M1273 | reverse complement strand
CATCACCGAACACTCTCTCCACGGCATCAACACCTCCGGCCAAAAGCCAAAAGTGTTACCCATGTGTCCGGTACAAAACGTCACCTATGTCTCAGGCCGCGCATAATTTTTTTGATGCTGCCTGCCGAACTCAGCCATAAATGCTTGTGAAGTCGCGGAGCTCAAATTGCAGCCCGGCGTTAGCATTGGCCCGCTACGTCTTTGTGACTAGGCAACCGAGCGGTGTTGCGGAAGGTTGTCAGTTCGCAGTGTGGGTCAAGCGTCAGTCGGATCGTGTATTTGGTGATCGACCCGTCGCGAAGCTATCCACGACCTCATCGATCACATGGAACGGAGCAAGAAACCACTTCGCACTGGATGGCGGCTGGGTTCTGTTGCGAGCAGTTACTGATCAAGACGCAGTGACTTGTTCTGCGGCGGCAAGGGCCACCAAAATCAGCGAGCGATGCACTAACTGCTGGAGCGCGCCCCGCCTTCGAGGTATAAATAGCGCTATATTCCGGGAGGAAGAGCCATGAACGCAGTGCCTCAATGGCGGCTCGCAGGCGACTGGTTCGACATCTGCAGCTGCGACATCCCTTGCCCTTGCGAATTCGCCCAGCGGCCGACCGGCAATCACTGCCAGGGCGTGCTCGCCTGGCATGTGCGCGAGGGTCGGTATGGCGACGTGAAGCTCGACGGCCTGTCGCTGGTGGCGCTCGGCGAGTTTGAAGGCAATCTATGGGCCGGCGAGGCAAAAGCCGTGATGGGCATGTACCTCGACGAGAAGGCGAACGAGCGGCAACGTGAAGCCCTTCAGGCGATCTTCGGCGGGCAGGCTGGCGGCTGGCCGGCGGGCTTTGCCGCCAACATCGGCGAGATGCGTGGCATGGAGTTCGTGCCGATCACTTTCGAGGTGGCAGGCGACCTCGCCACCTGGCGGGTCGAGATTCCTGGCCTCGTCGTCGGGCATGCGGAAGCACTTTCAGGTCCCACAACACCACCCGGCAAGCGGGTGCAGACGATCAACCCGCCGGGCTCGGAGGTCGGCCCGGGCCAGGTTGCCACCTGGGGGCGTTCGGTCGAGGTGAGCACCAAAGGCTTCGGGCTCGACTGGACGGGCACGACCCGCTCCAGCAAACACATTCCGTTCGACTGGACCGGCCCGAACTAGGGACGTGCCGATGCCTGACGCGTCCCCCGGGAAATCGTGGCGGCTCCGGAATTTGCGTGGCATGCCGCTCGGCCTTCTCGCATCGCTCGTGGTGCTGACAGCGGCGGCATGGGCGCTGACCCTCAGCATGGATATGCCAATGGGCATTGCGGTGCGCGGCGGGATGGAGGGTATGGAAGGCATGGCCGGCGTGGCGACGGCCGGAATTGCCGCCGACGGCTGGTCACTCGCCGGCGCCGCCGCCTTTCTTGCTGCATGGACGGTGATGATGGCTGCAATGATGCTGCCGGCGGCCGCGCCCATGATCTTTATGTTCGCAGCGGCGCAGGCCAGGCGCGAACAGCACGTCGCCATCCCGGCCTGGATATTCGTCGCGGGCTACATGCTCGTCTGGGCGGCGGCGGGCCTTCTTGTGTATGTCCTGGTCCAGCTCGCAAGCGAGTTTGCGACGAGCCTCGATCCGCCTCAGCGTTCGAAATGGGCGCCGCTCGCGCTCGGTACAACGCTTGGCGTCGCCGGCCTCTACCAATTCACGACCCTCAAGCACATTTGCCTCAGCCATTGCCGTTCGCCGCTCGCTTTCATTGCGCAGCATTGGCGCGACGGGCGGGTTGGCGCAGTCGAGATGGGGCTGCGGCACGGACTCTATTGCCTTGGCTGCTGCTGGGCTCTGTTTGCCGTGCTGGTCGCGGTGGGCATCATGAGCGTCGCCTGGATGCTGCTGTTGACGCTGGTCGTCTTCGTCGAGAAGCTGCTGCAGCGCGGCCGCCCCTTCGAAGTTGCTGTGGGCATTGCGCTGATGGCCCTCGGGGTCGCTGTATCGTTCGGCGCGATCGAGATGCCCTGGATGAGCGGCTAACCCTCAGCCGGGTGGTGAAATTCCAAACACGTCGGTCTCATTTTCAGTCCTTAGGGGTAAGGGTGGGTCGTTCTGTTTGACGAACGATGCCAGCAGCTGACAGTCGGAGCGGTGCTGGCTCAAGATGGCACGCTATGCAGCCTTCCGCCGCAATTGGCTCACGCTCAGCCACACCGCCGAAACCAGGAAGTAGAGGGCGCCTACTGCGGCATAGCCGGCCACGTTGGAGATCGATGGCGGCATCGGCATCCGCGCCTGCGCGATGAAAAACGTGCCTGCCAGTGCTGATTGCCCTCCGCTCAGGATCATCGCCCACTGCGCACCAGAGTTCTTCCAACGGCGGACGGCGGTGCCGAGTTGAAGCAGGCCGGACAGGATCGCCCATAGGCCGAACACGCCCAGCACCCAGTTCATGCTCATCTTCTGCGCAACAACGACCGCGAACGTTGTCGCCACACTGACCACGACGTTGATGGCCTGGGTGCGATTCTGTCCCAATCCTCCGCTGCGCGATGCGTCGACAAAATTGGCCAGGGCATCCCATGCAGGATAAGCCACGAGCAAAACCGCCGCGACCACCCCGGAATGCTGCCCCACCGTAAAGGCAGCCGCCACCCAGACAGCCGAGAACGCCGTCCGAGCGAAGTAATAGAGCTTGAGCCATTGTTCCTGGCTGGCGCGGAAAAGATTGTTACTGTAAGCCGTCATTGGATAAACCTTTCGACTAGTAGGTAGGGTCTCTCGACGAACGTCGCGGAGTGATCGCTAGTATGGTTAGTTGAGATCTAGGCTGGTATCCGGGGGGAAGCGCGGAGCCGCTCCAGGAGCGGGCCGGTCACGACGGCGAATGCCTTCGGATCGCCATAGGCCCGTGCTGAAAGCATCGCGCCATGAACGGTCGCCATGAACGCTTCAGCCTCGGCACGAGGGGTACTCATCAGTCGAAATTGGCCGTGCCGCGCACCGCGCTCCATCACGGATGTCAGCCAAGCCGACAACGAGCGGAAATGCGCCCGGACCTCAAGGCTAACTTCCTCGGGCAGCACGGGGAGCTCGCTTGCCAACAGCGCGCAGATACAAAACGGGGCGCTGGCGTTCGCGATGCAGGCTTCCCAATACCCGGCATAGGTCCGCAACTGTTCGAGCGGATCGGATTCGTGAAGTTCGACATTTGCCATCCCCGCTTCAGTTTCTTCGCGATACCGCGCAACCAGCGTCCGAACCAGATCGACCTTGCTTGGGAAATGGTGATGGATGCTCGCCTTACGGATCCCGACCACTTCAGCAATGTCGGCATAACTGAAACCGTTGTAGCCGCCAGCGACGATCAGTGAACGTGCACAAGCCAGGATGTCGTCAGAGGTGGTAGACAAGTTGCTCATGGTTTTACCTACCTTCTGGTAGGATGGCAGTCAAGCCTTATTGCAACGCGAGCGACAAACAGAGAGCAGTAGCGTGGAATTAGGTAGCTATGGCGTAGACGTAGGTCCCATCTTCGTCGTTCACGGCCCTCCAATTCAAAAGCTCCGGGTGTTTGTCGATCGAGGTAGCCATCCCACTTCGAGGACGAGGTAACACCCTCCGGCCGACCGGACCACCGCTAGTCGCCGTGCGGCACTAGGCGTTTGCACCGACTGCGCTATTTCCCCATCGTCAGCTTGTTCTATCGCTGGTTGAAGACTGGGAGGTTTCCATGGATCGGCGACTATTTTTGACAGGAATGTTTGGCATTGCCGGGGCCGCGGCCCTTGCAAGCACGGTTCGGCCAATCAATGCGGTGGCCGGCGTTCCAACTGCCAGAAGGGGCATTCTCGATGAACTCGAGGCGCCGGATGTCGAGACCTTCGACGACGACGAAACTCAAGCAGAGTTGCAACCAGTCTATCATCGCCGGTGGCACATGCCGCGCCGGCGCCGCCGGCGCGCCTGGAGAAGGGTCTGTCGCGTTTACTGGCGAAACGGCTATCGGCGCAGGCGGTGCTTCCGCAGGCGCGTCTGGGTCTGGTTTCGATTCTAGCAACTGGCCGGCTTGAACCCTGGCCATCGCGGCCGGGCCTCAGGCGGCCGTTAGCGCCCTTACGGAGCTTTCCTAAGGGCGCGGAGGAAGCTGACGGTGTTTGCAGGTTTCAGAGCCACCAGCCTACGACTGGACGATACGACGATTTTCGCAAGGGTCGGAGGCACCGGTCCGCCGCTGCTGCTTCTTCACGGTTTTCCAGAAACGCATCTGATGTGGAGGGATATCGCCGCAGCCTTGGCGCCCCGCTTCACGGTCGTCGCCGCCGACCTTCGAGGCTATGGGCAAAGCGGATGCCCGTTTTCCTCTGCCGATCATAGCCCATACGCCAAGCGCGCCATAGCCGGCGACATGGTTCAGGCCATGAAGCAAGTGGGGTTTGAGCGGTTCATGGTTGCCGGGCATGATCGTGGCGGGCGGGTTGCCTATCGCCTGGCGCTGGACCATCCCGACAACGTGCTCAAAATCGCCGTCCTCGACATCATCCCCACCGCCGCAACATGGGATAGGGCGGATGCCAGACTGGCGCTTGGCTTCTGGCCCTGGAGCCTTCTTGCCCAGCCGGAGCCCCTGCCGGAGCGTCTGATCGGCGCGGCTCCCGATGCTGTCGTCGACGATGCAATAACGCAGTGGGGATCGTCAGCGAAAATGGTCTCCAAAGAGGTCAGGGACGCCTATGTTGATGCGCTTAGCGATCCCGCGCATATTCATGCCATCTGCGAAGAGTATCGCGCCGCTGCGACGATCGATCGTGAACATGACGCGTTGGACCGCGCAAACGGTCGTCGCATCGACTGTCCGCTACTGGCGCTATGGAGTGGCGAAGGCGCCCTGGAGAACTGGTATGCGCAAGAAGGCGGGCCGCTGGCCATCTGGAGGAAATGGGCCGACAGAGTGGCAGGACACGCTGTCCAAGGCGGGCACTTTTTCCCGGAACAGCACCCCGACAAGACGGCAGCGGCTCTCTCGGAATTCTTCGAGGACAAACAGGTCGGTCAGCACAGGGTATTGTAGAGGTCACATGCTTCAGTTACGCGGAACCTCGGGAGCGCTTCGCCGCCTGAGATCGAGAACCCTCCGGAAATCCGCCCGTCCGGCATCAATGTGCTTGATAAGGGAATGAAGGCGATCTCCACGGCCGCGCCTCTGATATGCAGCCTCATGTTTGTCGGAAGTTGCGCATCGCCTTTGCCGGCATCCTTTGATGCTGCGAAATACGACAAGATGAGTTGCGTCGAGCTCAACGTGGCGATGGGCGCTGTCGCCGACGAAATGTCGGCGACAGCCATCGCTCGTGGCAAAGTCGTCCACACCAACATTCCGGGCTGGCTGTTGGGAGGGCAGCGTGTCGCCTCGACCGTGGCTGCCCGCCAGAGTGCGAAGATCGAGCGCTTGCGGCAGCAGGAGGCTGCGGTTGCCGCGGCGAGACGAAGCCGGTGCTGATTGCGTCACTGAAGTGGGTCTTCAGCCCGCCACCCCGGATTGATGCGCAGCGATCGCGCCGAGGAATATCTCGCCGAAATCCTTGAGCTTGGCGGCGCCGACGCCGTTGACCGCGGCGAAGGCGTCCAGATCACGCGGGCAGCGTTCGGCCATATCGATCAGCGTACGATCCGAAAAGATCACGAAGGCCGGCACCTGGCGTTCCCGGGCAAGACGCAGCCGCACAGCCTTGAGCGCGGCCAGCAGCGCCGAATCCAGACCTTCCGTGCCTGCTGCGGTATCCTCAGGACGTATCTTGCCTCGCGATGACTGGCGCGCGTCCACGCGATACCGGAACGAGGCCTCGCCCCGGGCCAGCGCACGGCCCTTCTCGGCAATGGCGAGGCCGCCATGGCCGGCTGAGTCCAATGTCAGGAACCCTCCCGCGACGAGTTGGCGGAGCAGCGACAGCAAGAAACTCTTTTTATGCGCCACACCGGTGCCGAAGCTGGCAAGCCTGTGGTGGTTCCTGTCCAGGACCTTCTCGGTTTCATGGCCGAGCAGGACATCGACGACATGGGCGACGCCGAAGCGCTCGCCGGTCTGTGCGATCGCCGCCAGGATGATCCGCGCCTCCGCCTCGCCATCCGCATGCGGCGCCTGGTCGAGGCAGTTGTCGCAATTGCCGCAAGGCGAAGCACTTTCGCCGAAATAGCCAAGCAGGATCTGACGGCGGCACTGCGTCGTCTCGCAATAACCGATCAGCGTTTCGAGCCGGCCATGCGCGCGCCTTTTGTGCTCAGCCGGCGCATCCTCGTCTTCGATGAAAAGCCGGCGCATGCGTATATCGCCGAGACCGAAGAGCAAATGTGCCTCGGCCGCCCGCCCGTCGCGGCCCGCGCGCCCGATTTCCTGGTAATAGGCCTCCAAGCTGCCCGGCAGGTCGGTATGGAAGACATAGGCGACGTCCGGCTTGTCGATCCCCATGCCGAAGGCGATGGTCGCCACCATCACCACGCCGGACAAGGTCATGAAGGCATTTTGATTCGCTTCACGCGTGTCCTTGCTCATGCCGGCATGATAGGCGAGCGCGCGTACGCCGTTCCGCTCGAGGAACGCCGCCACCTCTTCGGTCTTTTTGCGTGACAGGCAATAGACGATCCCGCTGCGGCCGGCATGGCGCTGCACGAAGTTTAGCAATTGGCGCTTGCTGTCATGCTTGGGCTCAATGCCTAGCTTGATATTCGGCCGGTCGAAGCCGAGCACCACCGTATCGACGCGCCCGTCGAACAGCTGCGCGGCAATGTCGGTGCGCGTCGTCTCGTCCGCCGTCGCCGTCAGCGCAATAATCGGCACTTTCGGGAAGATATCACGTAGTCTCGACAATTCTTCGTATTCGCGCCGGAACGCCGGTCCCCATTGGGAGATGCAATGTGCCTCGTCGATGGCGATCAGCCGGACATCGAGCTTGGTCAACGCCTCGAGCATTCGCACCGTCATCAGCCGCTCCGGTGCAAGATAGAGCAGGCGCGTCTGGCCTGCCGCGACACGGCGCCATGCAGCGACATTGGCATCGCGGTCGAGCGAGGAATTGATCGTATCGGCCGCCACGCCGGCAAGGCGCAATGCGGCGACCTGATCCTGCATCAGGGCCACCAGCGGCGAAACGACAATGGTGAGCCCGCCCAGGACCAGCGCCGGGACCTGGTAGCAGAGCGATTTGCCGGCGCCGGTCGGCATGACGGCCAGCACATGATGCCCGGCCAGCAGCGCCTCCATCACGGCCGCCTGGCCGAGACGAAAATCATCGAAGCCGAATACATCCCTGAGGACGCGCCGTTTGGAATCCTCTGCCGGGCTGCTCGCCGCAATCTGCATTACAGAACTTTCGGGGATACGACCTGCCGAAATGCCGCGGCGAATCGCCAGGTGATTGCCTGGACAGCAGATTCGAACATTTATCGACCCCTCTGGTCCTGTCCGGGGCACCGCCTGAGGCGAACTTTTCTCTCATTGGCCGATATCGGACCGTCGTTCCAGCCCCCTATTCGCTTTGGCTGTGAATATCGCACCGCCTCGGAGCGGTTAATCCTATCTTCACCATCATTCGGCAGGTTCAGGTTCTGCGGTGATGTTTTGAGTACCGCGGCGCCACAAGCGCCCAGGCAACACGCCCGCGTCTCTCCGGAGGCGCGGGTTTTTTCGTTCCGAGAGCCGGCTGCCTGAACTTCGGGCCCGCAGCTCAGTCGAGGAAATCGGCGCGGTGCGGCGTGAAGCTGTCGACCAGTCGTCCCGCCTCCAGCGCCCTGACACCATGGACCAGATTGGACGGAACGATGAAGCTGCTTCCGGTCTCCAGGATTTCGGTCCTGCCGTCGATGGTGACTTCGAAGCGGCCTTCGGCGACGTAGCTTGCCTGGACATGCGAGTGCGAGTGCAGCGCGCCGACGCCGCCCTTGTCGAAACCGAACTCGACCATCATCAGTTCGTCCGTGTGCAGGAGCACGCGCCGGCGGTTGCCGTCGGGCGTCGGCGTCCACGCACCCTCGCCGGCAAGCGAGAAGATTTTGGTTCCGGTCATCGTCAGACTCTCACCTTTTGTTGTTCATCGCGCCAGCCAGCCGCCGTCCACCGGCACCACCGCGCCGTGCATGTAGTTGGACGCTGGCGCCAGCAGGAAGACGGCTGCGTCGCCGATGTCTTCCGGCGCGCCCCAGCGTCCGGCGGGGATGCGCGCCAGGATCGAAGCGCTGCGGTCGGGATCGGCGCGCAGCGCCTCGGTGTTGTTGGTCTCGATATAGCCCGGCGCAATGCCGTTGACATTGATGCCCTTTGCCGCCCATTCACATGCCAGCAGCCGGGTGATGCCGAGCACGCCGTGTTTGGAGGCGGTGTAGGAGGCGACACGGATGCCGCCCTGGAAGCTCAGCACCGAAGCGATGTTGACGATCTTGCTGCGCCGTCCCGGCTCGGCAAGCACGCGCCTGGCAAAACTCTGGCTGAGGAAGAACACCGTCTTCAGATTGACGCCGATGACGTCATCCCAGTCGGCTTCGGTGAGGTCGACCGCATCGGCACGCCGGATGATGCCCGCATTGTTGACCAGGCCGTCGAGCGGCCCGGTGCCGTCCCAGACGCGGTCAAGCATCGCCTGGGTGGCGGCATCGTCGCCAAGGTCGCAGCGGACCGCCTCGAAGCGGCCGCCGACAGCCGCAATCTTCTCCGCCGTCTCGTCCATCGCCGACCGGCCGACGCCGACCACCGAGCCGCCGGCGCGCGCGATCGACACGGCGATGCCCTGGCCGATGCCGGTATTGGCGCCGGTGACGAGGATGCGCTTGCCGGCAAGGCTGAAGGCCGAGAGATCACTCACCTGAGCTCCTCCATCGCCACCAGGTCGACATCGGTATAGTCGACATTGTCACCGGCCATCGCCCAGATGAAGGCGTAGTTCGAGGTGCCGGCGCCCGAATGGATCGACCATCCCGGCGACAGCACCGCCTCCTCGTTTCGCATGACGAGATGGCGCGTTTCGTCCGGTTCGCCCATGAGGTGAAACACCCGCGCCGCCTCCGGCAGGTCGAAATAGAGATAGGCCTCCATGCGCCGGTCATGCACATGGCATGGCATGGTGTTCCAGACGGAACCGGGGGCAAGCTGCGTCATGCCGACGACAAGCTGACAGGTTTTTACGCCTTCGGCATGAATGAACTGGAAGATCGAGCGCTCGTTGGAGGTTGCCTGGCTGCCGAGATCGAGCCGCTTGGCATCGCCGATGCGGATCAGCCGGTTGGGGTGGCCCTGATGCGCCGGCGCGCTGAGCAGGTAGAACTTAGCCGGCTCAGCCGGATTGGTCGCAGCGAACGATACCTCATCCGTGCCCATGCCGAGATAGAGCATGTCGCGCGCCTGCAGCTCGTAGGATTGGCCGCCAGCTTTGACGACGCCTGCACCGGCGATATTGACGATGATCATCTCACGGCGGTCGAGAAAATTCTTGGTCCCGGTCGGCTTGATCGCCTGCAGCGGCAGCGGTGCGCCGGCGGGCATGGCGCCACCAACGATCATGCGGTCGTAATGGGTGTAGGTCAGGCTGATGCTGCCGGGCCGGAACAGGCCTTCGATGAGAAAATTGTGACGGAGCTCGTCCGTGCCCATCGCCGCGGCAGAAACAGGGTCGATGGCGAAGCGGGAGGTGAAATCCGTGTGATCATCAGATTGAATCATTGCTGCCTCAATTGCTCATTCGGTTGCCGCGGCCTTGACCGAGTCGGCATAAAAAATCTGGCGCGCGTGCAGGCGCTCGCGATAGCGCTGCTGGCTGGCACCGAGATGCGCGCGCATCGCCTCCCGCGCCGCTTCGGCATCGCCTGCCGAGATGGCGTTGAGGATCATCAGGTGTTCGCGCTGCAGGCCGCGCTGGTAGGCGTCGGACTGTGCGAACTCGGTCGACCAGGGCGAGGTCACATCGCAAGGAATAGCGCGCCGGCCGAGCACGTCGAGCATCTCGACATAGAACGGATTGTTGGTGGCGCTGGCGATTGCACGGTGGAAGGCAAGGTCGGCCGGTCCAGTCGGCTCGCTGTTGAGGAGCAGCCGTTCGAACTCG
The DNA here is from genome assembly GCF_040318195.1 of Mesorhizobium sp. M1273. Classification (NCBI taxonomy): domain Bacteria; kingdom Pseudomonadati; phylum Pseudomonadota; class Alphaproteobacteria; order Hyphomicrobiales; family Phyllobacteriaceae; genus Mesorhizobium; species Mesorhizobium sp. M1273. The sequence goes on along the minus strand of NZ_JAMYLV010000059.1, from coordinate 7,734 downwards.
AAGAAGGCTTCCTGGATTGCCGCTTCCTGCGCGGCGTTGCGCCGGATGGCGGCGAGCCCGGCGGATTCGATCTCGATCGCCAACCTGACTTCGAGCACGTTGAGGGCAATCGAATCCTTGCTGCCCATCTCCGCTGCCAGAGCACCGAACGCTGTCGAGATATGTTCGGTGACGAAAACGCCGGCGCCTTGGCGCGGCTCGACCAGGCCGTCCGCGGCAAGCTTGGCCAGCGCCTCGCGTATCACGGTGCGGCTGACCCCGAAGGTTTCCGTCAGTTGGCCCTCGGTCGGCAGCTTTTGCCCAGGCTGGATCTCGCCCGCCTGCAGCTGCTTGCGGATCGCAGCGACAACGGTTTCCGAAAGCTTCGGTCTTCGTTCGACGCGGAGCCCGACGGCAGTGTCCGATGCCATGTCGCACCCCCTATTTGAAGACGCTCGGCAGCCATAGCGAAATGGCCGGAATGTAAGTGACGAGCGCCAGCACCACGAGGCCTGCCGCATAGAACGGCCAGATCGAGCGCATCGATTCCCAGACGGATATCTTGCCCACTGCACACGCCACGAACTGCACCGCGCCCACCGGCGGCGTGTTCAGTCCGATGCCGAAATTGAGGATCATGATGACGCCGAAATGCACCGGATCGACGCCGTAGGCCTGCGCCACGGGCAGGAAAATAGGCGTGCAAATGATGATCGTCGGCCCCATGTCCATGAACGTGCCGAGGAACAGCATCAGGAGGTTGAGCAGGAGAAGCACGACCAGCGGATCGTCCGAGATCGCGTTCATGGAGGCGATGAGCGCTGCCGGCACTTTCAGGAAGGCCATCAGCCACGAGAACGCCGCCGCCATGCCGATGATGAGCAGCACCATGGCCGTGGTGCGCACGGCGCCATGGGTGGCATGAACGAACCCTTCCCAGGTCATCTGCCGGTAAACGAAGACGGTCACGAGCAGCGCATAGATGACGGCGATACAGGAACTCTCGGTGGCGGTGAAGACGCCCGATCGCACGCCGCCGAAGATGATCGCGATCAACAGCAGGCCGGGCACGGCGACGGCGAAAAGATGCGCGACCGCGGTGAAGCCCGGAAACGCCTCGGTCGGATAGCCGCGGGAGCGCGCCACGATATAGGCGGTGACCATCAGCGACAGGGCCAGCAGCAGGCCCGGGATGATGCCGGCCGTGAACAAATCGGCGATGGAGATCTTTCCGCCTGCCGAGATCGAGTAGATGATCATGTTGTGCGACGGCGGCAGCAGCAGCGCGATCAGTGCCGCCATCGACGTGACGTTGACGGCGTAGTCCGCTCCATATCCACGCGCCTTCATCTGCGGGATCATCAGGCCGCCTACCGCCGCTGCCTCCGCCACCGCTGAGCCGGAAATGCCGCCGAACAGTGTTGCGGTTGCAATGTTGACCTGCCCGAGACCGCCGCGCAAATGGCCGACGAGCGAGCCGGCGAAGGCAACGATCTTGCTGGCGATGCCGCCGCGCACCATCAAGTCGCCGGCGTAGATGAAAAACGGAATGGCCAGCAGTGAAAAGACGCTCATGCCGGAATTCAGGCGCTGGAACACGATCAGCGGCGGCAGGCCCATATAGAGGACGGTGGCGAGGCTTGCGACGCCGAGGCAGAAAGCGATCGGCGTGCCGATAAGCATCAGCAGGGTGAAGACGCCGAAGAGAATCCACAGTTCCATGGCGTCAGACCTTCACGTTGGCGGTGTCGAGTTCGGCCGCGACTTCGGCCGGCGGCAGTTCATCGAGGGCATCGTCGATCGGCGCGCCGGAGAGGCGAAGCACAATGCGCTCCAGCGTGAAGAGCACGATGAGCGCGCCTCCCGCGACAAGCGGGACGTAGTCCCAACCCCCCGATATGCCGAGCGACGGCAAGACAGAGCCCCAGGTCAATGCTACCAGCTGACTGCCGTACCAGATCATGCCGATGCCGAAGGCGAGCGCGACGAGGTCCGAAATCATCCGCAGCCAGCGCTTGCCGCCTTTCGGCAGCACGTAGAGCAGGACGTCAAAGCCGAGGTGATAGTTCTCGCGCACGCCGACGGCAGCGCCGAGGAAAATGAACCAGCTCATCAGCATCACCGAGCCCGGCTCGGTCCAGCTCGGCGAACGGTTCAGAACATAACGGCCGAATACCTGCCAGGCGACGAAGGCGGTCATCAGCACCAGCCCGATGCCGGCGATCGACAGCGCCGCCGTGCTGACGCGCGACATCACTTGCGCGACGCCGGACAGAAGCGGTGTTGGTCTTGGGCTGGAAGTCACCGGTTTTCTCCCCCAGGAGGATGGCGGCACGGAATGTCCGCGCCGCCGCTTGATCACTGCACGGCCTTGATGGCTTCGACCATGGCCTTCAGCTTGTCGTCCTTGACGTGCTTCTCGTAGACCGGCCCCATCGCGTCGATGAAGGGCTGCTTGTCCGGCGTCGTGATCTGCGAACCGGCCGCCTCGACCTTGGCGCGCGATTCCTTGACCTTGGCGGTCCACAGCTCGCGCTGCTTGGCGACGCTCTCCTTGGCGGCCGCCTTGAAGATCGCCTGGTCCTCCGGCGTCAGCTTGTCCCAGCTCGACTTCGCCATGACGAAGGCTTCCGGCACCATCGTGTGCTCGTCGAGCGAATAGTACTTGGCGACTTCCGCGTGCTTGGCGGTGTCGTAGCTCGGAAAATTGTTCTCCGCGCCGTCGATCACCCCGGTCTCGATCGCCGAATACACTTCGCCATACGGCATCGGCGTCGCGTTGGCGCCGAGTGCCGCCACCATGTCGACGAAGATGTCGGACTGGATGACGCGGAACTTCATCCCGGCCATGTCGGCTACGGTGTTGATCGGCTTCTTCGAATTGTAGAAGGAGCGCGAGCCGCCGTCGTAAAAGGCGAGCAGCACCAGCCCGACCTGGTCGAACGCCGCCGCGATCTGGTCGCCGATCGCCCCGTCCATGACCTTGTGCATATGCTCTTCCGAACGGAAGATGTAGGGCAGCGAGGGCACGGTGGTCTCCGGGATGAGCCCGTTGAACGGCGCCATCGAGACGCGGTTGAGATCGATCACGCCGGTGCGCACCTGCTCGATCGTGTCCTTTTCCTCGCCAAGTTGCGCGGAAGGATAGATCTCGACCACATAGCGGCCGGCCGTACGCTCCTTCACCAGCTCGCCGAAATATTTGACCGCCTCGACCGTCGGATAGCCATCCGGGTGGGTGTCGGACGAGCGCAGGACCGTCTGGGCGCTTGCCGATCCGGCCAGCAGTGCGGCGGCAACTAGCGTAGCCCCCGCCAGTCTCGAAAAATGCAGCATTGGTTTCCTCCCTTTTTGAACGATGGCGGCAAGCGCCGTTAGAGCCGGTACGCCTTTTTCGCGAGCGCATAGGCAAGTTCCTGCGCCAGCTCGTGCGCCTCGTCTTCGCCGAGCCGATGCTCGGCGACGAGACGCGCCAGAAAAGCGCAATCGACCCGGCGCGCCACATCATGGCGGGCCGGTATGGATGGAAAGGCGCGGGTGTCGTCGTTGAAACCGACGGTGTTATAGAAACCGGCGGTTTCGGTGGTCATCTCACGGAACCTGCGCATGCCTTCGGGGCTGTCGTGGAACCACCAGGCCGGCCCGAGCTTCAATGCCGGGTAGACGCCGGCGAGCGGCGCCAGCTCGCGCGCATAGCTGGTCTCGTCGAGGGTGAAGAGGATGATGGTGAGGTCGCGCTCCAGCCCGACGCAGTCGAGCAGCGGCTTCAGCGCCGTCACATAGTCGGTTCGGGTCGGAATATCGAAGCCTTTGTCCCTGCCGAACTTGTGAAAGATAGAAGGCGAATGATTGCGCCAGGAGCCGGGATGGATCTGCAGGACCAGCCCGTCGTCGCGGCTCATCTTGGCCATCTCGGTCAGCATCTGGGCGCGGAACAGCTTTCGCTCGCGCTCGTCGTCCGAGCCCCGGCGGATGCGGTTGAACAGCTCCTGCGCGGCGGCATCCGAGAGATTGGCGGTTTCGGCCGTCGGATGGCCGTGATCGGAGGAAGTCGCGCCAAAGCTCTTGAAGAAGGCGCGCCGCTGGCGATGCGCATCGAGATAGCCGGCCCAATTGCCGGTGTCGCAGCCGGTGATCTCGCCAAGCCGGTCGAGATTGGCCGAAAAGCCTTCGAAGTCGGGATCGACGATCGCATCCGGCCGATAGGCGGTGACGACGCGGCCCTCCCAGCCGCTGTCGCGGATCATCTGGTGCCATCGGAGATCGTCGAGCGCGCCTTCGGTCGTTGCGATGACTTCAATATTGAAGCGCTCGAACAGCGCTCGCGGGCGAAAATTCTCCCACTGCAGCAAGGTCGAGATCATATCGTAATGGCGGTCGGCGGTTGCGGCCGTCAGCGGCTCGTCGATGCCGAACAGATGGGCAAGCACATGGTCGAACCACAGCCGGGTCGGCGTGCCGCGGAACAGGTAATAATGCTCGGCGAAGCACCGCCAGATCGTTCTGCCGTCGGTTTCAACCGGCGAGCCGTCAAGCGTCGGCACACCAAGCTCCTCAAGCCGAACGCCCTGGCTGAACAGCATGCGGAAAATGTAGTGGTCCGGCACGATCAGCAACTGCGCCGGATCGGGAAACGCCTCGTTGAGCGCATACCAGCGCGGATCGGTGTGGCCGTGCGGGCTGACGATCGGCAGGTCTTTGACCGCGGCATAGAGATCGCGGGCCAGCGAACGCGGGCGCGCCTCGGCGGCAAACAGCAAGTCCGGATCCGTCAATGCGGCCACGTGAATCCTCCCAATCCGGACATCGGTAGGGTTGGAAAGAAATAATGTCAACATACAAAAACTGGGTTGTTGTATGATGACTTTTCGTCGGCCATTGCCCATTGTGCGTGACGGCATCGGGTGTTACGCCGCCTGCCAGCAGTGACCCAACAATCTCGATCAGACACGTGGCGCAATGACCAATAGACGCCTTTCCAACAGCACGCTGAAGGCACTGCCGGCTTCGGTCGCGGTCCCGCGCTACGCCCGCGGCGCTATTGCACCGGGCATCGTCCATCTCGGCGTCGGTGCCTTCCATCGCGCCCACCAGGCGGCCTATGTCGACGACTGCCTGGCGGCGGGCGAGGCGGACTGGGGCATTGTCGGCGTGTCCTTGCGCAGTCCAGACACGCGCGACGCACTGGCGCCGCAGGATGGCCACTACACGCTGGCGATCAGGAGCAGCGTCGGCGAAGAGCTGCGCGTCGTCGGCTCGATCCTGTCGCTGCTGGTGGCGCCGGAAGATCCGGCTGCGGTGCTCGCCGCCCTGACCGATCCGCGCACCCGCATCGTCACGCTGACGATCACCGAAAAGGCCTATTTGAGGGCAGCCGGCGGCGGCCTCGACAATACCCACCCCGACATCGTCCATGATCTGGCCAACCCGCAAATGCCACGGACGGCGCATGGTTTCCTGACCGAGGCGCTGTCGCGCCGCCGTGCCGCCGGCATCCAGCCTTTCACCGTGCTCTGCTGCGACAACCTTCCGGCCAATGGTGCCACGCTGCACCGCCTGCTGGTCGAATTCGCCGCACTGCGCGACGCCAGGCTCGCCACTTCGGGCGATGCCAGGCTCGCCGCACACATCGCCGACGGCGTCGCCTTCCCGTCGAGCATGGTCGACCGCATCGTGCCGGCGACCACCGATGCCGACCGGGCGCGTATCGCCGTCGAGCTCGGCGTCGAGGATGCCTGGCCGGTGATGACCGAGCCGTTCTGCCAATGGGTGGTCGAGGATGATTTCCCGGCAGGCAGGCCGGCCTGGGAAAAGTTCGGCGTCACCATGGTCGGCGACGTCGGGCCCTTCGAGGACATGAAGCTGCGGCTGCTCAACGGTTCGCATTCGGCAATCGCCTATCTCGGCCTGCTCAGCGGCTACGACACGGTCGACCGCGCCTTTGCCGATCCGGCGATCCGGCAATTCGTCGACGGACTATGGGCCGAGGCCATCCCGACGCTGCCGCAGGACGCCGGGCTCGATACGGCCGGCTACACGGCCCAGCTCGCCGAACGCTATTCGAACACCGCGCTCGCCCATCGCACCGCGCAGATCGCCAATGACGGCAGCCAGAAGCTGTCGCAGCGCATCGTCGCCTCGGCCCTTGATCGGCTGGGCGCCGGTGACCCGCCCGCGCATCTCATGCTGGTGGTGGCGGCCTGGATTGCCGCTTGCGAGGCGCGCGGCAAAACCTTGCCGGAAGCCCATTTCACCGACCCGATCGACACTCGGCTTACGGCGCTCGGCAGCCGGCCGGCTGATGAAACGGTGACAGCGATGTTCGATCTCGCCGGCTTCGCCAAGGACCATGCCCACCGCATGACACTGATCGATCTGACGGCAGCCCATCTCGAGCGCCTGCGGCGGGGCGGCACTGCCGCAGCTTTGGCGGCGCTTGGCATAGGGAGTGAGAAGCCATGAGACAGACCTGGCGCTGGTTCGGGCCGGACGATCCGGTGACGCTTGCCCATGTCCGTCAGGCCGGCGCCGTCGGCATCGTCAGCGCGCTGCATCACCTCAATGACGGCCGCGCCTGGCCGGCGGACGAGATCGCCAGGCGCAAGGCCGAGATCGAGGCAGCAGGCCTGACCTGGGATGTGGTCGAGAGCATCGTCGTCCATGAGGACATCAAGACCCGCAGCGGCAACTGGCGCAGCCTGATCGACAATTACAAGGCGTCGGTCCGCGCCGTCGCCGCCGCCGGGATCAATACCGTCTGCTATAATTTCATGGCGATCACCGACTGGACGCGCACAGACCTCGATTATCCCATGCCGCATGGCGGCACGGCGCTGCGCTTCGATGTCGTCGAGCTCTGCGCCTATGACGTCTTCATCCTCGAGCGAGAAGGGGCCGAGGCCGATCACCCACCGGCCCGCGTCGAGGCCGCGCGTGCGCGACTGCAAGGGATGAGCGACAGCGACAAGGCAAGGCTGGAGCGAAACCTGATCGGCTGGGTCCCGGCGCGCGAATTCATCTTCGATCGGGCAAGCTTCCGCCGCGCCCTCGACCTCTACAAGGACGTCTCCACCGAAGGCCTGCGCGAAAACCTGTTTGCCTTCCTGCGCGAGATCGTGCCGATCGCCGAAGAGGCCGGAGTCAGGATGGCGATCCACCCCGACGATCCGCCCTTTTCGCTGTTCGGCCTGCCGCGCATCGTTTCCAACGCCAATGATGCCCGCGCGCTGCTCGACGCGGTCGCTTCGCCGGCTAACGGGCTGACCCTGTGCACCGGCTCCTACGGCGCGGGCGCGCAGAACGATCTGCCGACGATGGCCGAGGCCTTCGCCGAAAACATCCATTTCGCCCATCTGCGCAATGTCACCAAGGAGCCAGACGGCTCCTTCCACGAAGCCGAGCACCTCGACGGCGACACCGACATGGTGGCGGTCGTGTCGGCGCTGATTGGCGAAGAGCGGCGGCGCAAGGCGGCAGGCAGGGCGGACTGGCAGATCCCGATGCGTCCGGACCATGGCCATGCCATTGTCGATGACATCGGCAAGAAGGTGAACCCCGGCTATTCCTGCATCGGCCGCCTGAAGGGCCTCGCCGAACTGCGCGGCGTCATGCGCGCAGTAGAGGCACTGACGGTGTGACCAGCCCCCCTTCTCCCCTTGTGAGGGCTTTGCATGAAGGGTGTGCTTAACCTGATTGGCCTACTGGGCGTCTTTTGAAGGCGTCTAAGGCCTCGCCCTGTCGCCCTGGCGCGACCGG
>NZ_JAMYLV010000058.1:0-19193 GCF_040318195.1 Mesorhizobium sp. M1273 | reverse complement strand
CATGCGGCAACAGCCGATGGCTTTACACGCCCGCCGTTCGCTCATCCCGAAGCCTTCCTTCAGGCGAGCGACAGCTTTCCGCTTGGCCGCGGGCGTCACCATTAATGGGATGGTCCGCCCCGTCCTCCCGCAGCATTATCTGGGCAGTCATACAAAAGGAGGTTGCAATGTCCCCACGCAATGCGCCGCGCCCTGCGGCAGTCTATGGAAGTGATATCGGCAAGAACATCTTCCACGTCGTCGGCTTGGATAGCGGCGGGGAGCCCATCCAGCGAACTCGCTTCCGACGCGATACGCTGCTGAAGTTCTTTGAACGAGTAGCGCCAGCGATCATCGGGATGGAATCATGCGCTGGATCACAATGGATCGCGAGGAGACTGCAGGCGCTGGGGCACAAGGTTCGCCTGATCCCGGCGCAGTTCGTGAAGCCGATACGTGAAGTCGAACAAGAGCGACATCATCGATGCGGAGGCCATCGCCGAAGCCACCACTCGGCCGACAATGCGGTTCGCCGCGACCAAGAGCGAGGAACAAGCCGACCTCCAGGCTTTGCATCGTGTGCGCGACCAGATGATCGGCACACGAACTCGTCTCATCAACCAGATGCGAGCGTTTTGCCTGGAAAATGGCATTGCGTTGAGACAGGGAGCGGGCCTGTTCAAACTCGATCTGCCACTGATTTTGAACGACGCGTCGAATGACCTCTCGCCGGCGATGCGCAAACTGCTCAACGATCTGTTCGCCGACCTGCGCCGGCTGGAGCAGCGCATAAGCGAGGTGACGAGGGAGATCAATGCGATCGCAGATCGTGAAGATGTTGCCCGCCGGCTCATGACGATCCCCGGAATCGGAACCTTGGGCGCCACGGCCCTTCTTGCGGCCGTCGGCAACGGACGTCAGTTTCAGAAGGCCCGCGATCTGGCTGCATGGCTGGGCCTTGTCCCGCGGGAACACTCGACCGGAGGCAAGCAGAAACTCCTCGGCATCAGCAAGCGTGGGAACCGTTACGTCCGCAAGCTCCTTGTTCATGGCGCACGATCCTGCTTCCGACATCTCGATCGAAACCGGGACCGCCTTGGAAGCTGGCTCGATGGGCTGCAGAGCCGAATGCACCCGAACAAGGCCGTTGTCGCACTCGCCGCCAAGATGGCGCGTATTGTCTGGGTTGTTCTGACCAAGCCGGGAGCGCTCTACGAACGCAGGGATCCTGCATTCGCCTAACGCTTCTGGCTCGATTGCAAGCCTCGGGAATAGCGATGACGAAACAGTGGATCAGCATGCCGTAAGCCCTGTGCAAAAAAGCGGGCTTCGTGCCCGAACCATTTATTGGGAACGGCGTGCGCGGATCTCATCATGGCCTGGCTGCAACAGCAGTCCACTCGAGAGAGGCCGGATACATTTATGCAACTGGAATCGTCATCGGCGATGTCGCGAACCCTTGCACGGACGGGGCGGACCATACATTCTTTCCCACAAGATCCTTCAATGCGGCATTGTCGAGCATGGCGTCGGCCAGAAGCCGCTTCAGCCGTGTTCTCGTCCTCCAGAGCCTTCAGTCGCCGAGCCTCGGAGACATCCATCCCGCCGAAGCGGGCCTTCCAGTTGTAAATCGAGGCGTCGCTGACCCCGTGCTTGCGGCACAGATCGGCAACCGATACCCCGGCCTCATGTTCCTTCAAAATTCCGATGATCTGCTCTTCAGAGAAGCGGCTACGTTTCATGTCCTGGTCCTCTCGATGGGCCAGAACGAACTTCAAACCGGATTAGATCAGAGGGGCAAGGTCAGCGGCTATGGAGGGACCCCGAGGCCAGCATCGAATCGGCAACACCCTCCCTCCAGGTAGTGCCGTCATGGTCCTTGCACGGCGTATCGCGCGACACCAATGATTTCCTCCCATTGCGACGCAGCGGCCTGGCACTCTCTATCTAGCACGCAGATGGAATCCATCTATAGTCCATAATTGGCAGGCCCGGCGGATAGGACTAAGGTGCTTACTAAAGCGTCCATCGCTGTCGAACACCAAGGTCCTTGCGTCCCAACTTGAGAAAGCTACCTCGTGACAACTCAACCACAAAGAGCCCTCGGAATCATAGGACTGGACGTTGGGCTCGCGCCCGGTGAATCTCCGGCTCCGCGGCCGGGGTCGGTCTTCAATCCGGCAACCTTCGACTTCCCAATAATCATAGAGACGGCGGCGGGAGCTTGGGCGGAGAGGGTCATCGCCGGCGATCCCGCTCTCGATCCAGCCTACATTGCAGCTGCCCGGCGGTTAGTCGATCGCGGAGCCGTCGCAATAACCGGAGATTGCGGCTACACCATCCGGCATCAAGCGGCGGTGGCTGCATCGGTGAATGTGCCCGTGGCGATGTCCAGCCTGCTCCTGGCCCCGACATTGCTTCGCCAACTGCCGCCAGCTGCCAAGCTCGCCGTCGTGGCCGCCCAGTCGAGACATTTGGGTGAAGATATGCTTGGGGTCGATGATCCGGCCGACCGCGCGAGAATCGTTATCGGCGGCATCGACGGCAGCAAGTTGGTGCAAAATGAGAACATGCGACCGCCGCCATCGACGGACATCGCCGATATTGAGAAAGATGTCGCCGCGTGCGTCGCGGAACTCCGCGCTGCGCATCCGGAAATTGCCGCGCTGCTGTTTGAATGTACAATGTTCCCGATGGTCACGCCAGCAATCCGCCGTTTGACAGGCCTGCCCATCTATGACACCGCAACGCTTTATCGGATGACGTTCGCAGCCGTCGCCTAACCGCTAGCGAGGCTATCCTAATCTAACTCATCAGGTCATGTGTGAGCTTAATGAGAAGGGACTAGCAGGCTTCTCTGATTGGGGTCGGTGAGGTCAGGCTTTCCTGTCTTTTCCGGACGATGTCGCCCCGTGGGTCACTCGCTTCTCTTCGCGGTCGGCGCCGGGCCGCCGCATGATGGGGTCAGGAGGGCGAGGCGTCTCAATCTGTTGAGCGACCTTGGGAGAATCTATCCAGGATCTAGCCTGTCAACGAGATCGCCTTGCCCATCGTCCCCACTGGAACGATCCGGATCACCCTCTCGGGTAAATCACTGTCTGTATGTTCCTCTTTGCGCATTTCGCAAAAGCCGGACAGGGGTTACGCTAATTCCCGGACATTGGTTTCGCTAATGTCGGGACAGTTTGGCGGCGTTGGTCCTCGGGTGCCTTGTTGCGTTCATGGATGATTGATTTCGCCGTTTTCGGTGCCGGTCAAGAGGGGCGCTGCTTTTTGCTTTCGCATGCTATCGCCCTGGAGCACGATGCGGTGGGCGTTGTGAACGATCCTGTCGAGAATGGCGTCGGCGACGGTAGGGTCTGCGATCAGGTCATGCCATCTGGCCACTGGGACCTGGGCGGTGATCAGGGTGGATTTGCGGCGATAGCGTTCCTCGACGATTTCGAACAGATGGAAGCGCTGTTGATCGGTGAGGGAGTGGGTTCCGAAGTCATCGAGGATGAGCAGTTGTGCGCGGGTGAGTTTGTCGATGAGGCGTGGAAAGCGGCCATCGAGACGGGCGAGGGCCAAATCCTCGAACAGGCGCGGCACGCGCACATAGAGCACGGAATGATCGAGCCGTGCCGCTTGCCGGCCGAAGGCGCAGGCCAGCCACGACTTGCCGGTTCCGGTCTGGCCGGTGACGATCAGGTTCTCATGCGCCTTCAGCCATTCACCCTGCGCGAGCGCCATGGTGCTGCGCCGGTCGAGCCCGCGCGGCGCGGCAAAGTCGATGTCCTCGATGCAGGCTTCGGGAAAGCGCAGCCTGGCTGAGGCGAGCCGGTTCCGGACGCGCTTGTCGGCCCGTATGGCGACCTCGCGGTCGAGCATCAGGCCGAGCCACTCGTCACGGCTGAGCTCGTTGGCGTTGTTCCGTTCGGCCAGTTCGCGCCAGGCGGCAGCCATGCCGGCCAGACCGAGGGCCTGCATCTGGTCGAGGGTGGGGTTCATGAGCATTCTTTCTTCCTTTCCTTCACTGGTTAGGTGGAGCCGCGGATGTTGGCGTGCTGGGGTGTCGGCTTTGCCGGTTCTGCGGAGCTGGCTCGGTCGAGGCCGGCTTTGAGGATGGCGGTGACGGAGGAGTAGGCGATCGCGTTGATCAGCAGCGCCCGCTCGCAGGCGGCGTCGAGACGCTCCGGCCCATAGCGCGGCGCCAGCGACAGGATGCCCATGGCCGAGCGGTATCCCTGCTCCGGATGTGGCCGGTCGCGCATCATGCGCTCGACCAGAATGGCGACGTTGGGGCCGATCCTTGCCGCCCGGCTGATCAGGCTGGCCAGTGTGGTGTTGGCGTAGCGCTGGTGCGCCTTGGGCATGTGTTCGTTGACGGTGACATGGCCGGAACGCTGCGAGCGACGCACATGGCTGGCGACGCGCTGGTGATCGTGGAAGATCTCGACCACTCGGTGCGTGAGCCGCACCTCGACGGTGCGCCCGATCAGCCGGTGCGGCACCGAGTAGAAGGTCTTGTCGACCTCGACATGGTAGTCAGGGTGGACCTTCGCCGACTTCCACTCGGCGTATTCGAACGGTGCCGCCGGCAGCGGCTCCAAGGCAGCCCGCTCGATCTCCTCGAACAGTTCGCGGCGGCTTTGGCCGACATGGCGCATCGGCCGGTTGTTCAGCTCCTCGCAGTTCGGCGATCGCCGCGTTGAGCTCGGCGAGCGAGAAGAAGGACCGGTTCCTCAGCCGTGCCAGGGTCCAGCGCTCGATGATCAGCACCGCGCCCTCGACCTTTCCTTTGTCGCGCGGCTTGCGGCTGCGGGTCGGCAGGATGGTGGTGTCGTAATGCTCGGCCATCGCGGCAAAGGTCGCGTTCAGCGTCGGCTCGAACCACAGCGCCTTGACGACACCGGCCTTCAGGTTGTCGCACACGATCGCTCTGGTGACGCCGCCGAAGAAGGCGAGCGCTCGCACCTGGGCCTCGATCCAGTCCGGCAGCTTTTGGCTGGAGCTGGCAAAGGCGAAGGTCAGATTGGAGGCGCCCAGCACCGCGACAAAAATCTGCGCCGGGTAAATGGCGCCGGTCGCCGGATCGATCACCGGCACCGTCTGCCCGGCATAGTCCGTCTGCATCACCGCGCCCGCCGCATGCCGATTGCGGAATGTCGCGCTTGTCCGGCGCTCGAAAGCGGCGAAGTGCTCGCAGAACCAGGTGTAGCCGTAGCCGTCGGGATGGGCGGCGCGATACTCCTGCCACAACAGCGTCACCGTCACCCCCTTGCGCTTCAACTCCCGGGCGATCAGCGCAAAGTCCGGTTCGCTCAGATCTTGCGGCGGACGACCGGCACGGCCGAACAGTAGCCGCTTGTCGCGTCGTCATGGCCCGGCGGCAGCGGCCAGCATGACAGCCCGGCCTCCCGCGCCCGCAGCAAATAGGTCGATACTGTCGTCTTACTGATCTTGAGCCGTTCCGACACCTCACGCACCGAAAGACCCTGCTCATGGGTCAGGCGCAAGATCGCTTGGATATCCCTCACGCTCGTTCGTCTCGCTTGCTTCCGTCTCGGCACGGCCCCTCTCAACATCATCGTGAGAGGCCAAACTGCCAGAACGGCGCAGCCAAGAACCGACCGCTAAATCCGCTCCCGAAAACTGTCCGGGATTTAGCGGAATCGCTGTCCGCGAATTACTGAAATCACTGTCCGGGATTTAGCGAAAAGGCTGTCCGGGAATAACCGAAACACGCATTCCTCTTCGTTTATCTGTTGTCCTATGCCGACGCGGGCCGCCGGCTTCCTTGCCAAAGCGGAACGCGGTTGCATCGCTCCACTGCGATGCAGGATGACGGCGAGCTTGCGGGCAACCGCGACCCGGGCTATCGCCATACCGCGCCGTTTGGCGACATTCATGCCCCATGCCTTGAGGCTCGACCATTTCTTGCTGAGCACAAGCAGCGAAGAATGCGCCGCCTCATAGAGGGCCGTGCGGGCGAGTTCGTCGCCGCATCGGCTGACCTTGCCCTGAATGTCCGTTTCACCGGATTGATAACGTGCCGGGGTCAAGCCCAGATGCGCACCCACATCCCTTGACCGGCGAAAGCGGTCCGGCTGATCGATCGTAGCACGGAAGGCGAGCGCGGTGATCGGCCCGACGCCGGGCGCGCTCATCAGCCGCCGACAGACTTGCTCCTTACGGGCGATGTCGAGAACCTGCGAACCTGCTTTGTCAGTCGCCCGAACTCGCGCAACAACGTGGCTACGATCGCCAGGAGCGGCTCGACCAGCGCCATGACGATATTGTCAACGCGATCGGCGAAGGCTGCACGGGGCCTGGCAAGCTTGAGGCCGGCCTCTCGAAGAATCGACCTGACCACGTTCTGGATCGTCCGCATTTCGTTGAGGACCGTGCGTCGAGCGACGAGGAGGGAACGCCCTAGACGTTGGCGAGCGCCGTTTTCTGCCGCCGGAACGGCTCGCCCGTCAGCCACATCTTGTGCAGGTGACTGCAATCCGGCGTGCAAGGCTCTTTCACTTCGATTATGTCTGCGGCTATCGGATAAAAGGTACGCCTACGACGAAGGCCGAATGATTGGCACGCGCGCGTGGGCGCGGCGGGTTCTATGATGGCGATGCGTGAAGGTCAGGCGGTCTGCTGATCGGCGGCCTTGTCGGCTTCGCGTGCGCATTTCGCTGATCGTGGGCAGTGATTTCACGCGATCGTGGGCAGCAGAAGCCTGACCAACGGTTGCTATGAGTTCACTGGTTTTTAGTCGGCGTCAAGCGCTTGCTTGCCAGCTATTTTCCGCAAGCTTTCGCCGGTCATGTAAGCCGACGGCTCTACATCGTGCAGCCTGGGACCGACAACACCCATGTCAATGAAGGCGATCGGTGGGGTCTCGGGCACCGGGTTGGCTCGGCCCAATCGCCCTTGCTGGGCTTGCTTCATCCAGATGAACAAGTGGTTCGCGTTCATGTCGTGACGCCGCGCCACAATCGACACCGGATCACCGGACTCCTGCACCTCACGCACGATCGCCAGCTTCTGCGAGACCGTCCAGGAGCGGCGCGTCGGCTGTCGGCCCGCCCGGCGGCAACGGCAGACCCGCGGGCGTGCTCGCATCAACCCTCGAGGGCTGCTCCATAGCCAGATACTTCATCCGCCAAGTGTCCACTTAATTTAAGCGGACACTAACGTATCAAGGTATGCGTCAATAGGCGGCCTTCGTCGTATGCATACGGATTATCTGCCCCGATTCGCAACCAAGCCCAGCGGCGGCATCGACCCCGGCCGTGGTGCCAAGTATTCTACGCGGCCATGAATCTCAACATCAAAAGCTGGAAACGGCTACTCCACCTCGACAACCCCACGGCCTGCGTAAGCGCGTAGCTGATGCCGTTCAGCGCTGGTAGTTCCAAGGCATGAGCGCCTCGATATCGCTGTTTGGCCAGCCATTGGCGATACGCTCGAGGGTCTGGGTGAGCCAGGCGTGCGGATCGATCTGGTTCATCTTGGCGGTGGTCAGCAGCGTGGCGATGGTGGCCCATGTCCGTCCGCCGCCGTCGCTGCCGGCAAAGAGGCTGTTCTTTCGGGTAATTGTCTGTGGCCGGATGGCGCGCTCGACGGTGTTGGAGTCGATTTCGATGCGGCCGTCGGTAAGGAAGCACTCGAGCGCGGCACGCCGGCCGAGCGCATAGCGGATCGCCTCGGCGGGCTTCGATTTTCCCGACAGCTTCGGCAGCTCCTTTTCCCACAGCGCAAAGAGAGCGGCAACGACGACGGCGGATTTCTCCTGACGCGCAGCTATCCGAAGTACCGGGTCCTGGCCGCGCACGGCCTCCTCGGCGGCCCACAGCGGGGCCATCTGCGCCACCGTCTGCGAGGCGATAACGGAGGAGCCTGCGGCATGCAGTTCGTAGAACTTGCGCCGCACGTGCGACCAGCACGCCGCCAGCGTCACGCCGTCATTGCCCCGATCCGATCGGGCCAGCCGGTTATAGGCGGCGTATCCGTCGACCTGCAGGATGCCGCGATAGCCGTCCAGATGGCGGGCGACGCATTCGCCGGCACGGCTGTCTTCGAAGCGGTAGGCGACGATGGGCGGTCCGCTGCCACCGAACGGCCGATCATCGCGCAGATAGGTCCAGAGGTAGGCCGTCTTGGCCTTGCCCGATCCTGGGGCCAGCGTTGGCAGGGTGGTCTCATCGGCAAAGACCCGCTCACCCTGCTTGATGCGGGTCAGTGCGTAATCGGCGAGCGGCTCGAGCTCGAAGCCGACCTTGCCCATCCACTGCGCCATCTGTGACCGGTCGATCTCGACCTGATCGCGGGCATAAATCGCTTCCTGGCGGTAGAGCGGCAGGCCATCGGCGTATTTGGACACTGCGATCTGCGCCAGCAGCGCTTCGGTCGGAATGCCGCTTTCGATGATGCGGGCGGGAGCGGCTGCCTGGATAACGCCGTCCCAGCCCTTGTAGGCATATTTGGGGCGACGCGTGACGATCACCCGGAACTTCGCCGGGGTGACATCGAGCCGTTCGGAGACGTCCTCGCCGATCAGGATCTTTTCCAGCGCTTCGCAGCCAGCAGGCGTTTCGGGCTCGATAACCACCTCGACCCGTTCGAGATGGGCCGCAAAGCCTTTACGAGGACGCGGAGCGCGCTTCGCTTTCGAGCCGCCCGCAGACTTCTCCATCTGCGCTTCGATGGCCGCCACGCCGGTTTCGATCTCGTCGAAGACCAGCGCATACTGCTCCTCGCTCAGCGCACCGGTCCGCAACCTTTCGGAGCGGCTGCCGAAGCGCGCCCTCTCCAGCATCTTCACCACCGCGGTCAGCCGTGCAATCCGCTCATCAGCGCTCTTGTTGACCAACTCGAGATGGAGGTTGCGCTCCTCCAGAAGGGCGGCCTTTTCGGCCATGGCAACAACCATCGCCTTGAGCGCGTCAACGTCGTCCGGGAGCGCGAGTTCGGGTGCCGACATGGCCAAAATCAGAGCATATTCGCGGGCAATTTTCCCGCTTTTTCAGCTCCCTGATTCATCATGCCGCAGGGTTTTACCCAGCCGATTGCGGCCGCCTGACGGTCTCAGTCCGAACCCGTTTCCAGTCCATTCCGTCAACCAGAGCCATGAGCTGAGCATGATTGAGCTGGACCCGGTGGTGGCCGATCCGCGGCCAGCAGAACTTCGCGTCGTCCAGTCGCTTGGCATAAAGACACACGCCGCTGCCGTCCCACCAGACGATCTTGATCCTGTCCGCTCTTTTGGCGCGGAAGACATAAAGCGCGCCGTTGAACGGATCCGAGCCGGCATCGCGCACCAGTGCCAGTAGGCCGTCGGGACCTTTTCTAAAATCGACGGGATGACTGGCGACCAACACCTTCACGCCGGCCGGGATCATGCCTGGCGAACCGCCCGGATGATCCGCACCAGCTGCTCCTCATTGATATCGGCACCGGCGCGAATGACCACGCCACCCAGCTCGATCTCCACCGACGCAGACGCTGTCGGCGTGACCTCGACAAAGCCGAGCCGAGCCGCATCTCGCTGCCGCCTGACCGCACCGCTCTTGATCGCCTTGCGCCGCCAGCCGAACAGCTGCGAGCTCGCCAGTCCAGCCTGGCGCGCGATCGCCGACACGTTCGCCCCTGGCTTCAGGGACTCTTCAACCAGCCGTGCCTTCGCTTCCGCCGACCAGCGCCGCCGCGGACGCTGCGGACTTGCGTCCAGCCGGTTCGCAACCGCCTCAAGGATATGGAAGCTCCTATCATCAGGCATAGGCGCAGACATAGAAATTGACACTGCAAGCTCCTCAGCTCCTTCAGTGTCACTATCTCTCGCTCATCACCTCAAGCCGCGCCAGATGGGGTCAGCTTGGCGCTTACCGGCCTGCTGCTGCCGGTCCTGATCTACTGCGTCGACAAAAAGGGCAAGCCCAGGCCAGGGCCCGAGACCGCGCACTTCATCGAGCACGAGGCACCTCCGATCCGGAGTGATCGGCGCCGTCGCGCGCCAGACGCCAGACGGCCCTTTATTAGGATTACAACCATTCGCAGAAGCATGCCTGGCGCGTGGAGATCGTGCTTTTGTCCGCCAACGGCGAGCGCAATCAGTCGGCGAAACGGTGAAAGAATTCCTGTGGGCCTGCGCCAGATTCGCGTGTGCACACCAGAAATTGAATTCGAATTGGACCTACGTCTGGTGAATACCACTAAATGCGCTAACGAGCCGCCAAGCGGGCCGCTCACTTCGCTACGGCGCTTGCGTATCTGCGGATCGGCCAGCCTCTACTTGAGTGTTGGGCGTTACTTGACCGCGTGACCCCGTCGCTGGCCAGAAACCGGGCCGCTCCTGCCGATTGGGCAACAGATACGCACATTAGACCTCGCCAATGTTCAGGTGTGGAACACGAGAACATCGGATGCTGCAAAGCAAAGCTGCACGGGTTGTCCCGGCACGACCGTGGGAATCTTCGCAACATCCTTTCGGATTACCAGCAACCGAGTCTCACCCGGTAGGTCGACGACCACATGCACATCGGCTCCCAGAGGCGCGACGTCGACTACGACACCCTCTAAGACATTCTGGTCTGGTTCATCACTCACAACACCATTTGTGACCTCCATAAGTTCAATATGTTCCGGTCTGATGCATAGATCGGCACCTCCCCGCGGGTTTGGCTGCGCTGATCTCGTGCGAATCTCAATTCCATTGCTGGTGATATAGGAGCTAAGGTCTCCACTTGATCGACCACGTCTGGTTGCGCAGAACCAATTGGATCTGCCAACGAATTCCGCTACAAACTTCTCTGCGGGCGCCTTGTAGATTTCCGTCGGAGAACCGCGCTGAATCACCTTTCCCGCATGCATGACAATGACTTCGTCACCCAGGCTAAGAGCTTCCTCCTGATCGTGCGTAACGACAATGGTGGTCGCGCCTACTGATCTGAGGATTTCCTTTAGCTCAATACGCAACTCCAGGCGAAGCTTGGCATCAAGTGCGGATAGTGGCTCGTCTAGCAGGACGATTTGGGGGTCAGTTGCTAGCGCCCGTGCAAGCGCCACACGCTGCTGTTGTCCACCGCTCAGCTGGCTAGGATATCTGGCCTCCATACCGAGCATGCGCACAAGTGACAGCATCTGCCGGACCCGAGAAGGTATCATCGGTTTCGGTGTTCCGCGGTACCGCAGTCCGTACGCGACATTCTGCTCCACCGTCATGTGTGGGAAGAGCGCGTAATCCTGGAACAGAAGCCCAACATTGCGTTCGTAGGGCTTCAGATGGTCAACGTTCTCGCCTGCGATTGCCACAGTTCCACTGTTCGGCGCTGTAAACCCAGCTACCATGCGTAGCGTTGTTGATTTCCCGCAACCACTCGGCCCCAAGAGAGAAAGAATCTTTCCTTCTTCTATTTCCAAGCAGACGCCATCAACAGCTACAAACTCGCCGTATTTTTTGGTGACGTATTTCAGTTCAAGAACATTCATTGAGTCAAGCCTTATAAATGCCATGGCCGATAACCCGTTCGAGACCGAACACGCGATCGAGCACGATCAAAATGACGACAGTTAGCCCCATCAGAAACACGGCGGCCGCAGCGAGAGTGAGATCGAAGTTCGATCGCATAAGACTCACGAGAGCGACGGGAAGCGGATACGTATTGAAGTCGCTCAAGAAGAGGCTGATCGTTAAATCGTCCATGGAGAATGCGAAGGCAAAGATCGCACCAGCGGCAATACTATTCTTAGCGAGCGGTAAGGTTATTGTGAAGAAAGCTTGGCGTTCATGGGCGCCAAGGCTCAATGCAGCTTCACGCAGCGTGGCACTTATGCCAGTCAGCCCAATCAGTGTCATTCTGATCGTAAAGGGAATTGTGATGATAAGGTGCCCAGCGAGCATTTTAAGAAATGTCGGCAGCACGTTCACTGCCGAAAATACCATCAGCAATGCAAACCCAATGATAACTCCTGGCAGCACTAGAGGCGACAGGAAGGCCGTCGTGATAGGATCCCGCCATTGCGCAGACATTCGACTGATCGCCAGCGCGGCCAAGGCCCCAATCGTGGTCGCGAAGGCGGTCGCCGCGGTCGCCAGCAACAGGCTCGTGTGGAGTCCCGACCAGAGATAGCCATTGTGTATGAACTTGGCGTACCATTTCATCGAAAGACCTGGAGGGGGGAATTGACCAAGATAGTCACGCGAGTCAAATGACATGATCACGGTCATCATCACTGGGAGCAGCAGAAACACTGCTGTCACCGCGATTGCTGCCTTTAGGAGTGCCGCAAGACTGGCGTCTGCGTTTCGTTTGCTGATCATTCTTATGTCCTATCAAGCACCGTCGTAAGTCTAGATATGATAAAGATGAGTAGAAGCGACAGAATCATCATGATAATCGATATTGCAGCCCCGCTTGGATAGTTCGATACTTCGCTGAAGCGACTGTAGATAATGTTTGAAATAAACTGTACCCTTCCTCGCCCCAGGATCCAAGGGATGGCGAACGCGCTTACGGCAAACGTCATTGAAACCAAAAATGCAGACACGATTCCCTTGATGCACAACGGGATCGTTACAGAAAGATGTGCCTCCACTGCCGAGGCGCCGAGAGACTGAGCCGCCTCGGTCAAGCGAGGGTCGAGAGCCAGTATCGCGCCTATCATGATCAGGATGGACATCGGTATTGCGTAGTGGAGCAATCCCACGATGATGACGATGTTAATATATATACTGCCGTTCATGTTGATGCCAAAGAACGACATGAACGGGGAGAGTATCCCGACAGAACCAAATGTCAATTGGATTGCATAGATCCGAACCAATGAGCTCAAGAACATCAGCCCGATGAGAGCTGAGATCCAGATCTTCCGCACACTCGTAGATGCATTTCTGGCAATATAATAGGCGACCGGAAACGCTACGATGATAGCTATCACGGACGCGAAGAACGACAACACGTAAGTCTGGGCGAAGTACCTCACATAGACCGTGGCGAAGAATTCCGTATAATTCCTAATGGTAAGCGGAGCTCCCACCAAGGCCCCGATTCGGCCGGGCGTGAATGTACGAAAACTCTCCTCAATGACTATCAATAGCGGCAGCACAAGGAACAGCAGAAATACTGCTGCCGCCGGAAGCAGCAGAAGTATTTGGGGTTTAGGACGTCTCATCGATCCTCCAGCCTACGCGCCAGCGCCAAAAATTGCGTGGCTTTTCACTAAAGCAGAGGCTGGATTTCCTGCTCCCAGCGCTTCATCCAGGCATCGGACTGCTCGGAGATATACGACCAGTCCGGAACGTAGGCGTACTTATTCATTTCATCGTTGTTGAATGCAAAGGGTTTGGCCTCGTCAGGGACCGCCGCTTTGACATTGGCAGGTATTTGTCCAACAACACGATTGAATTCGGCGTTATTATCCCTACTAATAAGAAAATTCACTAACTTGAACGCGGCGTCCGTGTTCCCACCTTTCAGTACGCACCAACCTTCCTGCAAGTAGAATGTTCGGAAGCCTGTCATCTCCGGGTCCATCTTATTCAGCAATCGCATTTTGAAGTTTCGATTCAACTCTGTGAAGGTACCATTATTATTAAAGGTTATGCTAGTTTCTCCGGAGCTAATAGAATTCGTTGTGTCATTATCAGCGTTCGCGACTCGACCGATGTTTCCGCTGCCCGCCAATTTCTTCATGAATTCCCATGCCGGATCCATGTTTTTTTCGTCGCCTCCTTTGGCAAGCGCCAAAGAGACCATCTGGACATTCTGATTTAGTGTGGGTATTGGAAAGCAGATCTTACCCTTCAGGCGGGGGTCTAAAAGGTCGTCAAGCTTAGCAATTTCGAAGGGAGCGGTATCTTCCCGATACAACCAGGAAAGGGCTGTAACCGTACGAGGGATATTTACGATGTTTCCGCCGTCATCCTTGACGAGCAACTTTTGTGGAATATCCGCGAGATTCGGAACCTTTTCCAAGGTGACCGGCTCCGCCCAGCCCTCACGGGCGACAACTTGCCACGACACGTCCCATCCGGTGAGAAGATCTATGCCGGGGTGTGGCCACATGGCCTTGATCTTCGGCAGAATGGCCGCGGAACCACCTGTATGCAGTGTCCAATTGACATTGATTTCCGACTGTTTGGCGACAATTGCCTTCATTGTGTCGATGTAGCTTCCGCCCCATTCAACCACAGTGATCGTCTCGGCAGCACGCGCCCCGGCTAGTCGCGCGAGCGAGAGACCAACACCAGCAGCCCCAACCGAAGCTGCACTCTTTAGAAGATTTCGGCGTGATATTGTGAACATGATCGTTCTCCCATTTTGAGTTTCACGGCAAGCTCGGCGCTAGGCTCGACCGCGTATTTTGACGCGCTCGCGACGGACGCCAACGTCATTCGGCAGAGGGTCGTAATGTCGTAGACAGGTAGGCCTGTCATTCGGCGAACCGCCGGCGCCGTCAACGGCATTGCCGTGCACTCGAAAAGAAACGCCTTAATATCTGGATGTGAACGGCGGAGTCGCTCGGCGCACGCCAAGACATCTTTTTCTATATCTGCCAGATCTGTCGGCGGCGGTGGTCGCATATTCTCATTTCGCACGAGTACGCTATCTTCAATCCCTCCGATGACCACCCTGGCCCGTGCAAATGGATCGGTGATCCCTAGCATATCTTCGCTCAAGTGCTTCGGCTGGGCGACCAGAACGGCGAGCTTAGCGGCGGCCGGCAACTGGCCGAGTAGCGCCGGCATAAGCAGCAGGCTCGAAGACACCACGGGGACATCCACGGCCGCCGCCACGGCAGCTTGGTGTCGGATAAAGTAGCCACAGTTGGCGCTTATTGCCACCGCGCCGCGCTCAACTAGGCGCTTCGCTGCTGCCACGCAGGCTGATTCCAGCTCGGGCGCGCCAGGGACAACGAGATCAACCCATGCACCCACAACGGTTTCCGAAATGACGGGAAAATCGTAGGTGGCCGAACTCATCAAGCAGCCGCGTAGTGGCGCCGCCGGCATGGCGTCCGCCGCCTCCCCGCGTTCCAGATTGAGAATTCCTAGAGAGGGCTGGGGTTGCGGTGACATTCAGGACTCCGTGGCGCTGGTATGTTGTAACCTTCGAAAGATTATCACGACGTCACGCCCAGATCCGGCGAAGTGGTTCCCCGCGGGTCGACTGGCCAGCCTTTAGGTTGCCTGCGTCGCTCTAATTAAGCGATCGGAAGTAGACAGCGGGCGGCCGCGGGCGTCCAATTCAGTTTGCAGATTGGTGTCTTCTGGCGACGAGATGACGGCATGCGAGGCGGTGGCTGGAGCCGTGCGAGAGGGCGTCAAGCACACGGCGCGGGTAAGCCGCGATGCGCCGGCGCCATTCGCAGAGCGCTGCGCTTCCTACCCGACGACCGTCTGTCACCCTGCGATGCCCCCACAGCCTGGGGCAATGCTACACGAGGTTAGTTGCGGTCGGAGCCCACCCCATCATGAGATAGGGGAATCTCAGGTATGCGTGAGACCGCCGAGGTCTGCTGACCAGGGTTTCGAATTGTTCGTTTGCAACCCACCGGCTCTAGGTGAACTGCTCAAACCAGCGCGCACGCTGAACGTCGCCTCTGATGGCCTCCCGCGCCTCGTTGACGCCGAAGCAGACCAGCGAGATCTGCAGACGAATGCCAAGGCGCAGCGTGTTCCGGACGATGCGCTGCCCACGATAGGTTCCGGCGAGGATGTTGTGAACTTCATCGATCACCAGCACCTGCCCGCCGATCACTTCCATAATCCGCAATGCCACCTGCTCCATCTGGCAATGTCGGCACGCGGCCGCTGTGCCGTGAAGCGGCAGTCTCCTCTACAGGTCTGAGGCCCACTCAAACATCTGCCTATGCACCTGACGACTACGCCAAAGAATCATTTCGCGCCAGTCCTCCGACCTCGGATCGTAGTGTTCGCGAAGACGGAGTCGGATGGCATGTGCAAGTTCCGGGTCAGCCTCGGGATTTTTCGCCAACCAATGATCCTCTCTCAGGACCCGTCGACCGTTCTCCGGATCGAACGTACCAAATTCAAGCGCTGCGTAAACGTGACGCTTACCAAGCAGCCGCTGCCAAAACTCATCAACGCAGCCCCGTATCGGCACTGACGATGAAGTTCCAAGATCGGGCGAGGTTACCGATCTTCCGAAGATAGCCAATGCACGTGCATAACCAGCAAGCCCAGAAGGCTGCTCGGTCTGAAGCTCGCCGTATCCGAAAGGCCCCAAGCCTGTATGTGCGTCGACAATCACCACCTGATCCCGGGATTTCAGAGAGAAGTCGTCCGAAATTCTCTCTAGCGTCAAACGCGAATGGCTGGGACCGAAGCCTCCGAAAAACACGCCGTGGGGATAACTATACTGGCCAGCCTTTCGTGCGGTTTGGAAGGCGACTTCGCCTTTGTTTTTGCGAAATTTCTCAATAGCCCGCTCAGAGGCTTCAAACACTGGACCACTTATCATTGCTGGGACTAGATGATCGGCAAGATCGTCATATCCCGGATTGGTTGGAAGAGGCTGCGAGAAGTCCACGAAGTTGCGATTAAGGTCACAGCCCTCTTCGGTGACGCGGCGGTTCCACGCAAAACCATATGGGTTGAGTGCGTGTATCAGCAATATCGCCTGGCCCGGCCCCAGCGAGGTGGCAGTGCCCCTTCGCATCCAGTCCACTTGCCCAGCCGAGCCGCAGTAGCCCTCTACGCCGTGTGTGGCCGAGATCAATACGCCCACATGACGCGCGTCTGGATTGCCGAACCAAGCGACATCGGTGAACAATTCCTCGCCACCCGGTCCCCGGGCCGGCGATTTATATGATTTCACAGACTTGGCAAGCTCGAGGAACTTCTGGCGCGCTTCAAAATATGTGTCGGAAAAGCTTTCGGAAACGTCCTGCAGTATCGCGTCGCGCATTTGTCAGTCCTTAACGATCAACTCGCGGGGGGTTTTTGGTGAGTGGCTCGTAACAATCCTCAGTGACTACGAACGATTGGGTGATCGTAATGCCAGTGTCTTCGAGCCAAAGACCTGCCATCAGATGAAAACGCGACCCCGGTCTGTAGGACCGTACGATCTCCTCGACGAATACTCGCCGTACGCTCGCCCACGTCGGCGTGTATGCCACACCGATCGAATATCCTAACCGGCTGTCCTTTTCGATACCGTGGACGCTCAAGGTCTTTCGCCATGCCAACTCGATTTCTTCGCATGTCGAGCCCGGTCGCACCACATCAAGAGATGCGTCGATGTCCTCAATGACGTGGGATGCCAAATCGCTATAGCTTTGTGGCGGCTTACCAAAGTAGATCGTGCGGCTCATCGGAGCATGGTAGCGGAGTCTTCGGGCAATACGCCGCTGCGTCGGCCCCTGTGCTTGCACCGAAATCGCTGCGGCGGATCCTGCAGATCATTAAGGGTATCATCCTCAACTGCTTCGGCAAGACGTTCCTTGACACGGCCCCGCTGGCAAAGGAGAAAATGATCGCTGCCTGATCCACCGGACAGGCAAAACGGACCATTCAGACCATATTCTACATCATTAACAGTGCCGTCGACGCCATCGAGATCGGTTGTGATCGCAGGGTGACAGACGGTCGTTGGTAGAATGTGTAGAAGTTTGCACTTGATCCGACGGCTGGCGACCAGCGGCCCTGATGTGGGCGCTCCTCATTGTAACCTCTGACCCATTCATCCACATCGGCCTGCAGCTCCTCGATCGAGCCGTAGATCTTCTTCCTGAAGGCGACCCGGTAGAACTCGTCCAGCACCGTCTTGTGGAACCGTTCAACGCTGCCATTATCCGGTATGTGATCTGTGGTGCCTTTTCGTCCTGCTGTTCTTGTTTTGGAACGGCCTTATGGTGAGCCCATCCGGGACGTGGGGCACCGGGAGCACGAAGGTGCAGGCAGGCCGTCAATAGACCGTGGGCTGAGAGCCCGAGCTCGTTACATGGCCGCCCCTCGCGACTTTCCCGGATGCGCTGCGAGCGCGGATCAGTAGATGTCGTGTTGCCCGCCAGCTCCCGTCTTTGACCGAGCCAAGAAGGAGGAACGGGCATGCGCATCATCGGACTGGATATCCATCGCGCCTTCGCCGAGGCGGTAGCTTGGGAGGACGGCAGGCTCAGGCGGCTGGGTCGTGTCGACATGCGGCGCGATCTGCTGGATGCCTTCGCCGCAAAGCTGTCGTTGGATGATGTCGTGGTGATCGAGGCGACGGGCAACGCGTCCTCGGCCGCCGCGGTTGTCGCGCCGCATGTGAAGAAAGTGGTGATCGCAAACCCCAAGCAGGTGCGCATCATCGCCTATGCCAAGATCAAGACGGACACGATCGATGCCAGCGTTCTGGCGCAGCTCTATGCCAGCGGCTTCCTGCCGGAAGTCTGGATTCCGGATGAGCCGACGCAGGCTCTGCGTCGACAGGTGACACGGCGCAATCAGATTGTCCGGCAGAGGTCTCGATTGAAGAACGTCATCCAGTCGATCCTTCATAGCCACCTGATCCCGTCCTGCCCGCATGCCGACCTGTGCGGCACTAAGGGCCGGTCATGGTTGAGCGAGCAGGTCGTGCCGCAGGACGAGCGCCTCGCGATCGATCGGCATCTGCGCGAGTTCGACCGATTGGGCGAAGACCTCCAGGTCATCGAACGCGATCTTGCCCGCTCGGCTCTCGCGGATGAAGGCGTGAAGCGGCTGATGACCATTCCCGGCGTCGACATGACCGTCGCGCTGGCGATGAAGGCGGCGATCGGCGACGTGTCGCGCTTCGACGATCCGCAGAAGCTCGTGAGCTATCTCGGGTTGAACCCAAGCGTCCGACAGTCCGGGCCAGGTCCGGCCTACCATGGGCGGATCACCAAGCAGGGCCGTGGTCATGCGCGCGGCATGCTCGTCGAGGCGGCCTGGGCGGCCGCTCGTGCTCCCGGACCGTTGCGAGCCTTCTTCCTG
This sequence comes from Mesorhizobium sp. M1273, assembly GCF_040318195.1. Taxonomy (NCBI): domain Bacteria; kingdom Pseudomonadati; phylum Pseudomonadota; class Alphaproteobacteria; order Hyphomicrobiales; family Phyllobacteriaceae; genus Mesorhizobium; species Mesorhizobium sp. M1273. The sequence continues at coordinate 274 of NZ_JAMYLV010000058.1, read as the reverse complement.
CGTGTGCGAGCCCGGCGCGGGCAGCATGTCGCGGCCGTGGCAACCGCACGCAAACTCTCTGTCGTGATCTGGCATCTGTTGATGAAGGGCGAGAGTTACGCGTGGGCTCGACCCTCCCTGCATGCCAAGAAGCTGCGCGATGTGGAACTCAAGGCCGGGAGCAAGGCCGTGGGGGGGGCCCAGCGGGGCCCGCCCCCCCCCCCCAAACAAAACCCACCCGCAGACAAACGCCCCGGGGGGGGGCGGGCCCCCGGCGCCGCGGCGCCCGGAGAGG
>NZ_JAMYLV010000057.1:0-19966 GCF_040318195.1 Mesorhizobium sp. M1273 | reverse complement strand
CCAATACGGATAAGGTGTTCCACGGACGGCTCCCTTGTTTGAGATCTCAACGAACTCATTCTGGCACATCCGATGCCGTCGGGCGCCGTCCACCCCATCATGCATCGAAAACCGACGTTGACATTTTTGTCCGCCGAGATCAATGATTGACCGTTGGGACAATTTAAAAACCGAATGGTCAACGTCGTTGGTGAATGAGGAGAACCGAAATGCTTCGTAGCCTTGGAATAGGCGCCTCGCTCTGCGTCCTGCTGGCGATCCGGCCGGCCTTTGCGGCTGAACCTGAGCAATGCAAGGTCGTGCGCATGGCCGAGCCTGGATGGAACGACCTTGCCTTCACCACCGGTGTCACCAGCGTCTTGCTCGATGCGCTCGGCTACAAGCCGGCAAGCTCGCTTCTGGGCATCAACGTCATCTATGAATCCTTGAAGAACAATGATTTGGACGTGTTCCTTGGCTATTGGGATCCGGCGATGATCACCTACTACGAGCCCTATAAGAAGGACGGCTCGGTAGACGATGTGCGCGTCAATCTCGTCGGCGCCAAATACACCTTTGCCGTGCCGACTTACGTGTGGGAGGCCGGCGTCAAGGATTTTGCCGACCTGCAAAGGTTCGCCGACAAGTTCGGCAGGAAGATGTACGGCATCGAGCCGGGCTCCAATCAGCTGATGATGGACGCCATCGCCGATAAGTCGCTCGGCCTCGATGGCTGGCAGGTCGTCGAATCGAGTGAAGCCGGCATGCTTTCCGAGGTCGGCTACGAGATCAAGGAAAAGCGCTTCATCGTCTTCCAGGGCTGGGCGCCGCATCCAATGAACACGATGTACGACTTCAAATATCTGAGCGGCGGCGACAAGTTCTACGGCCCGAACTTCGGCGCCGCGACGGTGACGACGCAGGTGCGCAAGGGCTATCTGCAGCAATGCCCGAATGTCGGGCAGTTGCTGAAGAACCTCGCCTTCGATGTCGATTTCGAAAATCTCGGCATGGGCTATCTCATCAATGACGGTATGAAGCCGGAGGAAGCCGGCCTGAAGGCCCTCAAGGAGAATCCGGATAGGCTCGGCGCCTGGCTTACCGGTGTCACCACATTCGATGGCAAGCCCGCGCTCGACGCAGTCAAGCAGCAGCTCGGCCTGTGATATCGGCCGATCAGGCGGGCTGGAACGGCCGCAAGCGCAGGGTCGGTGCCGGCTGCACTGAAACGGCCTGCGTCGAAATCGCCGGGCAGGAGCCCGCGCTGGTGCTGGTGCACGGCTTCTCCGACACGAGCCGCAGCTTCTCCTTGCTGGCGCCGCATCTCGCCGGGCGCCGGCTTGTCATTCCAGACTTGCGCGGGCATGGCGCCTCGCCGGCCGGGACACGCGGCTTCGCCCCGGCGGATTTCGCGGAAGATGTGGCGAGTTTGATCGAGCGATTGCGGCTCGAGCGGCCGGTTCTGGTCGGGCATTCCCTAGGCAGTATGGTGGCGATCGAGGCAGCCGCGCGCTACGCCGAGATGATCGGCGGCCTGGTGCTGATGGCCGGAACGCTGCGGCCGCAGATCGGTGAGGATCACCCGATGACCATTGGTGTGCGGGCGCTTCGAGACCCGATATCGCCGGCCGATCCGTTCTATGACTATTGGCATGCCTGCGAGGCCGAGGTTCCAGCGGAATTCCTGACCATGACTGCAAAGGAGGCGTCAGCCATGCCGGCGGCACTTTGGTGCGCAATCCTGGAGCAGGTTCGGCGCGTCGATCTGACCGACAAGGCGCGCACGCTGCGCCTGCCGGCGCTTGTCATTGCTGGCGCGCACGACCTGCTCTTCGACGAAACCCACCAACGGCGGCTCCTCGAAGAAATCCCTAGCGCCGCGTTCGTAAGCGCGGTGCGATGCGGACACAACCCGCACTGGGAGGATCCGGCATTGGTCGCGGCAGCCATCGGCCGGTATTTCAAGCTCGGTACCAAAGCTGGACCCCAGCCGACAGCCGAAGCGACCGGTAGTCCGTGCTGAGAGCAGTCATGGATCTTTCCGAATACGTGGCGTTGGACGCCGTCGCCCTGGCCGGGCATGTTCGCTCGGGCGAATTGTCGGCCGTCGAGGTCGTCGAGGCGGCTATCGAAGCGATCGAAAGCATCAATCCCGCCCTCAATGCCGTGACGCTGATCGATGCGGACCGGGCGCTTTCCGTTGCGGCAAGCTGCAACCGGCAGGCGGCACTCGCCGGCATTCCTTTTCTGGTCAAGGACACCGGCGTCAATGTACGGGAGTGGCCGACGACGCACTCGTCGCTCTACTTCAAGGATGCCGCGCCGAAGCCCGACAGCGAGATCGTCCGGCGCTGGCGGGCCGCCGGTCTGATCTTGCTGGGCAAGACAAACACGCCTGAATTTGCCAACGACTTCGTCACCGAACCCAGCTTTCGCGGCCCCACCTCGAACCCCTGGAATCCTTCGCTGACGGCGGGCGGCTCAAGCGGCGGAGCTGCTGCCGCGGTGGCGAGCGGCATGGTGCCGGTCGCCCACGGTTCCGATATCGGCGGATCGATCCGGGTGCCGGCTGCCTGTTGCGGCGTGTTCGGCATGAAGCCGTCGCGTGGGCTCACGCCTGTCGGGCCTGGTCGAGGTCAGGTCGGCGCCGGGCTCTACGCCGAGAACGTCCTGTCCCGCACCGTTCGCGACAGCGCCGCCATGCTGGACATGACTGCCGGTCCAGAACAAGGAGCGCCTTACTCCGTGTCCAAATCGGTGCCGTCCTACCTGGACTGGCTGTCTTCGCCCGGTGCGCGTCTGCGCGTCGCGTGCCTGGCGCACCGGCCGGACGGCACGCCCGTCGCGTCCGAGATCGGGGCAAAATTTCAGGAAGCCATGATCCTCCTCGAGGACAGGGGGCACGAGGTCACAGAGGCGCGTTTCCCGCGGGAAGCCAGCGCCGAAGCGGACTGGAGCATCTTCTGGATGTCGGAAGTCGCGCGGCTGGTTGACGATCGCGCCGACGAGATCGGGCGGATGCCGGGGGCCGGCGAAATCGAAAGCCTGACTCGTCACGCGCTCGACTGTTTTCGGCGATCCTCGGCCGCCGATTATTTCAGGGCGCAGGACCATGTGCACAGCGCTTCGCTGGCGATGGCGATGGCGTTCGATGGGTTCGACCTGATCATGACACCGACGACGGCCGAGCTTACGCCCCGGCTTGGCGCCATCCATGGCGATGGTGCTGTCTTTGATTACGAGGCTTGGGCGAGGCGAGCCTACGGCTTTGCGCCTTTCACAGAAATCTTCAACGTCACCGGCCAACCGGCCGCCAGCCTGCCGCTTTTCCAGTCGAAAGACGGCCTGCCGATTGGCATCCAGCTCATTGGCCGCAAGAACGAGGATCACCGGCTGCTGCGCGTTTGCCTTGACCTGGAGCAGGCAACCGCATGGACCACGCGTTACCAGGTGATCCATGCCAGGCATTTTCAGGTGTGAACCAGACAGGGGGGTTCAGTGCACATAGGTGGCTTTCAACGGCATTGGTCACGCCGGCGTTGGCTGTCCGAGCAGCGACCGCGCCGTCGGCGCCAGGCGCAGAACCTCCACGGGCCTGGCGAATTCCCACTGCGCGGCCTGCTCCAATTCCTTCCATCTCGGGAAGGCAGCCAAGGCTGCCTCATGGCGGGCATGCGCTTCGGTGCTGTCGAAACCGGTGATGCTGATGAAGACGTTTTCGCTGGCCCGCACCGGCAACCGCGGAAAGCTGTTTTCGGCATGCTCGGTAACGAAGGCGGCGAGCGGCGACGCGCCAAATGCGGCGAGCACCGGAAGGGCCGCGGTCTGGAAGTCATTGGCGAAACGGGCTTCCAGGCCCGGTTGCAAATGATGAATCCTGATGACAACAATTGCCTGCAAATCGCTGCTTGCGCTCGGTTTTTCGAGGTCCGCCTGGGGTAATCGTTCCGATCCCGAGAGGTCTAGGTTCGCGCCCGGCCAGGCCGGCTTCAGCAGCAGCACGTCGTCGGATGAGATCATCGTGGCGTTGGCGGCGTCGCGCCAGGCAGCCCAGACCGGCCCGTCGTAGAAGGCGGTCAGAGCGTTTTTCCGCGCTTCCATACCGTCGAAGCCGCGCAGCCAGACGAACATATCCGGCCGGTCGAGATCGCGGAACTGGCCGATGATGGTCATCCCCGCGGTTTCCTGGCCCTCGATCAGGTGATTGTCGAAGATGCCGATCAGCGTCTCGCGCCGGCCGGGTTTCAACGTGTATTGCCTGAGTTCGACGACGGGCGAGGCGAGCAGATCGGGATTAGGTAGGGCGTTCAAAGGCGGGTTCATTGCGCGATCTCCAAAACAGGACAGTCATCCTGTTTTACAAAACAGACCGGTTGTCCTGTTTTGTCAATCTGCTATCGTGTGAAGATGTCAGCAGAGATATCCGCTCGCCCAAGGTCGCGGCCTCAAAAACGCACCAACCACCCCGAAGGCATGCGCAAGAAAGTGCTCGATGTGAAGCAGCCAGAAGCGCCAAGGGACCCCGAAAGAGAATACGTTGAGGCTGCCATATTGCACCGTCAACTACTTGAAATGGGGGATGTCAAAGGATCGAATGCGGCTCACGACCGCTTAATCCGCGCAATAAGAGAGATCAGGAACCGACCTGATCGTGGCCGATCTTTTCTGTTGGGAACCCTGAGGCATACAGACGAAAATGTCAGGTTCTGGAGTGCCGGGCACCTTTTGCCACTCGAAGAAAAAATGGCTCTTGCCGATTTGAAGAGCCTCGCAAGAGACGCGAAATCGTCGGTGGTTAGTTTAAGTGCCGATGTGACCGCAACGGAGTGGCGAAGAGGCACGCTGGATATTGATTGGTTCATGAAAGAGTAGAAGTAGCGCCTCGTCCGAATCGATCACTGGGCGTTGGCGGCGTCGCCCCAAGCAAACCCTACCGGCTGTTTTACAAAACAGACCGGTTGTCCTGTTTTGTCAATCTGCTATCGTGTGAAGATGTCAGCAGAGATTTCCGCTCGCCCAAGGTCGCGGGCTCAAAAACGCACCAACGACCCCGAAGGCATGCGCAAAAAGGTGCTCGATGTCGCCGAGGAGGCGTTTCAGGCACGCGGCTATCATGCGTCCAGCATGGGCGACCTGATGGCGACGGCGGGCGTCACCGGCGGCGCGCTGCACCACCATTTCCCAACCAAGAAGGCGCTGGCGCTCGCAGTGATCGAGGAGCGGATCGCCGCCGCCGTAGAAGAGACATGGATCGCGCCGGTGCGGATGGCTTCCTCAGCGCGCGAGGGCGTGCGCTCCGTGTTCGCGGCCGTCGCGGCGGAGCTGGAGCAGCAGGGATTCGTGCGCGGCTGCCCGCTCAACAACCTGGCGCATGAACTGTCGCTTGCCGATCCGGATTTCCGCATTGCCCTTGCCGGCATTTTTTCGGCCTGGCGCCAGGCGATCGCCGACAAGATCAGGGCCGACCAGCAGTCGGGCCGGGAGCTGGGCACCGATCCGCAGCGCTTCGCAGCGTTAGCCGTCGCCAGCTATTCCGGCGCCATGTCGATGGCCAAGACCGCACAGGACGCAAGCGCGCTGCGCGACTGCCTGATGGCGTTGGAGCAGGGAGTTATGTCGTCCAAAACAGGAACGAGGCGACGTAGCAGGATACTGCACAGAGCCGTCTGATGCCGGCAGGACAGTCGCTCACTATGACCGAGGCGGGGAGGCCGAGCTCTTAATTCGGCAGCGGCTTGATCAGCTCGTAGCCGACCACGCTTTCGGCACTGGTGCCCTCGTCATAGCGCCTGGCCACAACTGCCTGCAGGTCGGGTGCGTAAAGCGCGGTAAACTCGTCCCGCGTCTCGCCGGCCTCGCTCCTGATCGTCTGCTTGACCGCGAGCACGGAGTATTTGCAATCACCCAGGCTGAACGTCTCCTTGCCCTTGACGTTGATCTCCAGCGTCTCGGTGCCCTTCGGCGGCTTGTTCGGTGCGAGACGGGCAAATACGATCTTGCTCTTGGCACCCGCCTTCAGCGGGAACACCTTCCTGAGATCGGAAAACGGGATCATCGCCAGCTGCCCCGTGCTGCTGTCGCGAAACACTTCGATCAGCCCGCCGAACAGGTACTGCGACTGCGGCGATTGCGACTGGTATTTGTTGGCAACCGCCACCATTCCGCCCGCCGCCGGACGAAATTCGCTGTGGATGCCGGGCCTTTCGAGAATGAAGCCGGCCTTGGCCGATTTGGCGTCGATGCACCCGGCGCCATGCGCTGCGCTCGTCACCGCCAGAATCGCCATTGTCATGCCGATGGATGTAGCTTTCACGGCGTCCTCCTCTGCCCGCGCAAGTTGAATGCCGAAAGCAATGCCAGACCTGAGAGAACGTGTCGACACACTTTGCGAGCAACTGGACTGCCGGTCCGCGTCGTGCTGAATTTTAGCGCATGATGCATCGTATTTCCGCCCGGCCGGTTTCCCGGCGCAGGTTCCTGATGAAGGCAGCGGCCGTTGCCGCGGCCGGCGCTGTTTCGCGCCCGGCCTTCGGCCAGACCGGCCAGCGTATCCCGCCGATCGACGCCACCTTCTTGTTTATCGCTGATGTCCATGCCTGCCGCACGGCGAACGGATTGAGCCCGCATTGCGAGCAGGAGGGCAAGACCGACGCTGCCTTGCTGCGCAACGTCGCCGCACTCAACGGCGTCGGCGACAGGCAATGGCCGGCTGAAATCGATGGCGTTGCCACCGCCCTGCGCTCGACGGGCAAAATCGGCACGCCGCTCGGCCTCGTCGTTGGCGGCGACATCACCGATGATGGCGGCGGCCAGATCACCCAGCCCAGCGAGGGCACGCAACTGCTTCAGTTCAGCCAGCGCTACCAGCAAGGCGTCGGCCCCGACCGCGTGCACATGCCGGTCTATGTCGGCCTCGGCAACCACGACCTCGACCAGAACGGCCCGCGCTCGCATGTCGACTGGTACCGCCGCGAAATGCGCGACTACGTCGAGGTCAACCACCGCCCCGGCGTGTTCTTCAAGCCGCCTGCGCCGGCGACCGACTACGATGTCGCGACCGATTGCTATTCATGGGATTGGGGCGGCCTGCATCTTGTACAGACGCACCGTTTCGCCGGCGATACCGGCCACGGCGCCGTCAGCAGCCTGCCATGGCTGAAGCAGGACCTGGCGACTTATGCCGGCGACGGCCGCCCGGTCATCCTGTTCCAGCATTATGGCTGGGATACTTTTTCGATCGAAAGATGGGACGCCGCCGAGAAAACCTTCGACGACGGCGGCAAGGGTCCGCCCCACTGGTGGAGCGAAGCCGACAGGCAGGCGCTGCTGGCTGTGCTGAAGGGTTACAACGTCGTCGGCATCTTCCATGGCCACCAGCACGCGACGCCGATGATCTACCACCGTGACGGGGTCGACTTGTTCAAGCCGAAGGCCGCCTTCATGGGCGGCTTTGCGTTGGCGCGGGTGACGGGAAACAGCATGGATGTGGTGCTGGGCGACGCCGCCGGAGATCATGGCGAGGTCACCTTCACCAATGCATACAGCAAAAGCCTGACTTTCTGACGGGCAGGAGAGGGTCAAAAAAGGCGGCCGAGCCGCCTTTTCCTGGTTCACGAAGGGCCGGCGTCAAAGCGCCTTCTTCACCTTCTCCTTCACGTCGCCGTAAGCCTTCTGCATCTTGCCGGTCGCTTTGTCGACGTCGCCTTCGGCCTCGGCGCGCCTGTTGCCGGTGGCCTTGCCGGCGGTCTGCTTGACCGAGCCCTTGGCTTGCTTGCAACCTGATCCTTGTTCACCATCTCGCATCTCCTGAACCGTTCGCCTGGAGAAGCGGTCGCGGATCGCTTAGGTTCCGGGTTCTGCCCGTCGATTGGGATAGCTTCCGGCCGCGAAGCCGACAGGATAGGGTGCGCGAGAAGCCCGAACAGACAGGGCCGGAGGGACAATGGCTGAATTCACGCTCTTCATCGGCAACAAATGCTTCTCGTCCTGGTCGCTGAGGCCATGGCTGGCGATGAAGCATCTGGAGATCCCGTTCGAGGAAGGTCTTGTGCGCCTGCGCACGCCCGAGACCGCGGCCAATCTGGCCAGGATATCGCCGACCGGCCAGGTGCCGGTGCTGAACCATCGGCTGCCGACTGGCGAGGTCCGGATCGTCTGGGAAACCCTTGCCATCCTTGAATATCTTGCTGAGCTGTTTCCCGAGAAAAAGCTCTGGCCGGCCGACATCGGCGCTCGTGCGCTGGCCCGCTCGGCGGCGACAGAGATGCATTCGGGCTTTCGCGAGGTCCGCTATAGCTGGCCGATGAATTTGCGCCGGCCGAAAGGCCACAAGCCGCTCGACGCCGAAGGTGAGGCGCAACGGGCGCGCATAGAAGGGCTATGGCGCGAATGCCGCGAAAAATACGGCAAAGGCGGGCCGTTTCTGTTTGGCCGTTTCACCGCGGCCGATGCCATGTACGCGCCGGTCGTCACCCGCTTCGACACCTATGGTGGCACGCTGGCGCCCGACACCCGCGCCTATGTCGACGCCGTGCTTTCGATGCCGGCGATGCGGCACTGGTATGCCGAGGCGGCGAAAGAGCCTTGGCCGGAGCCCGGCCCAGACGAGTAGAGCCGAGCAAAGCCGGTCTTCCACTTCGCGGCCCGCGGCCTATCTGAAGATCGGGCAGGGGCCTTGGAGACTTCACAATGACTTCTGTTTCTTCCGCACTGGCCGGCAAGGTCGCACTCGTCACCGGCGCCTCCTCGGGCATCGGCGAGGCAACGGCTGTGGCGCTCGCAGCCGCCGGGGCCAAGGTGGCGATTGCCGCACGCCGCGCCGATCGTCTCGAAGCGCTGGCCGCACGTATCGAAAAGGCCGGCGGCACGGCGCTCCGCATCGAGGCCGACGTCACCAGCAACGACGATGTCACCGCCATGGTCGACAAGGTTGTCACCGAATGGGGCCGCCTCGACATCCTCGTTAACAATGCAGGTGTCATGCTTCTGTCGCCGGCCGCCGATGCCGAACTCGACGACTGGCGCCGCATGATTGAGCTCAACCTGCTGGCGCTGATGGGCGTCACCAAGGCGGCGCTGCCGCATCTGAGGGCCGCCAAGGGTCACATCGTCAATGTCTCGTCGATCGCCGGACGCGTCGCCAATCCCGGCGCCAGCGGCTATGCCGCAACCAAGTTCGGCGTCGTCGGCTTTTCCGAATCGCTGCGCCGCGAAGTCTATGCCGATAAGGTTCGCGTCACCGTCATCGAGCCTGGCCTTGTGCGCACCGAACTCGGCGACCATGTCACCAACCCGGCGGCGAAGGCCGGGCTCGACCAGCGGCTCGCCGCCATGGAGGCGCTGACCGCCGAGGACATCGCCGCGGCCATTTTCTACGCCGTGAGCCAGCCGGCACATGTCAACGTCAACGAGATCGTCATCCGCCCGACCGACCAGGAACGGTGAACGGCGTCAGATATTTCGCTACGCTTCGAATCCCGCTCGCAGGAAATCGCCACACTCCTCGACCAGCCGCGACGGGTCCCTCGCGAGATAGACGCCGAAATCCGCCATCGCCGCCGGCGGCAGGTTGAAGCGTCCGTTGAGGCTTTGGCAGTCGGGCGGCAGTCCTTCTTGCAGCAGAAGCCCGATGCCGAGCCCGGCCCTCAGCGCCGAGATCAGCGTCGCGAAGGTCGACACGCGGCAGCCGATCTTCCAGCCGATTCCGGCCTCGGCGAGCGAGGCCAGCATTCTGTCCTGCCAGGAGCAGGCGCCTTCGAAGATGATCAGCGGAAGCTCGACCTCGTCATCGATCTCGATCATGCGGCTTGCCGCCCAGACCAGCTGTCGTGACACATGGCCTCGCGGCGCCATTGTGAAGCGCGCCGGATCGGCCATGACGATGTCGCATCTTCCTTCGCCCAGCGACTTGCTGAGATCGCTGCTGCTGGCCGACGTCAGCTCGATCTCCACGGAAGGATGCCGGCGGCGGAATTCGGCGATGATCAACGGCAGCCGCGTTATCGCCAAATCCTCGACGATGCCCAGCCGGACACGGCCGACCAGCCTGCGGCCTTCTATCTCGCGCCTGGCATCGTCACCGATCGCGATGGCCTTGCGGGCGAAGGCGAGCAGGATCTCGCCGGCCTCGGTCAGCGTCACGCCGCGCGGCGAGCGGCGCAGCAGCTCGGCGCCGACTTCACCTTCGAGGCGCTGAAGCTGCATGCTCACCGCCGCCTGCGTGCGGGCAAGCCGATCGGCGGCCCGGCTCACCGTTCCCGTATCGGCCACGGTGACGAAGGCGCGCAGCAGCCGGACGTCGATATCTCCGGTCATAAGAATTCCTGATAGCTGTGTCAGCACTATCAGGCCATCCGAAAGCCCGATCTGAATTCAAGGTCCGCTCGCACGAATGAAAACAGGAGCAGCCACCTTGCCCTACAGAAGAAGATTTGAGGAGTTCGGTGTCGCCTGGCCGTCGCTCGATCGGCCTGCTTTGCCGTTCTCGCCGACGGCTCGGGTCGCCGACATCGTCTATGTCTCCGGTCAGATCCCCGAGATCGGGCAGGAGATCGCTGCGATCGGCCAGGTCGGCGCACAGATCGATCTGCCCGCGGCGCGGAACGCCGCCCGGCTCTGCGCGGCCAACATCGTCTATTGGCTGGACAAGGAATTGGACGGCAATCTCGACCGCGTCGTGAAATTCGCCAAGCTGACCGTCTATGTGAACGCGGCGGCCGGCTTTGCGGCCTATTCGGAGGTCGGCAACGGAGCATCCGAATTTCTGCTCCATGTTTTCGGCGAGCGTGGCGAGCATGCCCGCTGCTCGCTCGGCATGGCCGGCTTGCCGGCCAATGTTCCGGTCGAAGCCGACGCCATTGTGCATGTACGCTGATGCACGCCCAGAACATGCACTCGGGCCTGATCCGAGAGTGCGCAGCGAAACCAGGGGAGGCTTGGCTTGATTAGCGCAAATCTTGAGGGGCGGAAGGCGCTTGTCCTCGGCGGAGGCAAGGGCCTCGGTTTCGGCGTTGCCGAAGCGCTCGCGGCGAAAGGCGCCGAGATCATCCTGGTCGGACGCGGGAAGGAGACCCTGGATGCGGCGCGGTGCGCGATCGAGTCCGCCAGCCCCGTCTGCTCGACCTTCAGCGCCGATCTTTCCGACAACGACAGCGTCTCCCGGCTGATCCGTGCCATCGAGGACGAGCATCAGCGGATCGACATCGTCCTGCTCAATGGCGGCGGCCCGCCGCCCTTCGCGGCCAGCGTCTTCGATGCGAGCGTCTGGGAAAAGCAGTTCACCAGCATGGTGCTGAGCCAGATGCGCATCGCCATTTCTTTCCTGCCAGGCATGCGGGCACGGCGCTGGGGACGCATCATCGCCGTTTCCTCCACGTCCGTCCGCGAGCCGATCCCCGGGCTTACCGCTTCGAACGCGCTGCGTGCGTCGCTCGCCGGCTGGGCCAAGACGCTGGCCGGCGAAGTGGCGGCGGACGGCGTCACGGTCAACCTGTTGCTGCCGGGCCGTTTTGCGACGGACCGGACGAAACAGTTCGACGCCATGGACGCCGCCGACAGGGGTGTCGACGCTGCTGTGATCGCCGCCGAGAGTCAGGCCGAAATCCCGGCAAAGCGCTACGGCACGCCCGCTGAATTCGGCGCCGTTGCCGCATTCCTGGCCAGCGCCGCCGCCGCCTATGTCACCGGCGTGGCTTTGCCGGTGGATGGCGGGCTCAGCCGGGCCATGCTGTGAGGGGCAGGGTGCAGCGGCGCGAATGGTCGCATCACAGGAACGCCCCTCGTGCCTTTTATCTGCGCGGGGGGCGTCCTGTTTGTCGTCCGCCTTTCTCAAGATCGCTCTTTCGAGAACGGCTTTCGACACCGAAAAAAATGCCCCGGCGCCAAAATGGTTCCCAGGCTGATTGGTTTTTTCGGCGGGCAATAGCCCGGCTTTCGCCGTCCGATGTGCTGGCGCGGGCCGCCGCCGCGCGTCTCCGCGAGTGTGGCAAATCAAAAAAATTGACACAACGCGCAAAGAAGTCTATAAGAATTTTGTCGATATTTGTTTGACCGACTTTTGTTATCCGCGTGCTTAGGCGCGCCTTTGGCGAACTTCCCCCATCAAAATCGAGACAAACGTTGTTGTGCATCCGCATGACGACGAACGAATATTTGCCATGGAAAGGGTTCGTTATGAGCACAGGCACAGTTAAATGGTTCAACGCCACCAAGGGTTTTGGTTTTATTCAGCCTGACGACGGTTCTGCCGACGTTTTCGTCCACATCTCAGCCGTCGAGCGCGCCGGAATGCGCGACATCGTCGAGGGCCAGAAGCTTGGCTACGAGATGGTCCGCGACAACAAGTCGGGCAAGATGTCCGCCGACCAGTTGAAGGCGGCCTAAAACGGAATTAAGCCTCACCGGTGACCACGGATGTACTGGCACCGGTGAATGGCAAATTCCAGCGCATGGTGGCGGGGAGGTTAAGTCCCCGCTCATGCGCATGAGAAGAACGTTCCCTTGCGCGTCTCTCGGGATGCGCAGGCGTTCTCATGGGAGGTCAGGCGGTGCCTGGCCTTTTTCATTTTTGCGCTTCGACCGCCGAAAGAGCGCTGCTCGACGGCCCGGACGTGCTAAGAGGCTGTTTCGAAATTCGCTCCGGCGAGTCATATGGTGGTGGTTTCGAGAACCGGAGCGCAGCGGACATTTGGGTCCGTGAGCACCGGAAGCGCAGAAAACCCCATCAGATGGCCGTCAGAGTAGAATTTCCAAACGGTCTCTAAGGACGTTCCAGCAATTTGAAACCGGCTGCCGTATTGCTTTGTGCGGGATCCTGGCCGAAAGACCAGTCTCGCCACTTTTCGGCGGCGTGCTCCGAACCGGGAGAAAGACCTTGACCGCAACTTCAAAAAAACCCCGCGACCAGGCCGAATCCATTTTCAGCAAGACGCGGACCCAGTCGATGTCGCTCGACCGCATCAATTCCGAACGGGATGCCGTCAGCCAGGCCCGCGAAGCCAAGACCGCGCGGCTGCGCGAATTGCGCCTGGAGAAGGAAGCCGACGACATGGCGGCGGCGGTTGCGCTCGCAGCCTCGCCAAAACGCGCAGGCAAACGCTGATGGCCACCAAACGCGTGCCTCAAAAGGCGATCGCCGCCGATTCGACCATCGCCGATGTCGTGGGTGAACTAGACAAGCCGGTCGAATATGTCCGGCGCGTGCTCGAAAAGCTTGAGCGCTGCCGGCGTGTCCACGGCGATGCTCAGGTGCGGCTCGGCGTGCGCGGCCGCGCCGAATGCCCCAATTATCTGATCGAATATGTCCGGGAAAACGCCAAGACGCACGAGCGCGTGACCTATCCGGATGCTGCCTACAGCGGCAGCACGCATCGCGAACTGGCGCCCCGGCACATCGAGGAAGCCAGGAACTGGTCGCCCGAAGAAATGAACATCACGGCCGTTTCGGCGCTCATCGGCCGCCTTCGCAATCCGAATGCGCCATCATCGCGTTTCTCTGACGAGGATTGATATGGCAATCAAGTTTTCCGCCAAGGGCCAGCCGGCAGCGCCTGCTGCCGCCGTGAAGCCGGCCAAGCCGGCGGCCGCGCCAAAAACCGGCGAAGCCGCCGAGGCGGGCACCGATCTGTTCAGGTCGCCGGCGGAAGCACCGCCGCGCAAGCCCAAGAAGAAATAGCGTCCTTGCAGCAAAATGCCGGCCGGAAATCTGCGCCAAGGCTGCTTGCCCTGGCGGTCGCAGAGGAGTTTTCGTCGCCACGAGAGGGCGCCGGTCCGGTTGCCTTCGATTGCCAGACCTGTGGCGCCTGCTGCGCCTACTCGTCCAGATGGCCGCGCTTCTCCACCGAGGATGACGCGCAGCTCGACCTTATCCCGCAAAAATACGTGGCTGCCGACGAAGCCGGTATGCGCTGCGACGGCGCGCGCTGTTCGGCACTGTGCGGCGAGGTCGGCAAGTCAACGGCCTGCGGCATCTACGACATCCGCCCCGACGTCTGCCGCGCCTGCATGCCGGGCGATGACGACTGCCTGATCGCGCGTCGGGCTCACGGTCTGCCGACGCTTGAATGACGGCCCTCGGGCTGGCGTCCCAGTTTGAATTTCGTCAATCAGATGCGCGAAAGTCGCTGCGGTAGAGGCCGGGCGATCGTCCGGTCAATCGTTTGAATGCCTGCGAGAACGACGGCACCGATTCATATCCGACGGCGCGCCCGATCTCGCCGATGTTCTGGTTCGTTTCCCGCAGCGCCCTGGCGGCAAGGTTCATCCGCCACCGGGTCACATAGGATAGCGGCGGCTGTCCTACCAGTTGAGCGAAGCGACGCGCGAAGGTGGCTCGAGACTGTGCCGCGCCGCTGGCAAGGGAAGCGATAGTCCAGGGATTGCCCGGCTGCTCGTGGATCATGCGCAAAGCCTGCGCAATGCCTTTGTCGCGCAAGGCGCCAAACCATCCCCCTGTTCCGAGTGGCTGATGTTCGATCCAGGCACGCAACAAGAAGATCAACGTGCTGTCGAGAAGGCGTGGGGCGACAATGTCGTGGCCGCCGAGATCGCCTTTCGCTTCGACCTGCAGAAGTTCCAGGGCAAGCCGCAGCGGCTCGCTGGTGCCAATCTGATTTCGGGTCAAATGGATCAGCGGAGGAAGCAGCGAAACCATCGGGTATGGGTCGACGCCGTCGAGTGAATATCTCGCACAAAGAAGAGTTGTCGCGCCGCTTTCGCTTTTCGGTTCCGCTCCGCTCCGATTCGCGGAAAGGACGGCGGATATCGATGCCGTCGGTGCATCCGCCGGATTGCAAAGGGTATGCCCGATACCGCTCGCGACAAGGATGACATCTCCCTCGCCTAAGCGGATCGGCTCCCTTTCACCGGCTAACCGCAGCCAGCATTCGCCGTTCTGGATGACGTGGATGGCGGCATTCCTTGTCGGATCCACCGAAATACCCCAGGGCCGATGCAGGGTCGCGCTGCCGATCATGGCGCTGCCAAATCTCAGCGAAGCAAGAACTTCGGACAAGGCATCCATGAGAACCATCCTCCGCCGATAACCAGATTGACGATATTAGACGATTGGATAAGAATCTAGGCGAATAGCGTATCGACCGTCTCACAAGCGTGGCTGATCATGTTGGCAATATCGGCCTGCGGACGCTCCCGTCCACACCGGGCAGAAGCAGGCACCTGAAGGAGCAAAACATGCGTGACGAACCATCAAATCCAGTTCCAGCCAAGATCCATAATTCGCTCGAGACCAACAAGACGATCGTCCTGGACTTCATCGACAAAGCGGTAAACCAGGGCAACATCGAAGCTGCTTCGATGCATTTTGGCGAACGCTACATCCAACACAATCCGAACATTGCGGATGGTGCGGACGGCTTCAAAGCCTATCTGCAGCAGCTCAAACAGTCATTTCCCCTCGTAAGGGGAGAGGTGAAGCGGATTTTTGCAGAAGGGGATTTCGTCATTGTGCACATGCACGCAAAACGCGAACCGGAGGAGGAGGGCCTGGCCATTGTCGACATTTTCAGGCTGAAGGACAGCAAGCTGGTCGAACACTGGGAAGTTCGGCAGCCTATTGCCGATAGCAAGCTGCACGCCAACAGCATGATCTGAATGCGCATAGGCTCTCAGGTTGGCTTGTGCCCGCACGTTTCGCTGATTACGCTGCCGGCGGCAGGGCCAGCACCGGGAGACCATCCGTGAGCATCGAATTTCTATTGACGTCGCTGATTGTCGTGGCTTCGCCCGGTACCGGCGTTCTCTATACGCTGAGCGCCGGGCTCTCGCGTGGTGCGCGCGCCAGCATCATTGCCGCTTTCGGCTGCACGCTCGGCATCATTCCGCACATGGCGGCCGCCATCACCGGCCTCGCGGCGCTGCTGCACACCAGTGCCGTCGCCTTCGAGACGCTGAAATATCTCGGCGTCGCCTACCTGCTCTACATGGCCTGGAACACGCTGAAGGAGAAGGGTGGCCTGAGCGTCGAAGAAAATGTTGCGCCGCGCTCGGCCGGCAAAGTGATCACTTCGGGCATCCTCATCAACATCCTCAACCCAAAACTGTCGATCTTCTTCTTTGCCTTCCTGCCGCAATTCGTCAGCACCACCGAACCGCATGCGCTGTCGAAGATGCTGGAACTCAGCAGCATCTTCATGCTGCTCACCTTCGTGGTCTTTGTCGGCTACGGCGTTTTCGCGGCGTCAATCCGCAGCCATGTCGTGTCGCGGCCAAAGGTGCTGACCTGGATGCGCCGTACCTTCGCCGGAGCCTTTGTCATGCTCGGCGCCAAACTGGCGCTGGCGGACCGGTAGACAGGAAGGTCGCGGGCAGCGCAAATCTATCCCTTCACATAGCCCATGGCCTCGACAATCTGCCCGTCCGCCACGCGCATCAGGTTGACGCCGCGCAGCGAATTGCCGTCGGCCATCCAGTAGCGCCAGCGGATCGTCGCCCGATCACCGGCGACGAAAGTTTCTTCAATGTCGAAGCGCGTGCCGGGTCCGGTTGCGATCGCCGACCACAGTTCGACGCAGGCGCCCTTGCCGATGCGGCGGGCGCCGTCCGGGGCCGGCGTGGTGTTCTCGATCACGCAATCTTCCGCCACCAGATCGTCGAGCGCCGACGGGTCGTGGCGCTGGAAGACGTCGTTGTAGCGCCGCATGATCTCGGCCGTTTCGGCGGAGCGTTTGGCGGCGGCGATGTCGATGACGAGTTCCTGTGTCATTGGATATTCCTTCCCTTCAGTGATCGGTAGCGGTTTCGATGAGGCGGGCCTTGAGCGTGATCACTGCGACGCCGGCCAGCGCCCGCGACACGAGGCAGCTCTCCTTGGCCGTCTGCGCCAGCCGCTCGAACTCCCCCGCCGCCAACCCGGCGACGCTTGCCTGGGTTTCCAGCTCGATACGGGTCAGCGTCGGTCCGGCCGCGGTGGCGCCGAGATGCGCTTTGGCGATCGTGTGGATGCGTGCGGGAGTGTAACCTTCGCGGCCGAGGACGGTGCTCAGCGCCATCGAGAAGCAGCCGGCATGCGCCGCCCCAATCAATTCCTCGGGGTTGGTGCCGGGACCGTTCTCGAAACGCGACGGGAACGAGTAGGCGCCTTCGAAGACGCCGCTGCCGAGCTTCAGCCGGCCCGAACCTTCCTTCAACGATCCCTGCCATTGGGCCTTTGCTTCACGAATGGTCATTGTGTCTCTCCTTTGATTTGAGGGTCGATCAGATTTTGGGGCGGACCAGTCAGGCGCTGTCGACGACCACTTTCCCGAAGACGTCGCCTTGCTGGAAATAGCGATAGGCGTCGTTGGCCTCGTCGAAGGCGAACACCTTGTCGATGACAGGCCTGAGGCGATGCACCGAGATGGCGCGCAGCATGGCTTCGAGGTTGGTGCGATTGCCGACGAACAGGCGGCTGATGGTGGCGAGGCTGCGCTGGTAGACCGGGCCGGGGATCTGCACCGTCCCGCCTTTCGCATCCTGTATGGTGAGAAGCACGATGCGCCCGTAAAGCGCGCAGGCGATCATCGATTGCGCGAAGGTCGGCGGGCCGCCGGTCTCGACGACGAGGTCGATGCCGCCGGTCTGCTCGCGCACCGCAGCACCCCATTCCGGCATGTCGGCGGTCGAGACGACGAGGTCGGCGCCCAGCGCCCGCAGCCGGTCCAGCTTCTCGTTGCGCGAGCTGACTGCCACGACACGGCAGCCGAGCAGCTTGGCGAATTGCAGCGCAAATAGCGCGACGCCACCTGAACCGATGACAAGAACCCATTGGCCGGGCTTCGGCATTTCGGCCGCCGTCACGGCATTCCAGGCGGTCAGGCCGGCGCAGGTTAGTGTCGCCGCTTGATGCCAGTCGAGATGATCGGGAAGCCGCACCGCCCATTGCTCGTCGAGCACGGCGTATTCGGCCAGCATCCCGTCCAGCGTGCAGCCAAGCTGGTCGATCAGACCGGCATTGATGCGGCCATCGATCCAGCGCGCAAAATAACTGCCGGTGACGCGGTCGCCGACCGCAAAGCGGGTGACGGCCTCGCCGACCGCAACGACTTCGCCGGCGCCGTCGCTCAGCGGGATAACGCCTTGGCGCGGCGCCAGCGGGTAGGTGCCGTTGAGGATCATCGTATCGCGGCGGTTGAGCGCGGTGGCGCGGACACGCACGACGATCTCGTGCGGCTTCGGCGTCGGCTGCGCCTCGTCGCGCATCACCAGGCACTTGGTCCCGCAGGTTCCTTCAAGACGATAGCTGCGCATTTGCCTCTCGATATGTAGACTGATCTACATATTATGTAGACCGATTGTCATATTCGAGGCAAGGTCTATAATGCTCACTCCTGACAGAGGTTGACATGGCGAACGACACCCGTACCCGCATACTCGAGACCACGGGGCGCCTGCTTCGGCAGCGCGGCTATCACGGCACTTCGCTCAACGACATATTGAGCGCCTCAGGCGCGCCGAGAGGCTCGCTCTATTTTCATTTTCCGGGCGGCAAGGACCAGCTGGTCATCGAGGTGACGCGCGACAGCGTCGAGGACGTCTCGAAAAGGCTGGGCGAGGCCCTTGCGGCCGAAAAGGACCCGGCGGTGGCCGTCCACCACATCTACCAGTCGGTCGCGCGCATGCTGGAAGACAATCGGTTCACGCTCGGTTGCCCGATCGCGCCCGTGGTCTTGGACTCGCCGATCGACATGCCGGAACTGGCCGAATTGTGCCGGTCCGCCTTCGAGCAATGGATAGGCTTGCTCAGGGCGGCCTTCGTCAGGGCAGGGGTGCCCGAGCGACGCGCGCACGCGCTGGCATTGCTGGTCGAATCATCGCTTGAAGGACTGATGGTGATCGCACGCGCCACCCACGACCGCGCCCCGGTGCTGGCGGTAGCCGATGAGGTCGCGGCGCTGATTGAGGGCGCTTTGCCGGCCAAGAGTGCCACTGCCGCGGTGCATTGATATCGCCGCTTGAGCCGGGGCAGCCCGCTATGAAGCAAACAAAAAGGGCGGCATCGCTGCCGCCCTTTCCGAAAGCTTGCGAGATTGGCTGGATTAGAAATCCATGCCACCCATGCCGCCCATGCCGCCGCCGCCCATGCCGCCAGGCATGCCGCCGCCAGCCGACTCCTTCTTCGGAGCCTCCGCGATCATGGCTTCGGTGGTGACCAGCAGGCCGGCGACCGAGGCCGCGTCCTGCAGAGCCGTGCGCACAACCTTGACCGGATCGACGATACCCATGGCGATCATGTCGCCATATTCGCCGGTCTGGGCGTTGTAGCCGAAGGTTGCCCCCTTGTTCTCAAGGATCTTGCCGGCAACGATCGATGCTTCCGCACCGGCGTTGGCCGCGATCTGGCGGGCCGGAGCCTGCAGCGCGCGACGCACGATGCTGATGCCCGCGGTCTGGTCGGAGTTGGCGCCGGTTGCCTTGATGCTCAGCGAAGCGCGCAGCAGTGCGACGCCGCCGCCGGGAACGATGCCTTCTTCGACGGCCGCGCGGGTCGCGTTGAGGGCGTCATCGACGCGGTCCTTCTTTTCCTTGACTTCCACTTCGGTCGCACCGCCGACGCGGATGACGGCAACGCCGCCCGCCAGCTTGGCGAGACGTTCCTGCAGCTTCTCCTTGTCGTAGTCCGAGGTGGTCTCCTCGATCTGCTGCTTGATCTGGGCGACGCGGCCCTGGATCTCGGCCTTCTTGCCGGCGCCGTCGACGATGGTGGTGTTCTCCTTGGAGATCGACACCTTCTTGGCGCGGCCGAGCATGTTGAGGCCGACATTCTCGAGCTTGATGCCGAGGTCTTCGGAAATGACCTGGCCACCGGTGAGGATGGCGATGTCTTCCAGCATGGCCTTGCGGCGATCACCGAAGCCCGGCGCCTTGACGGCAGCGATCTTCAGGCCGCCACGCAGCTTGTTGACGACCAGCGTGGCCAGGGCCTCGCCTTCGACGTCCTCGGAGATGATGACCAGCGGCTTCGAAGTCTGCACGACAGCCTCGAGGATCGGCA
>NZ_JAMYLV010000056.1:0-20130 GCF_040318195.1 Mesorhizobium sp. M1273 | reverse complement strand
GCGGTGCGCCGAACGACTTGTCGATGACGACGTTGCGGCCCTTGGGGCCGAGCGTGACCTTCACCGCGTCGGCGAGGATGTTGACGCCGCGCAGCATGCGCTCGCGAGCGTCGCGGGAGAATTTTACGTCTTTGGCAGCCATTTTTAGCTCCTGGCAGGGGCTTGGATTGAGCCCGAAGATTTAAATGAGGGTGAGGCCGATATTCAGCCGATGATGCCCATGATGTCGGATTCCTTCATGATCAGAAGGTCTTCGCCATTGAGCTTGACTTCGGTGCCCGACCACTTGCCGAACAGGATGCGGTCACCGGCCTTGACGTCCAGCGGGACGAGCTTGCCGGCTTCGTCGCGGGCGCCGGAACCGACGGCGATGATCTCGCCTTCCTGCGGCTTTTCCTTAGCCGTGTCGGGGATGATGATCCCGCCCGCGGTCTTGGATTCGGATTCGACCCGACGAACGACCACGCGGTCATGAAGCGGGCGGAACTTCGACTTTGCCATTTTTTATTCCTCGATGAGAATGGTGAGAACAGTTCCTCCGTCCGGCGGCGCCGGACATGTGGTTAGCACTCATCTTGGGGGAGTGCTAACGTGGCGCTGAAATAGGCTGGCAACTCGCGCGAGTCAAGGCGCCCGGTGAGCATCATCAGGACAATTGCTTCAAACGGATACTTGACTAAGTCAACTAAATCGCTGATCTTGCCGGGAGGAGGATGCCATGACCATTCATCATCACCCAGGCAAGGAGCGGATCGACGCGGTGCGGGCCTTCAACCGCTTCTACACCCGCCAGATCGGGCTGCTCGACGAAGGGCTGCTGAAAAGCACCTTCTCGCTGACCGAGGCGCGAGTGCTCTATGAGCTGGCGCATCGCGATGGCCTGACCGCCACCGACCTTGGGCGCGATCTCGGCCTCGATGCCGGTTATCTCAGCCGGCTGCTGAAGAAGTTCGAGGAGCGTGATCTGGTCGAGCGCGCCACGATCGAGACGGATGCACGGCGTTCGACGATCGCGCTGACCAAGGCCGGGCGGCAGGCCTTCGCGCCGCTGAACCAGGGTTCGCACGACCAGGTCGCGGCATTGCTCGACCGGCTTCCAGTTCCCGAACAGGACAGGCTGGTCAAGGCCATGCAGACGGTACAGCGTCTGCTGGGCGGAAGCGCCGAGCCCAAAATTCCCTATATGCTGCGGCCTCTGCAAGTCGGCGACATCGGCTGGATTATCCATCGGCAGGGCCTGCTCTACGCACAGGAATATGGCTGGGACGAAACCTATGAGGCGCTGGTCGCCGAAATCCTCGGCGCATTCGTCAAATCCTTCGATCCGAAATGGGAACGCAGCTGGATCGCCGAGCGGCAAGGCGAGGTCGTCGGCTCGGTCTTCGTCGTGCGCCAGTCGGACGCGGTGGCGAAGTTGCGCCTGCTCTATGTCGAGCCGTCGGCGCGCGGCCTCGGTATCGGCAAGCGGCTGGTCGAGGAGTGTATCGGCTTTTGCCGCGCCACGGGTTACACGACACTGACGCTGTGGACCAACGACGTGCTCGCCGCCGCCCGCCACATCTATGAGGCTGCGGGCTTTAAATTGACCAACGAGGAGCGCCACCGTTCCTTCGGCAAGGATCTGGTCGGCCAGAACTGGAATTTGGAGCTGTAGCAGCGCCGCAGAATTTCGAGCATCGGCCTGGGGCGGTCGCTCAGGTCGCAGGCTTAATGTTTTGGTTCAAGCGAAAGAAATTGGTGGGATCATACTTGTTCTTTAGTGCGGCCAACCTCGGATAATTCTCGCCGTAAGCCGCCAGAACCCGATCAGTGCCTTCTTCGCCGAGATTATTCGCATAGACGCCGCCGGTCGAGAACGGTCTCATTGCATCCCACAGGTCGCGCGCCCATCGGATGTGCGTTTCGTCGTCAGACGGGTAGTCCCAGATCGTAAAGCGCATCCCGATTGGCGTAGGGCGTTCCGTCCATCGGTACTCGCGAGATGGCGCCGCCAACCTGCTGCAGACCAGAAGCGATTCGCTGGGTGCAGTCATGTAAGCCGCAAGCATGGTATCGATCGCCTGATCTGTGATTTCGCGCATGAACTGCGCCTTCCAGTAGTAGCGCCGCCCGCGCCGAAAGAGGCTGTCCCCGGCCGATTGGATTTGAAGATAGGGGACAGGAGCAATCCGGCGCTCAACTGGCGTGCCATACTCTCTCAGAGGTTGAATGATTTGCTGGCCTTCGTCGAGTGGGCCGATGTAGCACGCCGATATGCTGGAGAAGCGTTCGCCCGAGGGCGCCGTCACAAGCGCTGCATCCAGGCTCAGCTCATCCGGGGCGCCGCTCGAGAACCGCATGGCTTCGCGTTACAAGCGCCCGGCGTAATAAATTGCTAACTACGATCGCCCTGCACCAACTGCCATGCACACTCGCCGGCTTCTGGCACAATCCGGCTCCTTGAATTATGAGCACGCTTATTATATATGTCGCTCATGGTTTCCGACGGCATCGACAGATTAGGCTTTTTGATCCACGACGTGCAGCGCCTGATGCGCAAGCGCTTCGAGGCGCGCGCCAGTGGTTTCGGCCTTTCTTCAGCGCAATGGCGGCTTCTGGTACGTGTCGCCAAGGAGGCGGGTGTCGCGCAGGCGCGGCTTGCCGAGCTTCTCGAAATCGAGCCGATCAGCGTCTCGCGTCTTGTCGATCGCATGGAGGAGGGCGGCTGGATCGAGCGCCGTCCCGACGCAACCGACAGGCGAGTGCGCATGATTTTCCCGACCGCCAAGGCAAACGCGGCCTACACCCACGTCAAGAGCCTTGCCGGCGAGGTCTATGAGGAATCGCTCGTTGGCGTTTCGCCGGAAGATCGCCGCGTCCTGGTCAGGGCGCTGGAGACAATGGTGCAGAATCTTGCAGATGGTGAGGCGCCGCCCTCGGAAAAAGTGAAGAATACGGAAGGCACAGCAGCATGAACGCGGTAGCCAAACTAGATGAGAATGCGGCCAAGCTGGAGATGGAAGCTCCCGCGAAGCCGGCGGCAGCTCCGGTAACGGTCGCTCCGCAGATAGCTCCGGCGCCGGTGGCGCCGAAGCAGAAGCGCCGTGCCGGCCGCTTCCTTTTGATGTTTGTGCTGCCCGCTGCGTTGATCGCCGGCGGCAGCTATGTCTGGGTGACCGGCGGCCGCTATCAGGAGACCGAGAACGCCAATCTGCAGCAGGCCAAGGTGTCGATAGCCGCCGATACGGCGGGCCGCATCGTTCAGGTCGACATTTTCGACAACCAGTCTGTCAAGCAGGGCGACGTGTTGTTCGCTATCGATCCCGAGCCCTACCGGATCGCATTGGCCCAGGCCGACGCGGCGGTGGCCGGCGCACGGCTCAATGTCGAGCAGTTGCGTGCGGCCTACAGCCAGGCGCTGGCGCAGGAGAAGTCCGACGAAAGCCAGGTCCAGTACGCGCAGTCGCAATATGACCGCGCCGCCGACCTTGCCCAGAAGGGCATCAACGCCAAGTCGTCTCTGGACGAAGCCAAGAACGACCTCGACAAGGCGAAGCAGCAGCTGGCCGTGGCCCAGCAAGGGATCGTCAGCGCCAAGGCGGCACTTGGCGGCAATCCCGACATCGAGACCGACAAGCATCCAACGGTAATGGCGGCGCTCGCCGCACGCGACAAGGCGGCCTACGATCTGGTCCAGACCACGGTCAAGGCACCCGCCGACGGCATCATCAGCCAGGCCGCTTCGTTCAAGGTCGGCCAGTATGTCGGTTCGGGCACGCCGCTGTTTTCGCTGGTCGAGACCGGCGACACCTGGGTCGACGCCAATTTCAAGGAAACCCAGCTCACCAACATGAAACCCGGCCAGAAGGCCGAAATCATGGTCGATACTTATCCGGGCAAGACGTTCGAAGCCACCGTCAAGGCGATCGGCGCCGGCACCGGCGCCGAGTTCTCGCTGCTGCCCGCGCAGAACGCTACCGGCAACTGGGTCAAGGTCACGCAGCGCATTCCGGTCCGCCTGGAATTGACCGATGCCGACGCCAAGGCGGCGCTGCGCACCGGCATGAGCGCGACCGTCACGGTGGACACCGGCGTTTCCCGCGGGCTGCCGAGCATTTTCCGCCGCGCCACGGCAGGCGAGGCCAGGTAAAGAGGCCTGGTAGCGGCCGCATAGCAAACAGCGAGATGGATGCAGGATTGGTCCGAGGGAGGCGCAGGAAAAGTTGAATGCGTAGACGGGCTGCGCTGTAGCCTGCCTGAGCAGACAACGTCGCGCAGGATCTTCGGTCCTCAGGTTTCCGGGCGGCAGGCGCCCGCTTTGTCGAGACGCTCAGTCGATGTAACCCCCACATCGATGCTCGCGTCCCACCGCGATGAGGGTCTCTCTACAGCGGGGCCTCGCCGTCCGGAAACCTAATGTACACGTTTTTGTTACCTGCTGGAAGTTTTACGTCATGAGCAGCCCAGAACCCTTTCGCGAAGTACCGCACCGCGGCCTGATCACAGTTGCGCTCATGCTTGCGACGATCATGCAAGCGCTCGACACGACGATCGCCAACGTTGCGCTGCCGACCATGACCGGCGATCTCGGCGCCTCCCCCGACAACATCAACTGGGTGTTGACCTCCTACATCGTTGCCGCGGCGATCATGACGCCGGTGACCGGTTGGCTGGCCGACCGCTTCGGTCGCAAGGAGCTGTTCCTGACGGCCGTGGTCGGTTTCACCGTCTTTTCAATGCTGTGCGGCATCGCCTGGAGCCTTGAGACCATCGTTTTGTTCCGGCTCATGCAAGGCGTGTTCGGTGCGGCCATCGTGCCGCTGTCGCAGACCTTCCTGCTCGACATCAACCCCAGGGAACGCCACGGCCAGGCCATGGCCATCTGGGGCGCCGGCATCATGCTGGGACCGATCCTTGGCCCGACGCTGGGTGGCTGGCTGACCGAGAATTTCAACTGGCGCTGGGTGTTCTTCATCAACCTGCCGGTCGGCATCATCGCCTTCCTCGGCATGGCGGCATATCTTCCCAGCGTCGCCCGGCGGGTGCGCAGCTTCGATTTCTTCGGCTTCACCATGCTCTCGCTCGGTGTCGGCGCGCTGCAGCTGATGCTCGATCGCGGCGGCGAGGTCGACTGGTTTTCCTCGATCGAGATATGGATCGAGCTTGGTCTTTCCATCACCGGTTTCTGGGTATTCACCATCCACACGTTGACGGCGGAGCACCCCTTTATCGACCCGAAGATCTTCCTCGATCGCAATTTCGTCACCGGGCTCGCGTTCATCTTTGTCATGGGCGTGCTCATCCTGGCGAGCATGTCGCTGCTGCCGCCAATGCTGTCGACCATCTTCGGTTATCCGACCCTCACCATAGGCATCGTCTTGGGCCCGCGCGGTGTCGGCACGATGATCGCGATGCTGTTCGTCGGGCGGATCATGCACAGGATCGATGCCAGGATCCTCGTCGTCATCGGCTTCCTGCTGACCGCGCAATCGCTCTACACGATGTCGAGCTTTTCGCCGCAGATGGACAACTGGCTTATCCTCAGTTCCGGCGTCATCCAGGGCCTTGGAATGGGAATGGTGTTCGTGCCGCTGTCCACCGTGGCTTTCGCCACGCTCGACGCACGTTTCCGCACCGATGCAACGGCGCTGTTCAGCCTGGTGCGCAATCTTGGCTCGTCGATCGGCGTATCGGTGGTGACGGTTCTGCTGGTACGCAACACGCAGATCAACCATGCCGAGCTTTCGGCCTACATCAATCCGTTCAATCCCAACCTCTGGGCGGCATCGCCGGCAGCGGCGGGCGGCGATCCGACGGCGCTGTCGCTGATGGATCGCATGGTCAATGTCCAGGCGATGATGATCTCCTACGTCAATGACTTCAAGCTGCTGATGATGATGACGCTGCTTGCTGTCCCGTTTGTTTTCCTGCTGCGCAAGCCAAAGGCTGCGCCGCCCGCCGGTGGGGCGCCTGCCGCGCATATGGACTAAGCCTCAGGGCTTACGGCAACCGCGACCGGCCACGGCTTCCGTTGCCTGTGCCGGTAGCGTCGGCGTTGAGCCAGGTTCACCTGCCATTAGTATATCCGGACCAATATGCAGTCGCTTTTGGGTTGAAGGCGAGCCTCCATTGCTTGCCTCAAGCATCAGCGGGAGGAATTGTGTTTGGCCACGAAGTCATCCAGGCAAACCGCCGACGCGCCCGAATCCGCAAATTTGACGACGCTGGCACAACTGGCGACTGCCTCATATGAGGCCCTCGAGCGTGAGCTTCGCGCCACGATTGCGGCACTTCAGGACCAGGCACTGCGGTTCCAGACCGCGATAGAGAACATCTCGCAAGGCATCTGTTTCTTTGATGCCGGTGAACGGCTGATCCTGTGCAATCGACGCTACGCGGAAATCTATCGCCTTGCCCCGGAGCAATTGCAGCCGGGTGCGGCGCTGCGCGAAATCGTCGAGCGGCGCGTCGCTGTCGGAACCTCGGCAACGAATGCGGACGCTTATCTGGCGTTGGCCCGGGCAGTCAATTCGGGCACGGCTTCGGGGAACTGGACAGCCGAGCTCGCCGATGGCCGGACAATTCAGGTCTGCCATCAGCCGATGCCTGACGGCGGCTGGGTGGCCACGCATGAGGACATCAGCGAGCTCAGCGCCAACCGCTTGGTCGTCGACGAGCGTATCTCCTTGCAGACGCTCATCGACCTGGTGCCTGACTACATGTGGGTGAAGGACACCGAAAGCCGCTTCGTCGTCGCCAACCGAGCCATTGCGTCCGACAGCGGTCGAGACAGCACGAGCGACATGATCGGTCTAAGCGACTTCGACCTTCACGCGCCGGATCTTGCGCAGAAATTTCGCCTCGTCGAGCAGCAACTGATGCGCGACGGACAACCGATGATCGACGAGGAGGAGTTCGTCGTCGATGCGTCAGGCACCGGCAAATGGTTCCTGTCTACGAAACTGCCGTTGCGCAACGTTCAGAACAACATTTTCGGCCTCGTCGGCATTGCCCGTGACATCACTGCGCGCAAGCAGGCCGAAATCCTTCGCGACGGGCAGGCGCATATCCTCGAGATGATCGCAAAGAGCGCTCCCCTCGAAGACGTGCTCGAGCGGCTCATGCGTCTGGTCGAGTCCCAACTGGCGGGGATATTCGGTTCGGTCTTGCTGCTCGACAAGGATGGCAGCCACTTGCGCCACGCCGCCGCGCCGAGCCTGGCGAGAGACTACACCGACGCCGTCGACGGCGCCGCGGTGGGCCCAAGGGCAGGGTCTTGCGGTACCGCAGTCTATCGGCGCGAGCCGGTGATTGTCGCTGACATCATGCAGGATCCGCTTTGGCAGGACTATCGCGAACTCGCGCGCCCACACGGTTTGCGTTCATGCTGGTCGACGCCGATCCTGTCGCATCAGGGCGCCGTGCTCGGCGTCTTTGCGATGTATTCTATGACGGTGCGCGAGCCGACCGAGGCCGAGACCCGCCTCATCGATTTCACCACGCGCATCGCCGGGATCGCCATCGAACGCAAACAGGCCGAAGACCGGATCCACTTCATGGCCAATCACGACGTGCTGACCGGGCTTCCCAATCGCGCCTTGTTGGAGGACCGGCTTTCACAGGCGGTCTTGTACGCCCAGCGATACGATCGCTGGGTGACAGTGGTGTTCATTGATCTAGACAATTTCAAATTCGTCAACGACACGCTCGGCCACAATGCCGGCGACGAGCTTCTGAAGACCGTCGCAAGTCGCATGGTCGACTGCGTCCGGGCGACCGATACCGTCGTGCGGCTTGGCGGCGACGAATTCGTCGTCGTGCTTTTCGACCAGCCGGCGAACGTCGATCTCGTTTCCGAGACCTTGCAAAAGCTCAGGGCTGCACTCGCCGAGCCGGTTCGGCTCGGAGCGCATCTTGTGCGGGCGACGGCCAGCATCGGCATTGCCAACTATCCCAAGGATGGGACGGATCCCGATACGCTGCTGGCAAATGCCGACGCGGCCATGTATCGCGCCAAGGAGTTCGGCCGCGATAATTTCCAGTTTTACGCTCCGGAGTTCAACACCAGGGCGCATGAAAAATTCGTGCTTCAGGAAGAGTTGCGAAACGCCTTGGCGCGTTCGGAATTCACGCTGCTCTACCAACCGCAGGTGGACCTTCGGTCAGGTCGGGTTTTTGCGGTCGAGGCGCTGATACGCTGGAACCACCCAACGCTTGGCACGGTAATGCCGACGATGTTCATCCCGACCGCCGAGGAGACAGGTCTGATCGTACCGATCGGCGACTGGGTTCTGCATGAGGCGTGCCGGCAGAACAAAGCCTGGCAAGACGCGGGGCTGCCGCCCTTGACCGTTTGCGTGAATGTGTCGGCGCGGCAATTCAGGGAGCGCAACCTGATCGATCGCATCGTCAGCGCGCTGAAGGACAGCGGCCTGGAGGCCAGGTATCTCGAGCTGGAGGTGACCGAGAGCCTTATCATGCAGGATATCGAGCTGGCGGTCGCCACCATGAACGCCCTGCAAAGCCTGGGTGTCCAGATCTCGATCGATGATTTCGGCACCGGCTATTCCAGCCTCAGCGCACTCAAGACCTTTCCCGTGGCGCGGCTAAAGATCGACAAGTCCTTCATCAAGGATCTCGCCGCCGACGAGAACGATCAGGCTGTGGCCAGCGCGGTGATTTCATTGGGGCAAAATCTCAACCTGAGGGTCATCGCCGAGGGCGTTGAGACAGATGATCAGGTTGCTTTCCTGCGCAGGAACAATTGCGACGAAATGCAGGGCTATCATTTCAGCAGGCCGGTTTGTGCGCAGGACATCGAGGAATTGCTCGGCGGCGGCCGCAAAGACTGACGGATCGGTCGCCAGCAGGCTTCCGCCGTCCAAATGGTGGAAGTTATCTGCCGAGCACAAGGCACCAGTAGCGAAGCGTGCTGTCGCGGCCGTCGCGCACATAGGCGAGGCCGAAGCGGGTGAAGCGCGGGTCGAGCATGTTGCGGCGGTGGCCTGGCGAATGCACCCAGATATCGAACAGCTTCTGCTGGTCGAAGCGGCCTTCGGCAATATTTTCGGCGGCAGCGCCGGCAATGCCATTGTCTTTGACGCGCGAGGCAAAGTCCTTGCCCCAGCCGGTGGTGTGATTCATTCGGCCGCCGCGTGCCATATATCCGGCCTGCTGGAGCGCCGCCTGCTCGAGCCGGGCATCGGGGGCGAGCGGCCCCAGACCCGCCGAAGCGCGGATGCCGGCCAGCGTGCCGGCGGCGGAAGCAGAGACACCGGCGCTTTCACCGGTAGGCAGCACGGCGGTTGCGCAGGCGGTGAGCCCGGCAAGGGCGCCAAGGCCGGCAGCTCTGAGCAGCACGCGCCTGCTTAGGCTTGGTTGGGCCTGATAATTTTCGATTTTCGTAACGGTCATGCCCGCCTGACATAACCGCGATCATGGCTTTTGCCGGGCAGGGCGGTGAAAATGCGTGATGAATGGTTTTGACGCGATGGCACTGTGTCAGATTGATTTCACCGCTCAATCGAAACAGGCCTGCTCGGATGGCAGCATTCGCCCAGACGGCTGTTCGGGCTCGACACTCCCAGGAGCTCGATACCCAGTCAGGCCTTCACGGACAGAGAGTTTCTTTTGCCCTACCTTTGCGGCTTCACGAGCGCTGGCGAGGTATCCTCGGTTGCAAATTTTTGCTGGGGGATATCGCTTGCAGTGACGACCGGAGCGATTCGTACGCCTGAGCACCAAGCAGCCTTCGGTATTGGTCTTCGAGACGCTGATTGAAATCGTGGACGGTCCGGATCACCGCAAGCGCCGCGTCAGTTGCAACGATTAATTTGGCCCGTCGGTCGTTCGGATCATGCGAACGCCGAACATAACCAAGGCGCTCCAGTTCATCGATCAACTCACCCATCGATGCTTTGCCAATGCCAGCACGCTCTGCGAGGACGCTGGATCGGGTTCCTTCCGCGTCGATGTTGGCGAATACAGCGCCGTGTTTGGGCTTGATTGCCGAATGGCCGCTCTCCCGGAGAACCTGGACCAAAGCGCTCGCCGACGATTGATAAGCATAGAGAAGCAGAGACTGCGTGTATGGCTGATTATCCATCTTTCCAAACTTATATGGTGCCCATATAGTATGGCAACAGAACTATATGACAGGAGGTCAGCATGGCTACCGGCAACATCCGAACTGAAGGGGTGGAAAGTGTCGCGCACAGGCTGATCGAAGCTTGGAATCGTCACGATGCTCGCGCCTTTGCCGCCGTATTCGCGGCAGATGCCGAGTTTACAAACGTCTTCGGTATGCAGGCGACTGGACGTGACAAGATCGAGCAGTTCCATGCCCCAATTTTTGAGAAGATGTTCAAGCACAGCCATCTATCCGCCGAAAGCGTGCGGAACAGGCTTGTTCGCCCTGATGTTGCCACGCTCGACCTGCGGTGGTCTATGACTGGCGCGCTCGATCCGATGGGAAACGAATGGCCGCGTCGGCGCGGATTAATCAGCGTAGTGGCGACGCGGGATCATGACGAATGGTTGATTGCAACGATGCACAATATGGAACTTGGGGACGATCAAATGGCAGAGTCTCAGGAGAAACTTCAACAGGATAAGTAGGCTCTTCGTTCACGTCAGGATCGAAAGCGACAGCCATCCAGCATAGTCAAGCCGATCTGATCGGGCAATGAGATCGAACGGCGGGTCAGGTGATCGGGATTGGCGAGCTATGCTACAGGAGTTGGTGCTGGATGGCCCGTGCCTTGTCCGGTTTGGCCGACCACAACGGCGCGCCTCATAGCCGGTCGCCTTGGTCTTGCGGGATCTAATGTATGAACGGCTTGGAGCGCTGGGCTCTCGCCGGCAGTTCTTGGCGGCGCGGTGATCGCCGGTCGGCTATTCCGCCGCCACGAGTTTGGTTTCCGGCGTCGATGTAGCCCGGCTGGCCCGATCGTCCTCGGTATCTTCCCACCAATCGCCCAGGGCGTCGATGAGTGGCACAAGCTTGAGACCGGGCTCCGTGAGGTCGTAATCCACGCGTAGCGGGTAGCCGGTACGCGCCGTTCGCCGCACGATCCCGGCTTCCTCCAGCTTGCGCAGTTCCAGCGCCAGAATGCGGTGCGAAACTGTCGGGTTGTCACGCCTCAAATCGCTGAAGCGCTTGGTCCCGTCCTTGAGGTAGTAGAGCAGCAAGGTGGGCCAGCGACCGCTGAGCACACGCATGGTCTCCTCGATCGGGCAGCGTGAGACGACATCTTTCATGGCGGGGACCTGGTTACAGAATAGTGCGTAATTTACATGGCGCGACCAGCGTTTAGGGTCAAGTTTCGCTGCGCAGCGTAATCCCTAAATCATGGAAGAGACAAAGAAATGGAACCTGTTCTCCTTTACGGCTTCCCGCTGGGAAGTTCGATGGGGCTTGTCGCTGCATTTGAACGCGTCGGACAACCCTACCGCCTGTGTCGCGTCGATATGCTCACTGAGATGAAGAACGACGCCTATGCCAGCATCAACGGCCGTCAGGAAACGCCGGTGTTGATCACCGACGAAGGCAGGGTGCTCACCGAGACCATGGCGATTGCCGCCTGGCTCGAAGCCCGCGACACGCAACGCCGTATCAGCTTCGATCCTCGCTCGCCGGAGGGCGACCGGATGCATCAGCTGATGGCTTTCGTGAACACCGGTTTCACCGCCGCTTTCACCCCGCTCTGGGCGGCTTACGAAATGGAATCGGCCGAACCGGTGCTGCTGGCGACCTTGCGTGATTTCGGCCGCAAGGTCGTTACCAACCGCCATGACCAGCTCGAGGCGATGATCCTCGACACGGATTTCCTGGTCGGCGACCGGCCGACGCTTGCCGATACCACGCTGATCGGCGTAGCGCGCTGGGCGGAGTTCCACCAGGCGGTCGACGGCGCCGCTTATCCCAGGCTGGCGGCGCTACGCCGCCGCATCGAAGCCGATCCGGCCGTGCGATACGCGCTCGCTGTCGAGGCTGGCGAAAAGCCCGCCGGGTCCGGCGCTTGCCTCGGTCACGTGCCGCTGGCCGAGGTGATCGATCGCTTCGCGGTGTAAACTGTTCGTTCAGCGCCCGGTGCCCCGGCGCCGGGCGGTGGCGACAAGCACGCCGAGATCGGCTATCATACGGGCGTTGTTGAAGTGGCAGCTGCGGGCGGCCATCCTGGCGGTGACCGCTCCGACACACGGGAGAAAGGTTATGGCCGGCTTTCATGTCATGGCGGACGCACGTGGAATGCATGTACAGCCCACGGTGCGCCGCATCAGCACCGAGGATCTGATCGATGCGCTCCGTCTCGGCGTAGAGGATTTCTGGGCCAAGCCGTCGCATTATGTGTTCCTGTGCCTGATCTATCCGGTGGTCGGCCTGATCCTGACGCAGTGGACCTCGGGCTCGAACGCCATCCAGCTCATCTATCCGCTGATGTCCGGCTTCGCTTTGGTCGGCCCGTTCGCCGCAATCGGCCTTTACGAAATCAGCCGCCGGCGCGAGTTCGGCATGGATACATCCTGGTGGCATGCGCTCGACGTGCGCCACTCGCCGGCGCTGCCCGCGATTGCAGTCATCGGTATAATGCTGGTGGTACTGTTCCTGCTCTGGCTGTTCACCGCGCAATCGATCTACACCAGCCTGTACGGCAATCAGCCTCCGGCCTCTATTGTCGGCTTTATTCGCGAAGTGCTGACGACCAGCAAGGGCTGGACACTGATCCTGCTCGGCAACCTGGCCGGGTTCGCCTTTGCCGCGATCGTGCTGGCGACGACCGTCGTCGCCTTTCCGCTGCTGCTCGACCGCGATGTCGGCGCGGTCTCGGCAATCGAGACGTCGGCAAGGGCAGTTCTGACAAACCCGCTGCAGATGGCGCTGTGGGGCCTGATGGTCGCCGTGCTGCTGGTCATCGGCTCGATCCCGCTATTTGCCGGGCTTGCCGTCGTCATGCCTATCCTTGGCCACGCGACCTGGCATCTTTATCGCAGGGTGGTCGAACCGGAGCGGGCACAGCCGGACCGGCGGCCGATGTAGGACCGATCAGCGTTGCGCGTCGGTTGCCATCTTGACGGCCAGCGCGGTCAGCACCGTGCCCATCATCCAGCGCTGGATCACCAGCCATAGCGGCCGCCCGGCGAGGAAGAGGGCGATCGAGCCGGCCGTCACCGCGATGATGGCGTTGACGGTCAGGCTGATCGCGACCTGTGTGGCACCGAGCACCAGAAGCTGCGACAGCACGTGGCCCTTGCCGGGGCTGATGAATTGCGGCAGCAGCGACAGATAGAGCACTGCCACCTTCGGGTTGAGCAGGTTGGTCATCAGGCCCATGGCGAACAGCTTGCGCGGCCTGTCTCTCGGCAGTTCGCGGATCTGGAAGGGCGAGCGCCCACCGGGCTTCACCGCTTGCCAGGCGAGCCACAGCAAATAGAGCGCGCCGGCAAGGCGCAGCACATCATAGGCAAAGGGCACGGCGAGCAGCAACGCGGTGATGCCGAACGCCGCCGACAGCACGTAGAACAAAAAACCGAGCGCCACGCCGCCCAGCGAGATCAGTCCGGCCTTCGGCCCTTGCGACAGCGAGCGCGAGATCAGATAGATCATGTTCGGGCCGGGCGTCAGCACCATACCGAGGCAGACCAGCGCGAAGGCAAGATGGTTGGCGGGTTCAGGCAAGAGCGCATCTCCGGTGGGGACACTCACCACATGCTTCCATCACCCGCAAGGGCATGGCGGCAGGAGCCTTTGCGCCAGCGCGCCGGGCCCCCCTGCCTTAGTCGCCAATCCCATCGCCTTCAGCCGACGATGCGCAGGTTCGACAATTCGTTGGCGATTTCCTTGAAATTGTCGGACAGCGTCGCGCCCGTCGCATTCCAGAACAGCTTGGCCGGCTTGCTCGGGTCCGCCGGATCCTTGCGGAAGCGCGAATCCGAGGAACACGCCTTCAGCGCATCGATTGCCTTCTTGTCGCCGGCATCCGTAGGCGACAGGTCGAGCGCCACCGTCATCACCAGAATGTTCGAATTCTTTGCGTTGGCGCAGAGCGTTTTCATCTGCTCGTCGAGTGCTGCCGTATAGTTGGCACCGGTATAGGTGGTCTTGCCGACATCGGTGCTGGTATTCATGAACAGGCGGGTTACGCTTCCAGATCCCGGATAGGTCAGGCCGGTGTAGCCGTAGGCGGCGTAGGTCGACCTGTTGTTGGCGTAGCTGTCGCTGACGGCGCTATAGGTATTGGCTCCGTCGGTCAGCACCACGACCACCTTGTCGTTGCCCCTCTCGCTGTTCGGCCGACCATCGGTGAACGGTGGGTTGCTCGATACAGTTCGCCAGCCCCAGGCAAGGCCCTCCGGCACGTTCGTGTTGCCGTTCGGCGCCATGGCGTCGATGGCGTCCTTGATCTCCTGCTTCTCTGCGTTCTGGCTGACGTCCTTCAACGGCGTGATCGGGTTGGTGGTGCAGGAGGAATTCGGCCCATCGCCTGCGGCTGCGGATTGCGAACCGTATGGTTTTACCAGGAAATATTTGCGCATGTCAGACTGGCGCTGGGAAGCGGTAGGACCGGCGACATAGGGCCAATCGGCCCACCAGTTGTTGCCGTAATTGTAGGACGTGCCGATGACGTCGTTGATGCCGTCACGGTTGAAATCGAGCCACAGAGTGCCAGCCTCATCCGGGGCGAACATCGGCACGAAAAGCGTGGCCGGCGCGGCTGTATCGGGCGTGGTGTCGTCGACATTGTAGGGATATGGCCGTGCCTCGACGCAACCTTGCCAGCTCGCATAGCGGCTTGTGGTGTAGATATATTCCGGTGCGCTCCAGTGGCCGTACTGGCAGGTGCCGTTCCTCTTGTATGTGTCGCAGACATATTGCTTCGAATTGGGTACCTCTTCGCGGCCCGATTCGACCGTCATGTCGGCGTAGAGGCTGAAACGGGTCAGCGGCTGGTCCTTGGTCTCGCCCCAGCCGGCGCCGCGCTTGTACCAGACGCCGTTGAGCTTCTCGGCATATTTGTCCGGATTGTTGGCGGCACTCATCGTCGTCCAGTCGAAATCCTCGTGCTGGATCGGGGAGATGCCGTCCTGATCCATCCAGCCGTCCTGGTCGTGGGTAGGGCCGACATTGACCGAGGCCGCAAACGGCACGAGAGAAAACTGCACCGGTTTGGTGATCTGCTTCATCTGCTGCGCCTGAAGCGCCAGCGTATCGACAAGCTGCTTGGCGGCCGACTTCAGCAGGTTTATTCGCTTCTCGCCGGTGCCGGAGCCGAGATCGCTCATCGAGCCGGAATTATCCAGCACAAGCGCGACTTCGAGGGTGTTCTTGAGGCGGAGTTCCGAACATTCGGTGAAGGTCGTGTCGCTTGCCGTGCCGCCGATCAGCAGGCTGGCGGCCGGTAGAAAATAGGGATGGAAGGTGAGGCTGGCGCAGAGCTTCAGGGTGCCGCCGCCGGCATTGTTGTTGGGCAGCGTGACGGTCAGCGCTGTATTCGCCGGGTCGATACGTGCGAGATTGGTTTCGAAAAATGTCTTGGCGTAGGCCTTGACGTCGTCGTCGCTGGCGCCGGCAACGATCTGCTGGGCGGCGGCGAGGCCGGCCGCATCAAGGGCGTTCAGCGTTTCGTGCTTTTGGCGCAGCAACTCCCCGTAGTCGACACTGAGCGCCAGACCGGCCATCAGCGGCACAATGGTGATTGCAGTCATTAACGAGTAGTTGCCACGTCTGTCGTGTCGGAATTCTCCGACTATTGCCTTCAGCATTCCCGCCCGCCCCATTTTTCCCGGACGATGCCACGCATTTTTAAATTTCCGATTGCTGAAATACGTTCAAGGCCGGTACGGGTTTTCAATCCCTGTTAACCACGCGTCCGCAATCGGCAATGCTGCTCCGAGCTTCCCGCGGCAAAGCCTCTAAAAAAGGGGATAAGGCGCTGGAAAAGAAAAGCTTTCACCATCGCGTGCTCGCCGGCGTCCCCGTGCGACAATCTTGCGGCGCTATGAAAGCTGGTGACAGGGTGAAGCGCTTCGGTTAATCCCAGCCGGTCGCGGCGGACCGTCGGTCGCGGCGCTTGCAAGCATCATGGTACAGGGACAACGGCATGGCGGATTCGCCCGACATCATCGGTTCGCTCGCAGACTTGTCGGGAGCCTATTCAGCCATCCTGTGCGACGTCTGGGGCGTGGTGCACAACGGCGAATGGCATTTCCCGGCGGCGGCTGCCGCGCTGATCGCTGCTCGCGCGGCGAAAATACCTGTCGTGCTGATCACCAATTCGCCGCGTCGCAGCGCCGACGTGGTGGCGCAGATGAACGCCATCGGCGTTCCTCCCGCCGCCTACGACCGTGTCGTGACGTCCGGCGACGTTACCCGCGACCTGATCGCGGAAGGGCCGCGAAAGATCTTCCACATAGGCGCCGATCGGGATTTCACGCTCTATGAGGGCCTCGACGTCGAACTCGTCGAGGAGTTCGAAGCATCCGGCGTGGTCTGCACTGGCCTGTTCGATGACGAGGTGGAGAAGCCGGAGGATTATGCCGATCTTCTGCTGCGGCTGCGTGCCAGGAACCTGCCCTTCATTTGCGCCAATCCCGACATCGTCGTCGAGCGCGGCGAACGCATGATCTGGTGCGCGGGCGCTTTGGCCCGCGAATACGCACAGCTTGGCGGACGCACGCTGATCGCCGGCAAACCCTACGCGCCGGTCTATGATGTCGCCATGAAGGAGATCGCCGTCATTCTCGGCCGCCCGGTCGAGCGTTCGCGAGTTCTGGCCATCGGCGACGGCATGATGACCGACATCAAGGGCGCGGCCGACAATGGCTTCGACGTGCTCTACGTATCGGGCGGCATCCATGCCCGTGATTACGGTGAGACGCTGCAGCCGGATCCGGCCAGGCTCGCGGCCTTCCTGGAAAAATATGGCTACAGGCCGGTCGCGGTGATTCCCAGGCTGCAATAGGTTCAAGCCATGACGGCAATGTTCGAACGCATTTCCGCAACCGCACCGCTGCCGGCCCATCTGCGCGGCGGCGTGGTGGCTATCGGCAATTTCGACGGCGTCCACCGCGGCCACCAGGCGGTGCTCGAACGCGCGCGCGCCGAAGCGGAGCGTCGAGGCGTACCCGCCCTGGTGCTGACCTTCGTACCGCATCCGCGAAAGGTGTTCAGGCCGGACATGCCGTTGTTCGTGCTGACGCCGCCGCCGATGAAGGCACGGCTGTTGTCGCATCTGGGCTTTGCGGCGCTGGTCGAGCAGCCGTTCACACGCGAGTTCGCCGCCTTGTCGGCGGAGGCTTTCGTCACCGGCGTGCTCGAGCGCAATCTCGGCATAAGCCACGCCGTCACCGGCTTCGATTTCCATTTCGGCAAGGACCGCCAGGGCGGCCCGGCCTATCTGATGGCTGCCGGCGAGCGCCACGGCTTCGGCGTCACGCTGGTGGATGCGTTTCGCGACGAAAGCGCCGAGGTGGTGTCGTCGAGCCGCATACGCACGCTGCTGTGCGAGGGCAATGTGGCCGAGGCCGCCGGTTTGCTCGGCTACCGTTTCACCGTCGAGGCGGAGGTGATCGGCGGCCAGCAGCTCGGCCGGACACTCGGCTTTCCGACCGCAAACATGAGGCTTTCGCCGGAAGCCACCCTCAAGGAAGGGATTTATGCCGTCCGCTTCCGCCGCGCCGACGGTTCGCTTCACGATGGCGTCGCCAGCTTCGGCCGCCGGCCGACGGTCGACGACAATGGCGCGCCATTGCTGGAGACCTTCGTCTTCGACTTTTCCGGCGACCTCTACGGCGAGATTTGTGCCGTGTCCTTCTTCGGCTACCTGCGCTCGGAGGTGAGATTCGACGGGCTTGACGCGCTGGTCGCCCAGATGAAGCGTGACGAGGCCGAGGCGAAGGCACTGCTCGCCGGCGTCAGGCCGCTTTCCGGGCTGGACGCGGCCATAGCTTTTTAGAGCATGGTCCCGAACCGAAGGTCAGCGAAGCAAAAAAGTGGGAACCGGTTTTCCGATTAAGATCATGCTCAACCAGAATTTATCTCTTCAGCGCCAAGCCAAGAGCGATGAAGCTCCAACCCTGGAAGATCAGGTCGACGGCCAGGAACAGGCCCAGCACCCACACGCTGTTGACCGGCCAGCCCATGGCGATGACCAGTCCCGCCAGCGCGCTGATGACGCCGGCCGCGACCACCCAGCCCCAGCCGGGCTGTGGCCGGTGGCTGTAGCCGACCCAGGCCCTGAGCACGCCTGAGGCAAGAAGCGCGACCGCCAGGAGGAAGGTCAGCACCGTCGAGGCGAGGACCGGATTGTCGAACGCGAAGAAGCCGGCGACGGCATAGAGGAGGCCGCTGAGCAGCCAATAGAAGAAGCGGCCCCATGTCTTCACACCGAAGGCATGGATGATCTCGACAATGCCGGCCATCAGCATCAGCCAGCCCACGACAAAGACCGAGGCGACGGTTGCGATGAACAGATTGCCGAAGGCAATGCCGCCGAAGACAAGCAGCAGCACCCCGAGCGCGACGAACCATCCCCATTTCGCCCGCGTCTGGCCAATGGCGTCTTTCATGGCATCGCTGTGCACGGTCATTGCCCTTTTCCCTCAAGGTTGCCTAGCTTCTTTGTTCCGGAAGGTAGCGCCGATCGCCTTGCCCGTCCAGCGAGCAGGCTGTGAGCGCCACACTCCCGAGCGATCCGCTAGACCTCCGTTTTTGACCCGAAGCGGCCAAATACCAGATGGAATAATTCGATCATGTGGGGGGTGAGCCAGTGCTAAAAGATAACAAGCGGGTTTACGGGCGACCCGTCGTCCCGTGTATTCGCCGCGGCGCAAGTGTAACGAAAATTCCCAGTGCTGGCATTGGCCCTTTATACGATGACGTGTGCTGCTGCTATATGCCGTTTTCTACGCTTGATGAGGCTAGGGAAGCAAAATGAGCGATGCGGACGAACACCTCGATCTGACGGAGATCAACGCCGTCCGCAGGTTGTTGACCTCAAAGCCTCGAACGGTCCGCTGGGACGAACGCCGGGCACGGCTCGACGAAGTCGGTTCGGTGTGGCCAGTCGCGGAGGACATCCGATGCGAGCATGTGGTTTTCGATGGCCTCGAGGGAGAGTGGTCGCTGGCGCCTGGGAGTGACAGGGACAAGATTCTGCTGTTTTTCCACGGTGGTGGCTACTGCTCCGGCTCTCTTAAAAGTCATCGTCGAATGGTGACCGAGGCAGGTCGGGGAATGGGAATGCGCACCCTCGCGATCGACTATCGCCGCGCACCGGAACATCCTTTCCCTGCGCAACATGAAGACGCACTCACCGCATGGCGCTTTCTGAGCCGGCAAGGCATCGCGTCGGATCGCATCGTGGTTGGCGGAGACAGTGCGGGCGGCAACCTCACTCTGTGCCTGGTCAGTATATTGCGCACGGCAGGCGAGCCGTTGCCGCAATGTCTTTGGCTGGTTTCGCCCTGGACGGACCTTTCGATGTCCGGCGCGACACTATCAACCAAGGACGCAATCGACCCTATCATCCACCGGGCGTATTTGGAGGAACTGGCAACGGCCTATGTTCCCAATGGCGTTGGTCGGCGCGATCCGCTGATCTCGCCCTTGTTCGCCGATCTGAGCGGATTTCCCCCAATGCTGATACAAGCCGGTTCGGCCGAGACGCTGTTGTCGGACGCAACTCGGCTCGCCGAAGCCGCTGGCGCGGCTGACGTTAAAGTAGGTCTCGAAATTTGGCCGCATATGATTCACGCTTGGCCGGTTTGGAATGCGGGGTTGAGCGCCGGTCGCCGTGCTCTTCACAGCGCAGGCATGTTTGTCCGCGAATGTTTGTAACCCCTGCCGAGGCAACTGCTATCGTATTCCAAACACTTGATCTGGAATCTTGGTGCGCCAAACAATCGACTGCAACGCGGAACAGGCCGGGTGACGTTGCCCCCAGTTTCTATCCAGTTTTGAGTTCGTTTCCGGCGTGGGTTGTGCCCTGCTGGGCGGGTGAAGCGACGGGCGCTGGCGCGGAGCCTTTGGCATCGCGCAGCGCGAGCGACCGTCGCAGATTGAAGGTGGTGGCGAACTCGGCCGGTGTCTGCCAGGCGATTTGGGAATGCGGCCGGGCGGTGTTGTACAACACGACGAGAGAACGCCCACGG